>JAYSVM010000100.1:0-17478 GCA_043718495.1 Oscillatoriales bacterium | reverse complement strand
TAGCGAAACCCACCATCTTATTTGAAATAGCGAAACCCACCATCTTATTTGAAATAGCGAAACCCACCATCTTATTTGAAATAGCGAAACCCAACATCTTATTTGAAATAGCGAAACCCACCATCTTATTTAAAATAGCGAAACCCACCATCTTATTTGAAATAGCGAAACCCAACATCTTATTTGAAATGAAGAGTTGGGTTTCGCAAAGCCTCAACCCAACCTACATATTTGGGATTTCACTTCATCGAGAACCGCTATAGTTGCAAATATTAAGGATTTGTCACACAATGATATGGATACACTTGACCCTAGCTTGAGTGTACTCAGCAGATTTTACAGGAATTCGCATCTTGAATATTTTTAGGGATATTGAAACCCAACCCAGACGCAACTTGCTGACTTTATTCGCAACAGGTTTGCTATTCTGGTCTAGTTTGGCTTCACTACTGCCAACTTTGCCGCTGTACGTGCAATTTGTGGGTGGTACAAAACAACAAATTGGCTTTGTCATGGGTGCATTTGCGATCGGGCTTTTGTTTTCCAGGCCGCAGTTAGGTAAAATAGCTGATAGCAAAGGTCGAAAACAAGTTTTGCTTTTAGGTACTTTGGTAGCTGCGACAGCCCCTCTCTGCTACCTATTTGCAAAATCTATTCCTTTACTGTTATGTATTCGGGCTTTTCACGGCATTAGCATCGCCGCTTTTACCACTGCTTACAGCGCTTTGGTAATAGATTTGTCGCCGCCAGGAAAGCGGGGCGAATTAATCGGCTATATGAGTTTGGTAAGTCCGATTGGGATGGCATTTGGGCCGGCTATGGGCGGATTTTTGCAAGCTTGGGTAGGTTATACTCCTTTGTTTGTAATGTCTGCATCTTTCGCTACAATGGCTGTACTTTGTACTTGTAAGATTTCTGAACCGAATTTTGTAGAGTCAACAAAATCTGATTCATCATCTAAGGATAAAAATAGCAAAAATTATTGGCAAATGCTGTGGAATCCCCGCGTTCGGATTCCGGCTTTAGTTTTATTAGTGGTAGGTTTAGTCTTCGGAACTCTGGGCACTTTCATGCCTTTGTTTGTACAGGAAACTCAGGCTGGTTTCAATGCTGGATTGTTTTATTCAACGGCGGCAATTGCTAGTTTTGCTATGCGATTAGTGACAGGAAGGGCTTCGGACAAATATGGCCGTGGTTTGTTTATTTCTGCTGGCTTAGTCTGTTACTGTCTGTCTATGCTATTGTTGTATAATGCTAGTAATACCAGTAGTTTTTTAATCGCGGCTTTGGTTGAGGGTTGCGCCGCCGGTACTGTTTTGCCGATGATTGTAACGCTGATGTCGGACAGGTGCGAACCTCAAGAAAGAGGGAGATTACTTTCTATTTGTATTGGTGGATTTGATTTGGGAATCGCGATTGCGGGGCCGAGTTTAGGTTTTGTGGCTGAACAAGTTGGCTACAGGAATATGTTTGGTTTTGCGGCTGGTCTTGCTTGTTTGGCTTTGTTGATTTTCGTCACTCAGTGTAGCAAGGATTTGTCTCATTCGATCAGGTTTGCGATCGGTCGAGGTCAGGATATTTATGCTTTGATATCAACTCCGGTTGCACCGGAATGATAGCAACGGAGGGGTAAGGAGGACACGGCAGTGCCGTTTCCCTACCGCAATCAACTGTAGGGACACGGCACTGCCGTGTCCCTACGGGGATTTGTTGATTTTAAATGGGCTTGGAGGGATTCGAACCCCCGACCTCATGGTTCGTAGCCATGCACTCTATCCAACTAAGCTACAAGCCCCTGTTAAGTCCAGATTTAATCTAAAATTGATTAAGTTCTTTTCCCACAGAACATCACAGTAACACCATTATCAAAATAATGCAAGACCTTTCGCAAACTTTTTCTAAATTGCCCGATCGCACCCAGCTAACTCACCTGAATAACAGCGGTGAAGCCCAGATGGTGGATGTTTCAGCCAAGGTAGCGACAGCGCGACAAGCCGTGGCTGCTGCCAAGGTACGGATGTCACCGGAGACTTTTGCTGCGATCGAAGCTGGGAATGCGCCCAAGGGTGATGTCTTGGGTACTGCCAGGTTGGCTGGAATTATGGCGGCGAAGCAGACGGCGAATTTGATTCCTCTGTGTCATCCTCTGCCACTGAGTAGTGTGGAGGTGCTGGTGATACCGGATGCTGAGTTGCCGGGGTATGAAATTCGGGCTACGGTGAAAATTAAGGCGGAAACTGGGGTGGAAATGGAGGCGATGACTGCGGTTTCGGTGGCGGCGCTGACTTTGTATGATATGGCGAAAGGGTTGTCCAAGTCGATCGCGATTGAATCAATTCGACTCGTCAGCAAAACTGGTGGCAAATCCGGGGACTATCAGAATTTGGAGGCATAAATTCAAGTCTTGAGAGGGATGCAGCATTCAAAAAGCTGCATTTATGATTAAAATAAGCGTAGAACTACTAACAGAAAGTGAAAAACTATGCCTCCTCGTTGGCCCCGAAAACCCGATCGCAATGATCCAGAATACCGCCGTTTAGATGATCGGATGAATTTTGCGATTCACGTGGGTCTTTTTTCGGCTTCTAATTCTGGTTTGTGGTTTGTTCACAATTTGCAGAAGGCTGATTGGCCTTGGGCTGTTTCGGTAACTGGTGGATGGGCACTGTTGGTGTTTGTCCACGCAATTTACCATTTTGCGATCGCCGATTATTCGCCCCTGACTAAGGATTCTGGTTGAGGGGACATTCTGAACTGCTAAAACTATTACTGTCGTTGCATTTCCGTTCTTCCTTCTTCCATAAGAATTAACTTTCTGGTTTTTAATATGGCTAATACTACACAGGCGATCGAATCTTTGGCAGCCGAAATCGGTGAAAATGTCTTTATTGACATTGCTAAGTGGCATTTATATCTGAGAGATGCTCATTTGCATACGGTTGTTGCTGAACAACTTTATACGCTACTGGAAGATGGCAATTTAGATGCGGATAAAGTTGAACAAGTTTTGCAAAGTATTCCAGTCAAGTTGGGTGGTGGCAAACGGGAAGTGCCTTTAGCTGATTTGATTCCGATGCAGTGTCAAGTTAAGTTGATGGATGTTTTGGAGGAATTTCAGCGGAAGATGTAATATCCACAATCAATTGTAGGGACACGGCAGTGCCGTGTCCTCTATATCTATAGTGCCGTGTCTTCTATATCTATACCTACATTTGGGGAGTGGGTGGGGAGTCTTGAATTTTAGTAAGTGCTGCTTTCATTTCGGGAGTGGCCAAGAAGTTTTGAGTGGCTGCGATCAATCGATCGCCCCAAAGGTTTTCTTTGAGAAACTCTGCCCCGGCATAGCGTTTGTCGAGTTTCAAAGCGGCTTCTCCCATTGCCAAGCCTTTTGCTTTGTCACCTTTGTTGTATAATGCTACTGCTAGAGCTAGCATTGATTCTGCTGCTTTGTTGTCGATCGCGATCGCCTGTTCCCAGCGCTTAATCGCACCATCAGTATCTCCCATCTCGTATTTGACTAATCCGATATTGTTGATAGCAGGCCAAAGGTTTTTTTCTAAAGCAAAAGCTTTTTCATATTGGGCGATTGCATTGTCAAACTGTTTAAGCTTATAAAAAGCATTGCCTAAATCAAATAATGCACCAGGAGTATCTGGTTTTAGCTTCAACCCTGCTTGTAAATATTCAACAGCTTTTTCATACTTGGATTGCCGAAAATAAGCCTCTCCCAAGACAAATTTAATTGCAGGATTTTCCGGCGACAGAGATTGAGCTTTTTCCAAAGCATCAATGCCTTTTGGAAACTGTTCGAGTTGAAGGTACAAGCTACCTAACAAAGTCCAATTTTGAGCATTTTTGGGGGATAATTGTGTGGCGAGTTCGGCTCTGGGTACAGCGAGTTCGTACTGCTGGAGTCTGGCTAGCTGAACGGCTTCTTCTGCAAGGCTCAAAGCTGTTTGTTCGAGTTGGGCTGAGTCGATTTGCAGGGTGTAAGGCAGAAGTGCCTGGGCCACAGCAGGCTTGGGCATTGTCCACAAACTGAGGGTGAGCAGCAGAGATATTAGAGGAAGGCGATTAGGCACTGTACAGCCCCAGCAAAAAATATAAGGGTTTCTCGATCGTCAATAATAACTCACAATTGGGGAATTAGTCATTGGTAATTGGTAATTGCAAAATTGGTAAGTTGAGATCGGGTTAGCTACCATCTGTGGTTCTGACCAATTCCCCATTCCCAATTCCCCATTCCCAATTCCCCATTCCCAATTCCCAATTCCTATCTCAAAGTATGTTGAATTCGATCTAACAATTGGGCAGCCGACAGAGAAGAAGGCAAAATTTTAGCAGATACTTCTTGCAACATAAAGTTGATCGCCTTCGATTCCGAAGTTGCGACAGACCGATAATCCAACACTAAAATAGGCGGTTTTTCGGTCATTTGTCGCAGATTAGATAATGCTTGCAACATAGCGGATGATTCTGAGGGCGCATCTCGCAAGCAAAGCAAAACTAAGTCAACGCTTTGATATTGCAACTGTTGCAAAACTTCCTTCCAACGGAGACCAATTGTTCCTCGAAATCCTGCGGTTTGGAGGTATTGAATCAAAGCTTGAAAGTTGGGTAGAAAAAACTCAGAGCTGGGAATGGGAAACTCGACATTTGTCGATCGACAATCGCAATTTTGCACTTCATCTGTATCCCTATTCTCCTCAGCAGTTCCAGCTAAGTCGGATAAAGTCGAAATGTCGGCAAATAAAATGCTGGGCTTCCAACTCATACCAGCAGCTACTTGAATAACTTGCCACAAAGCAGATGCTACCAGAGGACTGTCGGAAGTGACGTTGCCAGTAGCCAAACACGGAAATACTGACAGTCCCTTGACTTGATTTGCCAGTTGTGTAGTTGCGGGGTCTAAAGTTACCAAAGGGAGAGAACTCAAACTCCGAGACAGACTTAACTGTTTGATAAAAGCTGAGGGGTTTTCTAGTTGATTTGTACCGTCCAAGACGATGACATCGGGACGCCAGATGCGGGCGACAAGTTCTGCCTGACCGAGGTCATCGGCTTCTAAAACCCGACAATAGTTATGGTTCAGTAATAAAGATGAACCTTGGCAGGAACTGTTTTGCGGGCTAAGCCACAAAATAGTCAAAGAACTTCTCACATTGCGCGCAGTGGTGTCGCGGTGACCGATTAAATCGCCGAGTAGTATTCTCAAAGCGGGTTCTGTGACAGGTAAGCTTAAAAAGCCTTCGGCTCGGTTGATTGAGGCTCGTTCTTTTTCGCCTCTGGTGGCGGTGACGATCGCAGGTATCGATCGAGTATCTGGGTCGCTTTTGAGCAGTGTCAGCACGTCCCAGCCCGACAGCAGTGGCAGTAGCGGGTTGAGGAAAATCACTTCTGGACTGAACCTGCGAGCTTTTTCGAGTGCTTCGGTGCCGGAACGGGCGACGATTACTTGATAGCCTAAACCTGTGAGGACGTTGGTTAAATCTTCGATATATTTCGGAACTGCTTCGACGATTAATACTAGGCGAGATCGAGAACCCGCGATCGGATACTGATATTTTGGTTTGAATAATTCTGGATCTAGGGCTGTATATTCTGCTGATTCTTCCGTACTGTTTCCTGGAGGATTTGGTGGCAGGAGCAAAGTAAATTCAGAGCCTTGACCTTCTGAAGAAATAAACGAAACATCTCCGCCGTGCAGCCTAGCTAAACGTTGAGTCAGCACCAGTCCCAGTCCGGTTCCTTGAAATCGGCGAGTCAGGGGGCTTTCTAACTGTTGAAATTTTTGAAATATCAAGTGTTGTTTGTCTGCGGGAATCCCGATACCCGTGTCCCAAACGGTAAATGCAATCCAGCCTTCCCAAATATTTACTTTCAAGCCAATTTTGCCGCCAATCTCTGTGAATTTTAAGGCGTTGGATAGAAGGTTAACGAGCATTTGTCGCAACCGCAGTTCGTCGGCAATTAAGTGGCTTAGTCCTGGTTCAATTTCCAGTGTAAATTCGATTGGCACTAGGGATTCGACCGCAGGGTTGGTGGTAGTTACCTCCGATTTTAGTGTGGATTTTTCTTCTTGTTCTTGAAGTAATTGAGCTTGTTCAAAGGCTCTGTTGCAGGCGCTGGTAATTTCGACGGGTTCAAGATTTAGTTCTAGTTGCCCGGTTTCCATCCTGGTCAAGTCTAAAATATCGTTAACTATTGTCATTAAGTGCCGCCCGCTTTTATGGATTAGTTTGGCGTAGCGAGTTTGGCGATCGTTGAGTTCTCCGATTAATTTATCTTTGAGGAGGCTGGATAAACCGAGGACTGCGGTGAGGGGAGTTTTTAGTTCGTGGCTGATACAGGACAAAAATTCGTCTTTGAGTCGGTTGAGGTGGATTAAGTCTGCATTTTTTGCTGCTAGTTCTTTGGCGACTAAATGTTCTTCGGTGACATCTTGTCCCATTACTAAAATTAGGTTGTCGGAGAGTGGCTGTTTGATAAATTGCCAGATTCGTTCTTGACCTTTTTGGACGGGACAGTCGCAAATGTAGGTGTCTGGTTTGCCTGCGGTTGGACACCAGGCTGGGCTGGTTAAGGTGGATGGGGAGGCGGCGGCGTACAGGGGTAGGGGACAACTGGTGGCTGCGGTGGAGTCGCGATCGCCCGATCGCACTACTCCTACTAAGCTTCTGAATTCTTGGGTGACGGCTAAATTTGGCGCACTCTTGTATTCGGTTGGCTCCCTGCCTGGTTTATGGGGAGATGGCCGGTGGGGATTGACTGCTGGCTCTGGGACTGGTTCTGGGCCGGCTCCGAGTAAAATCCGCCATGCTGCGTTTTGACTGACTATTTGTCCGGTGGGGGTTTGCAATCTCAGGGGTAAGGGCAGTTTTTCTAGGAGTTGAACGAGGGAATTGAGGTTTTCTGAGGGTTTTAGTCCTGCTTCTAGAAAGCGTAATTGAGCGTCTAGGGCGGTGGCGATGACGGATTGTGCCGGTGCGTGTCCAAGTTCTCTGGCTGCTGTTTGTTGAGCTTTTAGGCTATATTCTGAGGCTGTGGAGTGTTTGATGGAGCTGCTGTTTAGCGCTGCGAATTGCATCAGGCTCATGCTGTTGAGCAGTCCCAAAAATTCGCCTTCAGAATTAGTCAGGGCGATCGGGCGATCGAAATATTTGCCCTCGGTTTCGCCTCGCTCTCCTAGGGTATGAAGTTCTGTTGTTTGCAGGTATTGCCAAAATTCAGTCACGCTCAAATCTCCTGATATTGTTCTCAGGGGGGCGATCGCGATCGGGTTCTCTGACAGGGGTTGTTGCCATTTGCCGTCTCTATCTGCCAGTGGCATGAGGCTGCGGAGGTAAACTAATCCCAGGGGCTGTAGCTGTTCGTTGACTACTACGATGCGATCGCAGTTGCCCTGACTGAAAATTGACCGCAGTGTTTTGAGCTGAGCTGTCGATCGGCACAGTGGGACTGGTTCGATAAAATTTTGGAGACTAGGGCGAGTTTGTGGCATAACGAACCTGAGAATCAGCTCCCCTGAGCAGTAATATTTTTGAGACCCAATATAGCTGCCGATTTTTAGATCTCATTTGTTTTATATCAGCCGGCGCGAGACCTCGGAGCTGGATTGATCCCCGTGCGTTCAATACCAGTCCCTGATTTGAGGCCACTAGCACTTATTTTAAGGCTTAAGCTTAATTGCAGAAATCAGACTGGGGGTAGTTGAACTAGAAGTAATAGGATTACAGACTAATTATCCCTCTGCCACAAGGTTGTAACCAATTTTGTGGTTAAGATTGGTTTGAATAAATGTTGCGATGATTGTTAACTACCAGCCGGGAAGTCCCTCGGTATATTTAGGGGGGAGACATCGGAGCGCTTGTGCGGAGTTCTTCGAGTAAATTACTCCTTGGGATGAACAGACTATACTGTGCAAAGGTCGAAAAAGGAAGTTTCTGATGCAACTGACGTACAAATACCGCCTCAAGCCAACAAAAGCCCAATTGACGACGATTGTGGCTCATCTAGAACTCTGTCGCCGTCAGTACAACTACCGTCTAGGTGAAAGGTTTAGGTGGTGGGAAGCCACGAGAACACCTATTGATGCTTGCCCTTTGGTTGTTTCTATAGTTCCTGTTGAGGAGATTTATCAAAATATTCCTTTGACTAGAGTGCAAACTAGGGATGGCAGAAAAAAGGATGAATCAGGCAATCCTGTGACCAGGAAAGGTGACGTTTTCTCGAATATTGAAGGCGGATATGTACAGTGGCAGATAATACAACTAGCTGACCTGAAAAACACTAAAAAACTATTTCCTGATTACAAAGTATTAGATTCTCAGGTTCTGCAAGATGTCGTAAACCGAGTTGAAACTTCCTTTTCAAATTTCACCACGCCAGACAAAAATGGCAATCGTAGAGGTAAGCCCAGATTCAAAGGACTTCACTACTACAAATCTTTTACTTATCCTCAATTAGACAATTTTGATATAATCGAGGACGAGCAACATAGGATTTGTATTGACCTCGCAAAAATAGGTCAAGTACCGATGGTATTCCATCGTCCAATGCCAACAGGATTCAAGGTCAAGACGGGAACAGTTATCAAAGAAGCGGATGGGTGGTATATTTCCTTAACGCTAGAAGATAAAACAGTTCCCGTAACGGTTGCAGAAATTCACCCGACCGAAGAAAACACTGTTGGTATTGATTTAGGAATCAGTAATTACGTTTACCTTTCCAATGGTGAAAGAGTTGAAAATCCTAGATTATTGAGGAAGTCTGCTGAGAAGTTAGCAAGACTTCAATCGAAGCTAGCTAAGCGAGCTAAAGGCTCTAAGCCTTGGAAAGTCATTAAACGTAAAATTTCTAAGCTTCACCAATTCATAGCTAGAGCTAGACTGGATTTTCAGTTCAAAACGGCACAGGAGCTATTTAGCAAATGTGATGTTTTAGTTGTTGAAGATTTGAGTGTCAAAAATCTGACTAGACGTGCCAAGCTCAAGACTGATGTTGAAAATGGCAATTTGGTTTATTTGCCAAATGGTCAATCAGCTAAGAGTGGCTTGAATAAATCAATGCTTGATGCTGCTCATGGGCAATTCGCCAGTGTCCTCAAATATGTTGCCTGGAAATTAGGTAAAAACGTTTTGTTTGTTGATCCGAGAGGAACTTCTCAACACTGCTGGCACTGCCTCAACAAAGTCCCGAAAAAATTGTCGGATCGGTGGCATTCTTGTCAATGCGGAGAATCTTTGGATAGAGACGAAAACTCAGCCAAACTCATCAAAAAGATTGGTTTGAGTTACGAAAGTGGCGGGGGAACTTCGTCACTCAAAAAAGCCTTTGCAAAAAAGGAAAAAGAAGCCTGCGGTCTAACGGTAATCCGTTGACCATCAGGTTCGTTCACAATGTTAAGTATTTGTAAAGGAGATATCAACTCTGAGCGATCCAACATTTTCGGGCAACTTAGCTGTTTCCCCTACACCTTTGCTTCCTCAACTGTCTATATGTATTTTTGTCAAGTCTGAGGAACTAGCAGCCTCCGCGATCGAGCTTTTGGGGTGCGGACGCTATACTTTGATGCAGGTTAGGTCGGCGATCGAGTTTTTTGAATACCTGAAGCACAATTACCACCTAGACTGTTTGGTTTTTGAAGTAGATGGGGATCTGCGATCGCTGACTGGTAAGCTGCAAGAACGATCAATCTTTTTGCCGGCTGTGATTTTTTCAACAAAACCGGGAGATGATGGAAGACCAGAACAGTCATCTTCATCTGGTTTTGAATCTAGAGATAGTACCTCGCAGAAAAGTGAAGAGCAAAGTTGCTCTTTTTTTTACCACCCTGCTGAGGTGCAAATGCCAATTGCTCGATCGGGCGAAATTGTTGCTAGCATCGATCGGGCGATCACCCAGTTTCTCAAACTTTCGACTCCAGTTCCTTTTGATGACCAATCCACCAACATTTGTGCGACGGCACAACTGACTGCTCAAAGTTTGCTTCAGCGACAGCAACGCCGACTTGCCGAAAAATTGCGGGAGCGATTAGGATACTTAGGTGTGTATTATAAGAGAAATTCCCAGAATTTTTTGCGTAATCTTTCTCCCCAAGAAAAGCTAAAATTTTTGGAGCAATTAAAGTTAATTTATCGAAAAATTGTTTTGAATTATTTTTCTGAAGATACTGCGGTAAATAATCAAATAGATGAATTTGTGAATTTAGCTTTTTTTGCCGATGTTCCTGTGACTCAAGTTGTGGAAATTCACATGGAATTGATGGACGAGTTCGCCAAACAACTAAAATTAGAAGGGCGTAGCGAAGAAATATTGCTGGATTACCGTTTGACTCTAATTGACGCGATCGCTCATTTGTGCGAAATGTACAGGCGATCGATTCCCAAAGAGACATCCGAAGGTAGAAGGTAAAATAGAGAAAAGGATGGCCAGACTAAAATTATTATAAAATACCGAAGAATAGGAGATTTAAGACAAATAACAACTACAACTAAAATCTGATAACTAACACTCAACATTTAACAAAAGTTCATGAGTCCTCTGAAGAAAACCTACGTTCTGAAGCTTTACGTTGCGGGGAATACTCCCAACTCAGTGCGAGCTTTGAAAACCCTTAAGGACATCCTCGAACAAGAGTTCCAAGGAGTCTACGCGCTGAAAGTGATAGATGTTCTCAAAAATCCTCAACTAGCAGAAGAGGATAAAATTTTGGCAACCCCTACCCTGGCAAAAATCCTGCCACCTCCGGTGCGAAAAATTATTGGTGATTTGTCCGATCGGGAAAAAGTTCTGATAGGATTAGATTTGCTCTATGAAGAACTTCGCGAAGAAGACATGAATTCATAAGATGATACTCATTAGCCAGCAGTCATTAGTTATTGAGCGCTAGCACAAGCTAAAGACTGAGTACAAATGCTAAGGATCTGCGGTTAATGACTTAAAATTTAAAAAAACTGAGAATTGATAAAAATCCACATGAATGAAATTAGTCAAACGGTGCAACCAGAAGGATTGGTAACGACTGGAGTTCAAAAAATCCGCACAATGATTGAAGGCTTCGATGACATCAGTCACGGCGGAATGCCGATCGGCAGAACCACCCTAGTCAGCGGCACGTCGGGAACAGGAAAAACCTTATTTGCTGTACAATTTCTTTACAACGGAATCACCAACTTTGACGAAGCAGGAGTTTTTGTAACTTTTGAAGAATCTCCCACAGACATCATTAAAAACGCCTACAGTTTTGGCTGGGATTTGACCAAATTTATCGATGAAGGCAAGCTATTTATTTTAGATGCTTCTCCCGATCCTGAAGGTCAAGATATCGTGGGAAATTTTGATTTATCTGCCTTAATCGAACGAATTCAATATGCAATTCGTAAGTACAAAGCTAAGCGGGTTTCCATTGATTCGGTGACAGCAGTATTTCAGCAGTACGATGCTGCATCAGTGGTGCGACGAGAGATTTTTCGTTTAGTGGCGCGCCTCAAACAAGTAGGTGCAACTACAGTTATGACTACCGAACGAGTGGAAGAATACGGCCAGGTAGCCCGGTTTGGAGTCGAGGAGTTTGTGTCGGACAACGTGGTGATTGTTCGCAACGTTTTGGAAGGGGAACGTCGCCGCCGCACAATGGAAATTCTGAAGTTGCGGGGAACCACTCACATGAAGGGTGAGTATCCTTTTACAATTACTAATGATGGGATTAATATTTTTCCATTGGGGGCGATGCGATTGACTCAAAAATCTTCCAATGTTCGGGTTTCTTCCGGCGACAAAACTCTCGATGAAATGTGCGGCGGCGGTTTCTTTAAAGACTCGATTATTTTGGCTACGGGTGCGACGGGAACTGGCAAAACGCTGTTAGTCAGCAAATTTTTGGAGAATGCTTGCAAAAATGGCGATCGGGCCCTGCTGTTTGCCTATGAAGAGTCACGGGCGCAGTTGTTCCGCAATGCTTATTCTTGGGGCATTGATTTTGAGGAAATGGAACATAAAGGTTTGTTAAAAATTCTTTGTAATTACCCAGAATCTGCTGGTTTGGAAGACCATTTGCAAAACATCAAATCAGAAGTTGCTGATTTTAAACCGTCTCGAATTGCGATCGATTCCCTGTCAGCTTTAGAACGAGGAGTTAGCAATAATTCATTCCGGCAATTCGTAATCGGGGTGACTGCTTTCGCCAAGCAAGAGGAAATAACAGGCTTTTTTACAAATACAAGCGACCAATTTATGGGTTCTAATTCGATTACAGATTCCCATATTTCTACGATTACTGACACGATAATTATGCTTCAGTATGTGGAAATCCGAGGGGAAATGTCGCGGGCAATTAATGTGTTTAAGATGCGCGGTTCTTGGCACGACAAGGGAATTCGGGAATACACTATCACTGATAACGGGCCGGTGATTCGAGATTCTTTCCGCAGTTATGAACGGATTATCAGCGGTTCTCCGACTCGGATTGCGATTAATGAGAAGAGCGAATTATCGCGGATTCTTCAGGGTGTGCAAGGTCAAGACAATGATGATATTTAATAGTTGGCTTTTACTTTTTAAGCAAAAGAGCTGATACTATAATGGTTCTGAATTAAGTGACGCGGGTGGCCAGAAACCGGGTTTTTGCGAGAATTATTGGTGACAGGCAAAGATATGGGAAAAAACCCGGTTTCTTAGATTCTTGCGGGTGGCCAGAAACCGGGTTTTTGCGAGAATATTTGGTAACAGTCAAAGACATGGGAAAAAACCCGGTTTCTACGGGTGGTGATGCGTAAGCTCGATCGCCTCTTGCAGCAGTGCCGTATCCACATTCAGGCTCGTCACCATTGGCTTTCCTCTTTTAACCGTAGCCAGGGCGATCGCAGGTAGAACAAGCTGACTGTTAAAATTAGATAGAATTGCTTGGGCTTGAGTCCCCAATCTTTTATTTCCTTCGAGAAACCAGATCAGCGCGTGGGTATCGATTACATATTTCATCGGTAGCTATGACCAATTTAATTCATCGTCTGTATCCCCTTGAAAGTGGGCAATCTCGAAATCAGCGTCGGTGGATTGCTGAGTGCCTGCAAACATTCCAAACTGGATAAATGTAGGCATTCTAGGAATGGATGGCTCGGTCAAAAAAGTAATTAGTACGCGGCTTTCATAGATGTTTTTAGGAAATTCTAAAAGTTCGATGACTCCATTTCTGTAAATCCCTTCAAATGCTTGGAGCATAATTCACCTCGCGTGCAAAGTATGGTCGATGACTCGCTAGCTAACAATTCTAGTTTAACAAATCTTCCCAAAAAACACAAATATTTGATATGATACTTTCAGCGATCGCGATTCGCAATTATCGATCGCTTGCCTAGCCTTTTTCCTCCCCAGATTATGCAACCCCAAAATCTGTGTATTGTCGCAGATAAGGTGCTTGAAAGCCGAGAATGATATCTGAAGTGGGAATACCCATTTTTGAGAGTTCGGTACCGATCGCCATTTCGGTGCTGTTATGTTGTATCCAAACTTTATCATCAATAATGTCGAGATGTAATGCACAACTGTGAACGCGGCGATTGCCGTCCCAGCCAACGTTTGTGACTTGATAGCGATCGCGTTCTATATCAAAAATGAGTTCGGAGTCAATTTCACCATTAGCTATAGGAACTGTCACATACTCTGTTAAGATTTGCTGAATTATTTTCCGATATTGTTCTACTCGATCCATTGTGTGATTACCTCATTAATAGGGTCATAAATTTCGATCGCGAATATCTCCCCAAATTTCATCAGGATTTAAACCAAGTTCACTTAGTTGATATTTTTCACGAAATGCACCGAGAGATTCTCCAAAGCTCAGTTCGAGATGCTGCGGTTGTTTGCGACGTTGAATGTATTCGCGCAAGGCGATTTCAACTAGGGTTTCGATCGCAATTTCTTGTTCTAGCTCGATCGCCTCTTGCAGCAGTGCCGTATCCACATTCAGGCTCGTCACCATTGGCTTTCCTCTTTTAACCGTTGTTTTAATTATAGTTGTGGCGCGCAGGCCAGAAACCGGGTTTTTGCGAGAATTATTGATGATGGGCAAAGATATGGGAAAAAACCCGGTTTCTTAGATTTTGTGTGGGTTGCCAGAAACCGGGTTTTTGCGAGAATATTTGGTCACAGTCGTAGATATGGGAAAAAACCCGGTTTCTTAGATTACGGCGCACGGCCAAAACTCCCCACCAAGCGAAAATTCCTGTCACAATAAAATGAAGACTACCATCGACAAAAGATATGACGCGAGAAGAGTTGTTGCAGTTAATCGACAAAGCGGCTGATGAGGGCCAGACAGAATTGGATTTGGCGGGGTTGGGGTTGGAGGAATTGCCGCCGGAGATTGGCAAGTGCACGCAGCTTGAGACGTTGGTGTTGGGGAAGGTAAAGAGATGGGGAGGGGCTGATGGTAAATGGACTCCGCAGCCGATTACCAATCAATTGACCTCACTACCAGAGGAATTGCGATCGCTGGAAAATTTGCGATCGATTAATCTCAGTGGCAATCCATTCGGAAGGATGCCTGAATTGCTGCTGGAAATGAAGCAATTAAAAAGTTTAAATTTAACCAGTATTGGTTTGACACAAATTCCAGAAGCGATCGGGAAATTACCCAATTTGACAAAGCTTGACATCAGTTTCAATCTGATTGAAGATATTCTAGAAGTGTTACCAAAGCTTTGCGAAATACTCAGCAAACTGTCGAACCTGACACAGGTTAACCTTGGTGGCAATCAGATTGCAGAAATCCCAGAGGCGATCACTCAATTATCTAGTCTGAAAGTGCTTAACCTCGATGCCAATCAGATCACAGAAATCCCCGAAGCGATCGCCCAACTGTCGAATCTGACACGGCTTGACCTCAGTAAGAATCAGATTACTCTCATCCCAGAGGCGATCATTGGTCAACTGTCCAATCTGACATCGCTTGACCTTAGAAACAATCAGATCACCCAAATCCCTGATGCGATCGGTCAACTATCGAATCTGAGATGGCTTGGCCTTTGGGAAAATCAGATCACACAAATCCCTGATGCGATCGGTCAACTATCGAATCTGACACACCTTTACCTTTGGGAAAATCAGATCACAGAAATCCCAGAAGCGATCGCCCAACTGTCAAATCTGACATGGCTTCAGCTCGATAACAATCAGATTACCGTCATCCCAGAGGCGATCGGCCAACTGTCAAATCTGACACAGCTTGACCTCTGGAACAATCAGATCACAGAAATCCCCGAAGCGATCGCCAAACTATCCAATCTGACAGAACTTTCCCTCAGAAACAATAAAATTGAAAAGATTCCTGAATGCTTAGAAACACTACCCAAACTTGAAAGACTCGATCTCCGCGACAATCCCCTGCCCGTTTCTCCAGAAGTTCTAGGACTCGGCCAAAATTATAAAGACTCCGGTACTCCCGCCGCCATTTTCAACTACCTCCGCCAACTCCGCAGCGGCGAAGTCCTCCCCCTCAACGAAGCCAAAGTCCTCCTCGTCGGCCAAGGCAGCGTCGGCAAAACCTCCCTGATCAACCGCCTCACCCACAACCAATACAACCCCAACCAGCCCCAAACCGACGGACTCAACATCACAAACTGGCAAATTACAGTCAACACCAAACCAGTCAAACTCAACGTCTGGGACTTCGGCGGACAAGAAATCTACCACGCCACCCACCAATTTTTCCTCACCAAACGCAGCCTCTACCTCCTCGTCTCCAACTGTCGCACCAGCGAAGACGAAAACCGCCTCGAATACTGGCTGAAACTGATCGAAAGCTTCGGCGACGCATCCCCCGTCATCATCATCGGCAACAAGTGCGACGAACAACCCCTCGATATCAACCGCAAAGCCTTGCGCGACAAATATCCCAACATCAAAGCGATTATCGAAACTTCCTGCCAAAGCGGCACCGGCATCGACGAACTCCGCAGCGCCATCCACACCGAAATCTCCCAACTCAAGGAAGTCTACGATCTTTTGCCGCTAAGCTGGTTCCAAGTCAAGCAGCGCCTGGAAAACCTCGACAAAGACTTCATCAGCATCAGCGAATACGCCAGCATCTGTGGCAAAGAAAATATCTGGGAAGAAACTGACAAAACTCAATTACTCGGACTGCTGCACAATCTGGGCATTGTCCTCAACTTCCGCGAACACCCGATTTTGCAATCCACCAACATCCTCAATCCTCACTGGGTGACTGAAGGCATCTATGCCCTCCTCAGCGACGACACACTCAAAGTCAAAACCAAAGGCATTCTCACTCACCCGGATCTCAGCCGCATCCTGGATTCAACTAAATATCCCAGCCACCGTTACAACTGTCTCACCGAGTTGATGGGCGAATTTCAACTCTGCTTCCCCCTCAGCCATTGCAACGCGCCGACTTTCCTCATCCCCGGCATTTTGCCGAAAGAAGAACCGAAAAACACCGAACTCGAAGGCGAAACCCTAGAATTTCAATATCACTACCGCATCCTCCCCGATAGCATCCTCTCCCGTTTCATCGTCCTGATGCACGAGAAAATCCACAACTGCACCCACTGGCGCACGGGGGTAATGCTGGAGTACACGGAAGGCGCTGAAGTGTACAATATCGCCCGAATTAAGTCTGACCCGGAAGATGAGAAAATCTCGATCGCTGTTAGCGGGCGGGAATCGACGCGGCGTTCTTTTTTGAGCATGATTCGGGATACGTTTACCAAAATCCACAATTCTTTTGCGAATCTGGAAATCAGTCAATGGGTGCCGGTTCCCGGTTATCCCGATGCCGATCCGCTGGATTACGAGGAGTTGCTAGGATTGGAGGAGATGGGCGAGACTAAGGTTCGGGTGGGGAAACTTAAAAAGAGTTGGGATTTGCGGCCGTTGTTGGATGGGTATGAGGCGATCGAACTTCGGCGCAGAAAGCAAATGGGCGATGAAAAATACGGAAGAGAATATGATGACCTTGTAGATATCGCTAAACTAGCTGTTAGTAGACCAATTATTAATAAAGCGGAAGCAAAAATGACTCAAAATTCTTCTGAAACCAACCACTTTCAAGGTGCTTTTCAAGGTGCTAACTTTTCCGGCAATATCGGCGGTTCGTCAAACAGTGCCGAAGTTGGCGGCAATCAATCAGTGCAAAATAATAATGCCAATACCGCCGAAATCCTGAAACTGATTTCATCGATGCGTGAAACCGCGACGCAGTTTCCCGAAGACATTCGCGATGGGATAATTATTGATATTGAAGATGTCGAAGCTGAAATCAAGAAGCCGGAAAATCAATGGAATAAAGCCAGGTTAAAGAAGAGTCTGACTGCGATGATTGGGGTGGCTACTGCGATCGCAATTCCGATCGCAGGGATGACTGATTTTGCTAGTAGTGCGATCGATTTAGGTCAAAAAGTTGGTATCGAACTCAAGCTACCATCGGCACGGTAAATTGGATAAGAAATTAGGAGACGGCAG
>JAYSVM010000099.1:0-5272 GCA_043718495.1 Oscillatoriales bacterium | reverse complement strand
AGTCGATTAAACGCGCCCAAGAACAGTTGAAAAACACTAAAGATGCCTGGGCAAAAGAACTTTACTCCAAGATTTCTGAAAATCAAAAACAAATTGCCAGTAGCGATTCTCAACTCAGCCGCTTCAAAGTAGAAAACCTGAAGAAGCTATCAGAAATTAATGGTCAACTTCAAAAAGCGCAAGAAACCCGCGATACTCAAGTTCTGAAGTCTCCGGTATCCGGTGTCATCTTCGATTTGAAACCTTCTACGAAGGAGAAAGCTAAGTTGGATATGGCAAAAGATCCCATATGCCAATCCGTAATTAACTCAGTGGTGAAGCCAGGGCAACCGCGTCCCGCACGTTGCGAAGAAGCTTATTATGAAGCCCAGCAAACTGAGAAATTGCTCAAGGTTTTGGACGATGACAATGGTTTGCAAGCAATTGTTTATCTCGAAAACAGCAACGTCGCTCTCATCTTGGAGGCCTTGAGGAAAAAGCAGGAGAAGTTGGAAAAGTATCATGGGAAACAATTGGATGGAGAAAAGATTGACTGCGAAAAAGGTAAAAGTTGCGTTTGTCCACAGAAGGAAGTTAACAGAGAGAAACTGGGTTTGACGAGATACCAATGTGTGCCTGTGGAAGTGAATGTAGAAGCTTTCCCGGCGATGGAATTTGGTACTGCTGAAGGTGAAGTGACAGAGATTAGCAGCGATGCTATTGCCCCAACTGAACTGCGGAAATACTACGCTTTTAAAACCACAATTAAGCTGAAGAGTCAAAAGTTTGTTTTGAATAAGAATAAGCCTAATCAATTGGAGGTTAATTTGCAGTCGGGAATGTCCGTGAGTTCTAATATCAATATCGGTAAGCGGACTGTTTTGCAGATGTTTGTCAACCGGTTTACTGGGAAAATGGATACGTTTAAGACTGTTAAGTAGTTGACAGTTAACTGGTTCCCCGGCTCTGCCTGGGAACCGATGCCCAGAGGCTCTGCCTCGCTCTTTTAGCAAGAAATTTCGAGGCAGAGCCTCCGGATCTGCGTTACCAGGCAGAGCCTGGTAACAAGTTGATGTTACCGGATTTTATATTCATGAAAAAAACTATATTATTGACTCTATATATAATTCCTGTCATCTTATTAATCGGATTTGTCGCAAATTTTAGTGTGAACATTCCCACCGATGACGAGTGGCGGTTGGCGAGTCTTTTTGAAAAAATAGCTGCGGAAAATGTAACTTTTAACGATTTTTGGGCTTTGCACAGCAACCACCGGATAGTTTTCCCAAAACTGATTATTGCTGTTTTGGCTTTCGTTTCTCAATGGAATATTAATTATTCATTGTGTCTTAGCATCGCTTTGGCCATTATAACTTTTCTCGCTATCTACAAATTATCCTCAATGCAAGTTAAGAATGTTGGCGATGATTTGTGGCATTTAGCTAACATTTTAACTTGTATTTTGCTGTTCTCTCTAGTTCAGCATGAAAACTGGCTGTGGGGATTTCAACTGGCTTGGTTTTTAGTCAATTTGTGTTTTGTAGCTGCGGTTTATTGTCTGAGTAGGGACACGGCAGTGCCGTCTCCATTATCGATGAAACACAAGGACACGGCAGTGCCGTCTCCCTACGATATTAAAATATTGATTGCGGCTTTATTCTGCTTTATTGCTAGTTTTTCCCTGGCGCAAGGTTTACTTTCTTGGTTAGCCGCAATTCCGGCTGTGGCGGCTTTAGAAGGAAATGTGGTAGAAAAAAGGAAAAGACTTATTGTATGGATACTGCTATTTGTGGCAACTTGTGCAGCTTACTCAATTGATTATCATCCCAGTCGAAAAACCAGTATTATTTCATTATTGAATAAGCCTCTGGTGGTAATTGATTACTTTTTGAGTTTGTTGGGTTCGCCAATTGTACGATCGCCTGGAATTTCAGCATTAGTTGGATTGCTAATATTTGCAACTTTATTATTTTTGGCATTCCACTTTGGAAGAAAGATTAGTGAGCATGACGAGGCTTTACCTTGGCTGTCAATAGGTTTATTTGCGGTTCTATCGGCTCTGATTATTACCGCTGGAAGAGCTCAATTTGGGGCGATTCAAGCGATTGAATCATCGCGATACACAACTAATTCGATTTTGTTGCTAATTGCTTTGGTTCAGCTTGGGCAATTGTTTGTGAGAGGCAAAAGTGCTACCACAAATCGCAACTATAAATTTGTTTATCGGGTGCTGGCTGGACTATTAATTGGGATAATTATTGTTAATTCTGGGCAGGCGATCGCACAAACTGCATCAGCACTTCCTTACAAACAAGGCAGTAAAGATTGTTTGGAGTTAATTAACTATTTGGAACCATCAGATTTTTTTAAAGATTCACCAGAAAGCTGTTTGAGGGTGCTGAGCAAAAAAACTTGGTTAGTCAGAGAAGGAGCGCCAATTCTTGATAAAATAGGTTGGCGAAAATCGGCGAAAAATGTCAATTTTATTGATAATCCTGGAAAAGTTTACGGATATTTTGACAAGCCTCAAATCAATGATAAATCCTTGACAATCAAGAAAAATACTGTGATTAAAGCTACAGGATGGGCTGTTTTACCGGAAAAGTTGCAGCAGCCAAATATTGTGTTGCTATCTGTAGGGGATAAACCATCTTTTTTTGCTAATGCTTATGTAAACTTAGACAGTCCCGATATTGCTAAGACTTTGAAGTCTCAGGTTTACAACAATGCAAGATGGGCGATTGAGTTGTCGGCGAAGAATTTGCCGATCGCCCAAACAGAAATTAAAGCTTGGGTGTATAATCCTGTGGACAACCAATTTGTCAAGTTGCGCGGTGGCGCTAGGGTAACAGTGGAGGATGAGGAGTGAAAATTTCTGTGATTATACCAGCTCACAACGAAGAGGGCTGTTTGGAAGGGACTGTGCGCGCGATCGTCCATACGCTCGATTTAGAAGCCATTGAGCACGAAATTTTGATTGTGAATGACAATAGTGTCGATCGCACTCTGGGTATTTGTCAAGAATTATCAGAGACTTTTCCCACAGTTAGATACCTCAACAATCAACCTCCCAACGGTTTCGGATTTGCCGTGCGCCGGGGATTGGCAGAATTTGACGGCGATGCTGTGGCGATTGTGATGGCCGATGCTTCCGATGATCCAATGGATTTGGTAGCAGGATATCGCCAGTTACAAGCAGGATATGATTGCGTTTTTGGTTCCCGATTTATCAAAGGCGGTTTTGTAGTTGACTATCCAATTCACAAACTAGCAATTAATCGCTTGGCAAATTGGTTTGTCAAAAGTATTTTTGGTTTACGCTACAACGATGTCACCAATGCTTTTAAAATTTATCGCAAAGAAGTGATTGATGGAGTGCAGCCGATTTTGAGTCATCACTTCAATTTAACTGTGGAACTTCCCCTGAAAGCAATTGTTAGGGGTTTTTCCTATGATGTAATTCCTCTGAGATGGTACAATCGGACTGCTGGTATTTCCAAGCTGAAGATTAAAGAGATGGGAAGTCGGTATTTGTTTATTGTTTTGTATGTCTGGCTGGAGAAACATTTGTCTCGCGGCGACTATCATCGCAGTGAATTAAGGACTAAAGTCCTGACTACAAACGAAATTTTATAAAGCGAATGTTTGAAAGAATCTTGATTGTTGGTGGTGCGGGTTTTATTGGCAGTTGTTTGGCAATTGGCCTCAAGAAACTTCACCCGGAATTGCAGATAATTTGTTTGGATAACCTGCGCCGCCGGGGCTCGGAATTGAATTTACCTCGGCTGAAAAGTTCGGGGATTCAGTTTGTTTATGGAGATATTCGCACAGCGGCAGATTTAGATCCCGTGGCGCTGAAGGTTGACTGCATCATTGATTGCGCTGCGGAACCTTCTGTGCTGGCGGGTTTTAGTTCGCCTCAATACGTTTTGCAGACGAATTTACTGGGTACTGTGAACATTTTGGAGTTGGCGAGACAAACTGGTGCGAGTTTGCTGTTTTTGTCTACAAGTCGAGTTTACCCGATCGCATCCGTCAAGTCTATCAGGTTACTGGAGTTGGAGTCAAGATTTGCGATCGGACCAAATCAAACTATACCTGGTATCTCAGAATTAGGCATTTCTGAAGACTTCCCTCTCAAAGGAGCTCGCTCACTTTACGGAGCAACTAAATTAGCTTCAGAATTACTGATTGAGGAATATAGAGCTGCCTACAATGTACCAGCAATTATCAACCGCTGCGGGTTAATTACCGGTGCTTGGCAAATGGGTAAAGTGGATCAGGGAGTTTGCGGCTTGTGGGTGGCGGCGCACTATTTTCAGAAGTCATTAAATTATATCGGTTTTGGCGGTAGTGGTAAACAAGTTAGGGATTTACTGCACGTTGAAGATTTGCTAAGATTGATTGACTATCAGTTAGAAAACTTTGCTGAATTTGACGGTGAAGTATTTAATGTAGGTGGCGGTTTGAGCAACAGTCTTTCTTTAGTTGAGACAACTGATTTGTGCCAAAGAATTGTCGGCAAATCGATTCCGATTCATCCAGTTTTGGAGGAACGTGCGGGGGATATTCCGATTTTTATCACGGATTCTTCTAGGGTGATGGAGCGCACTGGATGGCAACCTCTGATTGGCCCGGAAGCTGCTTTGCAAGATATTTATGATTGGATTGCTGCTAATGAAATTATGTTGAGTTCGATATTATAGGGAGTTTTTTGACCGGAGATGTAGGCGGATGTGTTGTGCAATTTGGTAATAAAACTATTTTTTATGCGGTAGGGAAACGGCACTGCCGTGTCCGGCATTAGGACACGGCAGTGCTTCACGAGATAATCTAAATTTCCCTTTAACCAGCTATTAACATTGAGAGTATATTCAAATCGCAGTTGACATTGGCAGTATCGGACGAGATCAAGCAGTACAGGAGATACTAAGGATTCTCTTCTAGCTGTTTCGCTACTGAGACTGATAAAAGGCAAAGTTTCTGTAATTCTTTGTTTTAGAGATGCTATGTCTCCTAGTTCTCTAGAGGTATGTGGTAGAGATAGATTATCTACAATTAGCGAGTAGTCAAATTCTGCTAAAATTTGATCGGTTTCGTAAGGTAAGTCCAAGTAGGAACGAAAGGTATATTCTCGATTTTTATCTAATATTTTTTGCTTGGTCATACTGTTTGAAATCGCCATCTGCTATTTGTACATTATATATCAGCTATATAATTATTTATTCTGTAGGTTGGGTTGAGGAACGAAACCCAACATCCAATTAATCAGTGTTGGGTTTCGTTCCTCAAC
>JAYSVM010000098.1:0-17709 GCA_043718495.1 Oscillatoriales bacterium | reverse complement strand
CGTGTCCCTACAATTGATCGTAGTAGGGACACGGCACTGCCGTCTCCTCTATATCATTCCAAGTGAGGCGGAGCCTCTGGATATGGGTTCCCAGGCTGGAGCCTGGGAACCAGTTATTGATGCAGGGTTTCGACGCTTCGCTCAACCACCGGGGTTAACTACAAAACAGCAGCAACTGTTGCCATCAGTAACCCTTGAAACAATTTCATCCCGTCAGTTTCGCCCAACATCGGATCGGATGCCCGTTCAGGATGCGGCATCATTCCTAACACATTGCCCGCCCGATTGCAAATGCCGGCAATGTTATTTAACGAACCGTTGGGATTCCCAGCAGCGTTAATTTCGCCGGCTTCTGTACAGTACCGAAATAACACTTGACCTTTATCTTCTAGTTCGGCTAAAGTATCAGGGTCGGCGTAATAGTTGCCTTCCCCGTGGGCGATCGGCAAATCGATGATTTCACCCGAAGTATAGGCGGAAGTCCAAGGAGTATTACCGCGTTCGACTTTCAATGAAGTGCGATCGCAAATAAAGTTCAATCCCGCATTCCGCACCAGAGCACCGGGGAGCAAACCGGCTTCAGTCAGCACCTGAAAACCGTTGCAGATGCCGAGTACGAGTTTGCCTTTGTTCGCGTGTTCCGCAGTAGCTTGCATCGCTGGAGAAAAACGGGCGATCGCACCGCACCGCAAATAATCTCCGTAACTGAAACCGCCGGGAATTACAATGATATCGATATCCGAAATATCGGTATCTTCGTGCCAAATCATCCGCGTCGGTTGGTGCAGCAACCCTTGAGTTACCCACACCACATCGCGATCGCAATTTGAACCCGGAAAAACAATAACTCCAAATTTCATAAGCAGAAGGAAGAAGAAAGAAGGAAAACCGATAATACCTTCGTTTGTCTCGAAGAAATGAGGAGACGGCAGTGCCGTGTCCCTACAATGTTATTTTGGGTAGGGACACGGCATTGCCATCTCCTCTATCTTGATTTAAGCCGCCGCTGTCTCGACAGCAACAGGAACTTCAGTCAATTCAACCCGATAGTTTTCAATCACTGGATTGGCCAAAAGTTGGTCGCAAATGCGATCGAGTTGTTCGCGTGCCTCCGACTCCCTAGCAGCAGTCAGCGTCAATTCAACGTACTTCCCGATTCGCACGCGCTCAACATTGTCGTATCCCATGTGTTGCAAACCAGATTGAACAGCAGTGCCCGCCGGATCTAAAACCGAAGGGCGGAGAGTAACATAGATTTGGGCAAAATATTTTTGAGTCACAGCAATGTGTAGGTGATGCGAAAGTTAGAGCTATCTTATCCTACAACCCGATCGCCCTTTCCTGACCCCAAGTGAGCTAGCCTATAAAAAGCGATATACACAAAAAAATTATGAGAAACAACCGCACCCGCAGTCAGGAGCGTATTTTACACTTGCTCAAGCACTTGAATCGATCACTCTCAGCGCAAGATATCTACTTAGAACTGCGTAACAGCGACCTAAGCATGGGCTTAGCAACCGTTTATCGCTCACTCGACGGCTTAAAACGAGAAGGCTTGGTTCACGTCAGAACCCTCGCCAGCGGTGAATCTCTCTACGGTGCCGCCCACCAAGATCAACATCATTTAACTTGTCTGGAATGTGGCGCGTCAATTCCGATTAATGAATGTCCCGTACACCATTTAGAAAGCGAATTACAACAATCGCACTCCTTCAAAATTTATTATCATACTTTGGAGTTTTTCGGATTGTGCGATCGATGTACTCTCGCTCAACAATCTTAAACAAGGAATAAGGAAGAAGAAATCAAATTAGATATTCGAGTTTTTCAACAAGTCTGATATCTAATTCTTGACAACTGACAGATTAAGATAAAATAAAAGACAAACATCCCCATACAGACAACCGTGAATCGAGTTTCTCCCGCAATTGTGATCTTAGGTCAAAACAGCCTGCCGATCGCCCAAAAAATCTCCGTAGTCTTCCCCGGTTCACAAATTTACGGTTTGACCGATCGCACAACCGACGTAGACATCAACTTTACCAACTTCGGCGAAACATTGCGGGAATTGTTCGCCACAGAAAAGCCCATCATCGCCATCTGCGCCGCCGGAATTCTGATCCGTACCCTCGCCCCACTGCTGTCAGACAAACGCGCCGAACCGCCGGTTTTAGCCGTAGCAGAAGATGGAAGTGCCGTTGTACCACTGTTGGGCGGTTTGCACGGAGTCAATGACTTGGCGAGAGAAATTGCCAGAGCCCTCGGCGTGGAACCTGCAATCACCACTACGGGAGATATTCGATTTCGCACCGCGCTGCTGAGTCCTCCTCAAGGCTATTCTTTAGCAAATCCAGAGGATGCCAAAACTTTTATTTCAAATTTGCTCGCAGGGGCGAAAGTACGCATTGAAGGCGCAGCAAACTGGCTTTCCGAGAGTAATTTACCCATCGCCCCTGACGCAAAATTGACGATCCGCATCACCGAAAAAGCCATAGCAGCAACACCAGATTGTTTGGTTTACTATCCGAAAATTGCGACATTCGCCCTCGCACAACTATCAAATATTGAGCCAGAAATCGCGATTTTATTCGTGCAGCAAGCTTTGGGGAAATCCGGCTTAGCACGAGATTGTATTGCAGGATTTTTTGCATTAAAACATGAGATGGGAAATCCGGCCCTTGAGGCGATCGCACATTTTTTCAAAGCCCCCGTCCGTTTTTTCAATCTTCCCGAACTGGTTGAATTCGACTCGACTAAACTCATACAATATAATGCCAATTTTGATGTCACGGCGGCACAAATTGCTTTGACAGCAGCAGGTGAAAATAGTCAGTTAGTTGAGTACGATCGCGCCAATCAACTCAGTTGTGCGATCGCCCTGGCACCGGAGCCCCTTGATGTGACGGCGATCGGAGTTAGTCGCGGCCAATTGGCGATCGTCGGTACTGGGCCTGGTGGCGCAGCGTGGATGTCCCCGGAAGTTAAGGAAATTCTGCGTGAGGCTACAGATTGGGTGGGTTACAAGTTCTATCTCGATTTGGCTGGAACTCTGCGGGAAGGGCAACAACGCCACGATTCGGACAATCGTGAGGAGCTCGATCGCGCGCGTTTTGCCCTAGATTTAGCAGCATCGGGAAAATCTGTGGCGGTGGTTTCGTCAGGCGATCCGGGGATTTTTGCGATGGCTGCGGCGGTGTTTGAGGCGATTGAATTTGACGGGAAACCGGAGTGGGATGGCATTGATATCCGGGTTGCACCGGGCATTTCAGCGATGCAGGCGGCCGCTGCTGCGATCGGAGCACCTCTCGGACACGATTTTTGTGTGATTTCGCTTTCGGATATTCTGAAGCCTTGGGAGGTGATTGAGGGGCGGATTGCTGCGGCTGCGACTGCGGATTTAGTGATTGCATTCTATAATCCGATCTCGAAACAACGTACTTGGCAATTGGGAAGGGCGATCGAGATTTTGTTGCAGGTGCGATCGATTGAAACGCCAGTTATCCTAGGAAGAAACCTCGGCAGAATTGGACAATCAGTGCGTGTTTGTACACTGGGTGAATTCCGGCCGGAAGATGCGGATATGAGAACTTTGGTGATTGTTGGTTCGAGTCAGACTCGGATTATTCCGCGCAAATATGGAGATGTTTGGGTTTATACGCCGAGGCGATATAAGTAGTTGAGTGGGAAAATACATAATATCAAATCCGGTAGCATCGGAATTATTAGAAATTAGGAGACGGCAGTGCCGTGTCCCTACAATATTATTTTCGGTAGGGAGACTGCACTGTCGTCTCTTCTATATCATTTGTAGCGGTTACCAAGATAATCGCAAATATCTAAAATTCAGAAGAACTTAACAGTCGCATAATTTTCTCAACATCGTTCAATTCTCCGACAATTCGTCGCACGGGTTTTGGCCAAACTTTAATCAAAGTAGGAGTTGCAGAAATCTGATCTTTTTCGGCTTGTTCGGGATGTTTGAGAACATCTATAACTTTTAAAGTGTACGGATGATGGAGGGCTTTTTCTAATAACTGGTGTACGGTTTCAAGGGTGCGTTCAGTGTTGGCGTTGCTGCCTGAAACAAACAACCGTAAAACGTAGCCTTGAGCTTCTGTGTGTTCAGTAAGTGGTTTTTGCCTAACGTTGGTTTGCTGTGATTTGGGGAATCGGGAAGGAGGTAAAATTGCGAAATTGTGGGATTCTGATCGCGCTTCATCGATCGCCCAATGTACAACTAAGTCATTATTTTCCCAAAGTTGGGGGAATTCTTTGCGATAAGTGGCGATCGCCATTGGTTCACACATTTCTTCAACACGGGCGCGCCAAACCAAGTCGCCAGTCTCAAAAACCGCATTCAAGAGCGCTTGATGTCGCATCACAGGGGGATATGCTTCGGCGGCAATTCGCAACTGTCGATCGCGCGGATCGAGCCAACAATCAACGGTTGCCGTGTAGCAAGGTACTAGAAAATGTGGTGGTTCGGACAAACCGAGTATTTCCTGTAGAGCTACACACAATTGCAAGTGCCACTGAGTTTGCTTGCGATCGTCTATGCAGTAGATTAAATCTCCCCCAGGTGTAAACAGTGCAATCCCTTTGAAAAATTTGGGCAAGGTTGGGCGATCGGCTTTCAATAAAATATACCAATAGGGCATCGGGCATCGGGCATCGGGCGTACCTCACTTTTTAGAGAACCGCCATAACAGATAACAGTTATCTGTTAACAGATAACAGTTATCTGTTAATTTTTAGACTCGGCCGCGAAGCATTTGGGCCATTTCATTCGGAGAAGGGGACTGTTCAATACAAATCTCTTCGGTGATGCGACCTTCTTGATATAGTCCGTAGAGAGACTTATTCATCGTCGTCATACCTTCATAAGTATCCTTGATCATGATTTGGTTAATTTCCTCATTCTGCCCCTTGAGAATGTATTCCTTAACCACGTCAGTATTGATCAGAACATCGTGAAAAGCAGCCCGTTTGCCATCTGTGGTTTTGCACAGCAGTTGAGCGATAATTGCTACTAGAGATTCAGCAATAGAAACCCGTAGAGCCGGTTGTTCTTCTGAACCAAACATATCCAGAATCCGGTTTAGGGTTTTGATAGCACTGTTGGTGTGCAACGTCCCCGCTACTAAGTGACCAGTTTGAGCTGCTTTTATGGCGATTTCCACTGTTTCTCGATCGCGAATTTCTCCTACTAGCATCATGTCTGGATCTTGTCTTAGGGCACCTTTCAGGGCGTTGACAAACTTGAGGGTGTGTCTGCCTACTTCCCGGTGCTTGATCAAAGATTTTCGACTGGTGTGTACAAATTCTACAGGGTCTTCGATCGTAATGATGTGATGAGCACTCGTCTTATTGATGTGGTCAATCATGGCAGCCATTGTGGTCGATTTACCAGAGCCCGTGGGCCCTGTCACCAAAATTAGACCTTTGTGATAGCCACATATTTTCCGAAACACCTCTGGTAGCTTCAATTGATCCATAGTCAAAATTTCGGCAGGGATGAGCCGCAATACCATAGCTGGGCCGGCTAAAGAGTCAAAGGCGCTGATCCGAATGCGGACGAAACCAAAGTCGAATGCGCCGTCAAAGTCTAGGTTTTTCTGGAAGTGGGCAATTTCATCATCAGTCATGCACTCCCGCAGCCAACTCATAAAAATATCTAAATCTGTTATGGGATAACCGGCATCGATAATTTCACCACGCTTACGAAAGCGGGGAAGTTCATTTACTCCCAAGTGCAAGTCAGAAATCCCTTCTTCTTTGGCTAGTAGAACGAGATCTCTCAAAGTCGGGTTTTGATTGTTTTCTGATTTTGATGCTTTGGACGCGCTAAAGGATTGGGATTCTGGTTCAGGAGGAGCCGCAGGAGGAGCCGCAGGGGGAGCCGCAGGGGGAGCCGCAGGAGGGGGGACTGGTGGCAATCCTGATGGCAATCCTGCTGTTCTGGGAATGCCTGGAGCTGGAGGGCGCGGCGGCATACCAGGGGGTGGGGGAGCACCGGGTGCGGGGGGACGGGGAGCTGGCGGACGCTGTTGTGTCATATATGCTACCTTAATGTTGGCGAAAAGGCTTAGTCGATCGAATAATTGGTGAAAGTCTGGAAATGCTAAACGCGATTGTGCGTGTCTGGCACAATTGCTTAACTTTTCAGATCAGTCTATCTCAACAAGGGGCCAAACTGGTGCATCACAAAGGGAATATTCTTCCCTTTGTCCAATGCGATCACGATCGCGATACGATGAGCAATAGATTTTCTGAGTCTCTTGATAATTTTTTCTAGGTGCAGAGTTGTAACTGCTCAATAAGTATAAATTATTACTATTATTTCTATCTTAAGGATTTGAATCTGATGAATTCTGTTGATTTGGCTTTTACTCCGGCTCTGAAATTGGCGAAATTGATTCGCGATCGCGAGATTTCGCCGATCGAACTTGTGGACTTGTACTTGCAACGAATCGATCGCCTAAACCGCCAACTAGGTAGTTATTTTACAGTCACAGCCGATCGCGCTCAAGCCCTAGCCAAAGCTCAAACCGAACAACTAGCTGGCTTGAATAAATCACAAGAATTACCACCATTCTTCGGAGTGCCGATCGCGATCAAAGACTTAACACCTGTTACCGGCATTCCCTGTACCTATGGCACCCAGGCTCTTGTCGATAACATCTCAGCCTACGATGAATCAGTAGTATGGCGGATCAAAGCAGCCGGATTTAACATTCTGGGCAAAACAGCAACCTCTCAAATTGGCTCATTACCTTACACCGAACCCCCAGGTTTCCGCCCAGCGCGCAATCCCTGGAACCTAGAATATACCCCTGGAGGTTCCAGCGGAGGTTCAGCGGCGGCCGTAGCAGCAGGTTTATGTGCGATCGCCCAGGGTTCAGACGGTGGCGGTTCAGTTCGAGGCCCCGCTTCTTGCTGCGGTTTAGTGGGCATCAAACCCTCACGGGGACGAGTTTCCTGGGCACCCGTGGGAGATTATCTCAACGGCATTTCTGCCAACGGCCCCCTAGCCCGTACAGTCACAGATGCGGCCGCCCTTTTGGATGTCATGTCTGGCTACACCACCGGCGATCCTTATTGGCTTCCCGATCAAAATCCCACATTTTTAGAATCGGCAAGTCAAAAGTTAGGCAAGTTGCGAATTGCTTTTTCTACTTCTGTTTACCCCCTGGGTGAAGCTGCGGATGTCTGTCAAGAAGCCGTACTTGATACAGTCAAATTACTGACTGATTTGGGTCACGATGTCGAACCTGGATGCCCAGATTTTACAGGTTTGATCGAACCATTTACAACGATTTGGCAGTCTGGAGTGACAGCAAGTGGCATTCCAGCCGCTGTTTTGCAACCGATGAATCGTTGGCTGTTGGAAAGATCTATTTCGGCTGGGGAATATTTGCGGGCTGTGCATCAAATGCAGGTGGTTTCACGGCGGATTGTAGGATTCTTTGAAAAATTTGATGTGTTAGTTTTGCCGACTTATATGCACTCGCCGATTCGGGTTGGCGAGTGGGCGGATTTGAGTTGTGAAGAAACTTTGGCTAATATTATTAATTGGATTGCTCCTTGTCCACCGTTTAATGCTAGTGGCCAACCAGCGATCGCACTTCCGGCCATTTTAGATAGTAACGGTTTGCCTGTGGGAATTCAAATTATTGGTCGGCCAGCGGCGGAAGCTACTTTAATTGCTTTGGCGGCGCAAATGGAAGCAGCGAAACCCTTCCCGGTTTTGGATTTTAAATAGGGAATTGGGAATTGGGAATTGGGAATTGGGAATTGGGAATTGGGCATCGGGCATCGGGCATAGGGCATAGGGCATAGTTTCTTCTTTCTTCCTTCTTCTTTCTTCCTTCTTCCTTCTTCCTTCTTCCTTCTTCCTTCTTCCTTCTTCCTTCTTCCTTCTTCCTTCTTCCTTCTTCCTTCTTCCTTCCTTTTATGGTTTAGTGAAATAAAGATGAGCATTAAAACAACTTTCAAATGGCTATCCTCAGTGGTTAATATGTCGATCGCGATCGCCATCAGCACTTTAAGCGGTACAATCGCCCCTGCGGAAGCGGCAGAAACGGTTGTTGTCCGCAAAGGTATCTTAGAATCGTCCATATCTGTAGCGGATTTGCGATCGCTTGTGGAAACCGGAAAAGTCCCCGATGGACTCCAAAGTTACGCCAATCTCCTCTCCTCTGAACAACGGAGTCAAATTTTTGGAGCTCTCAAAACCAAAATTCCGCTGAATGTCGTCGGCCTCAGCAACTTGCTGAATACTCGCGTTGGTACTGCAATTCTCACCGATTTAACCACAGTAATACCCAGGCGCGACGGTGCAGGTGTCGAAGCCCTGCGAGCGGCCTTAGTTTTGGGGGCAAATAAGCCCGAAGGCTTGTCGGTATTGAGTTTTATTGAAAATTATCCCGGGCGGCGGGTAGTGGTGGATCTCGATCGCGCTTTTGCAGTTTTGGCCAATTTAAATACTGGTTTTTGGCAAACTCAGCGGTTTATGGCTGCGATCGCACCTCAGTTAGGAGCTAATAAAACAGCGCTGAATCTGCCTTTTGATGCCAGTCAAGTCGGCCCGAATGCAGTGCAGGTGTTAAAACTCAATTTAAATGATACCGCGCGCGATCGGCGTATTCCTGTTGATGTTTATTGGTCGAAGGCCGCCACAGCCGACAAACCGACGATCGTGTTTTCTCACGGGTTGGGTTCTGTGCGTACTGATTTGCGCTACTTAGCCGAACATTTGGCATCTCACGGCTATATAGTGGCTGCTTTGGAACATCCGGGAAGCAACGAGGCTAACACTAAGGCTGCGATTGTTGGTCAATCCCGATTGATTGCTCCTCAAGAGTTTTTGAACCGTCCCAAGGATATCAGTTTTGTCCTCGATGAATTGGCAAAATTGAACAAAACTGATGTTAATTTGCAGGGTAAAATTGCGATCGACAAATCGATGGTAATTGGATATTCCTTCGGTGGCGCTGCTGCCTTGTCCTTAGCTGGTGCCCAGATGCAATTGGGCCGCCTCAAACAACGGTGTAAGGCTGATTTGATCACTTTAAGTTTGGGCGAAGGCATTCAGTGTGCGGCTGCCGGATTGCCAGAGGAACGCTATCAATTACGTGACCAGAGAATTAAAAGGGCGATCGCCATGAACCCTACAACTTCCTTATTATTTGGAGAAACAGGCTTAAGTAAAATTCAAATTCCCACCTTAATAGTTGCTGGTTCTGCCGATAAAACAACTCCCGCCCTAGTCGAACAAATTATCGGATTCCCACAAATCCCCTCTCCCAAATGGCTAGTTGGTTTTGTCGGCGCAACCCACTTAAGTGTAAAAGATCCCAGTACAACTTTAGACCAAGTTGGCAAGCCGAGTACAGTAATTACCGGCGATGAAGTAGTCGGCGACAAAGCTATTAGCATTCGCAACTATATTAAAGCTATAAGTTTAGCAATGGCCGCTCAACTGACACCGGATGCTGATAAGTATGCAGTGTTTTTAACACCAGATTACGCGCAATTTGCTTCTACACCAGCACTTCCCGTGCGGCTAGTAACAGAGATTCCACCTGAAGCTAATGCCATCGTAGAAACATTCATTAAGGAGAATAAATAGGGCATAGGGAATTGGGCATAGGGAATTGGGCATTGGTCTAAGAAATTAGGAGACGGCAGTGCCGTTTCCCTACAATATTATTTTGGGTAGGGAAACGGCACTGCCGTCTCCTCTATATCATGCCTGAGTGCAACTAGAATTGATATGATATTTTCTGGCTGTTAAAGGGCAAAATATGTATTAAAGGCTTTAAAAAACTCAACTCCAAAACTGCGATGCCTAAAAGAAACTTCATCCCGCTGTTAATACTGATAACAGCACTGTTTGTTACCTACGGTGACAGTTGGACATTTCTCCCCAAACCCGCAAGAGATGCCAGCGTCACAAGTCGAAAATTCTTACTGGGGCTGTGGCCATCTTGGGTGAAACCAAAGGATTTAAACCAGGAAAGGCAACGGCAACTTGACGAACTACAAAAAACTCCCAGTCCCAACCGTTGATGGAAAAAACAAGAACAGGACTACGGGAGCCAGAAACCGGGTTTTTTACGAAAATATGCGTTGTGACCTGCTGATTCGCTCAAAAACCCGGTTTCTTTGGTTGGACTATTACTTCTTCTTCAACCAGCTAAACATGGCGCGCAAATCTTTACCAACTTCTTCAATCGGATGTTCAGCTTCCTGACGGCGCATTGCGATAAATCCTGGTTTCCCAGCTTGATTTTCGAGCACGAATTCGCGGGCAAATTGACCTGATTGAATTTCGCTCAGAATCTTCCGCATTTCGGCGCGAGTTTCATCGGTGACAATGCGAGGGCCGCGAGTTAAATCGCCATATTCTGCTGTATTAGAGATACTATCACGCATTGTGGCGAGACCTCCTTCTACGATCAAATCAACAATCAGTTTAACTTCGTGCAAGCATTCAAAATAAGCTAATTCTGGTTGATATCCAGCATTCACTAAGGTTTCAAATCCAGCTTTGATTAAAGCAGTTAAACCGCCACACAAAACTACTTGTTCGCCAAAAAGATCTGTTTCGGTTTCTTCGCGGAAAGTGGTTTCCAGGATGCCGGCTCTAGTGCCACCAATACCTTTAGCATAGGCCATTGCCCGATCGCGCGCTTGACCAGAAGCATCTTGATATACCGCAAACAAACTAGGAACACCTTCTCCCTGTTCGTAAGTCCGTCGCACCAAGTGTCCGGGGCCTTTAGGAGCAACCATTACTACGTCTACATCGGCTGGGGGAACAACTTGCCCAAAGTGAATGTTAAAACCGTGGGCAAATGCTAGAACTTTTCCGGCTGAAAGATTTGGTTCGATTTGTTCTTTGTAAATAGTTTTTTGAACTTCATCGGGCAATAAAATCATGATGAAGTCAGCAGCGGCGGCGGCTTTGTCTACTGGATGAACGGTTAAACCTGCTGCGGTTGCTTTGGCGGCCGATTTGCTACCAGGGTACAAGCCGACAATGACGTTCATGCCACTGTCTTTGAGGTTGAGGGCGTGGGCGTGTCCTTGGGAGCCGTAGCCGATAATCGCAATGGTTTTGTTGGCTAATAGGTCTAGGTTAGCGTCGGTGTCGTAATACATACGGGCCATAGTAGTTGTCTCCTGCGGTAAAAATATTGTAATTGACTGCAAACCTCCCATTGTATCATGGAGTTGACGTTACCATTAGATCTTGGACTTTCTTCCCGGTTCCTGAGCGTAGTCAAAGGACTTCCTTCTCGGTTCCTGAGCGTAGTCGAAGGACTTCCTTCTTCCTTCTTCCTAACTATGAAAATTACAAAAATCCATCATATAGCGATAATCTGCTCAAATTACGAAGCCTCAAAGAAATTTTATCTAGAAGTATTAGGATGTGAAATCATCCAAGAAACTTTTCGCAGCAAAAGAAATTCTTACAAACTAGATTTACAAGTGGGAAACGGTGACATGATTGAACTTTTTTCATTTCCCGATCCTCCTAAAAGAGTTAACAATCCAGAAGCTTGCGGTTTGAGACATTTAGCTTTTGCCGTGGAAGACATAGATGAATCAGTTGCTTACTTACAATCAAAACAGGTTGATGTCGAAGAGATTCGCCTGGACGAGATTACAGGCAAGCGGTTTACTTTCTTTAAAGACCCCGATAATTTGCCCTTAGAAATTTATGAAATAGTAACTGATTAAAATCGACAGATTATTTATAATTGGAGAGGATAGGTTTGATTCGTGAGCGAATTTTAACCTGTCCCACAACTACTAAGGTAGATTGATACTTATGGATGAGTTCATGTTAAGCTTGTATAACAACGATCGCATTTTTTCTAAGTTTTTTTTATATTTATCAATTTATACCCTGTCTTACCAGTAAGCCGTTACTATCTCAAGATCAAATTATCAACCAAAGAGGTTTCGATTCTGACTATGCCAGAAACTCCAGTATCCATTGCTCAGCACTACCACGAACGGACAAAATATGACCCTCAAACCATTGCTGCCAAAAGCAGACAGCTAGACTGGGGAGAGCAACCCGTTCCCTTTAAAGAATATAAAATTGGAGCATATTTTGACCTCAAGCCTTATCTAAAAGAGACATCAGAAGAGTCCCAGACGGAGCCTGATGGCAGTTGGTGGCATCGGTTGTCTAACTTCTTGTTGTGCAGCTACGGGTTGACTGCTAAGGTGTCCACTATGGATGGGAGTCCGCTTTATCTGCGATCGGCTCCATCGGCTGGGGGGCTTTACCCCGCAGAGGTTTATTTGATCTCCCGTGGCACTCCATATTTGCCAGCCGGACTTTATAATTATCAGGCGAGAACTCATTCGTTAGTTCACTTTTGGGATAGCGAAGTTTGGCCCGCATTGCAAGCAGCTTGTTTTTGGTCGCCAGCTTTAGAAGATACTAAATTGGCACTTGCAATTACAAATGTTTTTTTCCGTTCTTCTTGGCGCTACGAAGACCGAGCTTATAGACGAACTTTTCTAGATACAGGTCATTTATTGAGCAACATTGAATTAGCTGCGGCGCTGAATGACTATCGGCCTCACCTGATTGGAGGATTCGCAGATGAAGCGGTAAATCAATTGCTTTATATCGACTCAAAGCAAGAAGGAGCAATCTGTGTAGTTGCTTTGGCAGACTTGTTAGATATCAAGCAAAATTTGCCAAAGTTCAGAACCGCTTTGCCTGGAAACACCACTACAGATTACCCGAAAATTCCCGAAGGTCAACTATTAGAATATCTGCATGAATCTACGCAGTTGAATTCAGATACTACAGGTGCGGATGGCTGGAAAATCAATGAAAATGAAGAGGTAATAGAAGACAAATATAATTTCCCATTTTGTACTAAAGTATCGACGGTAACTCCTTCGATAAGTTGGGGATTTCACTTAGACAATTTAGAAAATACAATTCTCAAACGGCGTTCGACTCGTTATTATACTGGTGCTTCGTTGAAATTGGATGAACTGTTAGCCCTGCTCGATTTTACTTATCAGCCACACCATTATAGTAACCAAGGATTGGATGCTGATCCTGATTATTTCGATTTGAGTTTAATCGAGACTTTTGTGGCGGTTTCTGGTGTGAATGGTTTAGAAGAAGGCTGTTATTATTATGCTCCTAAAGCTCAGGAGTTGCGGCAAATTCGGTTTAAGAATTTCCGTAGGGAGTTGCATTATTTGTGTTTGGGGCAAGAATTGGGTAGAGATGCGGGGGTTTTGTTGTTTCATACGGCGGATTTGAGGAGGGCGGTTGCTAAATATGGCGATCGGGTTTATCGTTATTTGCATATGGATGCGGGTCATTTGGGCCAGCGGCTGAATTTAGCGGCGATTCAATTGCGTTTGGGTGTGAGTGGGATTGCGGGATTTTTTGATGATAAGGTGAATGAGGTTCTGGGAATTCCGACTGATGAAGCGGTGCTCTATATTACTACTTTGGGTAGGCCGAGATCTTGATTGTTTTTTGGTTGTTAGTTGTTAGTTGTTCGGTGAGGGTGCGAATAATTGATGTGGAGATTACAGGGCTTAATGACTCCGCCAAAGAAACCGGGTTTTTCATTGAATTTATGGTTTGGAACGAAGTATTTTGGTAAAAAACCCGGTTTCTGAGCCTTCGACTCCGACAAAGAAACCGGGTTTTTTATTGAATTTATGGTTTGGAACGAAGTATTTTGGTAAAAAACCCGGTTTCTGGGCCTCTATGCTTATTTCCCAATACAAAATCTACTAAAGATTCTATCCAATACTGATTCTGTTACTTCGTCTCCTGTGACTTCTCCTAGGGCTTGAATTGCACCTCGCAAATCTATTGTCCAAAAATCTAATGGCAGTTTATTACTAATTGTAACTAGGCATTGTTCCATAGAAAACTTGGCTTTGGTGATGGCTGCTGCTTGCCGTTGATTAATTGCTAAGTCTAGGTTTTCTGCTTGCAAATTATCGGAATTTACGGCATATAAAATTGCGGTTTCTAAGTCTTCTATGCCTAGTTCTAGGGCGGCGGCTGTGGCTACTATTCGGTGAGTTTTAGATGCAAAAGGTAATTTTGGGGGTGTTTTTACTAGGTCGATTTTGTTAATGATGATGATTACTTGACGGTGTTTTACTTGTTCGTAAATTTCTGAGTCGCCTTCTGTCCACCCAGATTCTGCGTCTATTGTTAATAATACTAAATCGGCTTGTTGTGCTGCGATGCGCGATCGCTCAACTCCGATCTTTTCTACTTTGTCTTCGGTTTCCCGGATTCCCGCAGTGTCTAGCACCTGTACTGGAATTCCACCCACAACTAGCTGCGATTCTACCACATCCCGCGTTGTACCGGGTAAATCTGTGACGATCGCCCGATCGCACCGACTCCACGCATTCAACAAACTCGACTTTCCCACATTCGGGCGACCGACTATCGCCACTTTCAAACCGCTTCTTAGGAGCTCTCCGCGATCGGCTGTTGCCAAAATAGTTGATAATTCATCTAAAATATGGGTAATTTCCAACACCGTTTGAGCTTCATCTAAAGGTGGTAAATCTTCCTCAAAATCAATTCTCGCCTCAATTTCTGCTAGTACATCCAAACAAGTTGTTCTCAGTAGGCGAATCGGCTTAGCTAATTTTCCTTGCAAGCCAGCCAAAGCACTTTGTGCAGCAGCCGGAGATTTTGCTCCCACCAAATCGGCGATACTTTCAGCTTGAGTTAAATCTAGTCTTCCATTCAAAAAAGCCCGTAGCGAAAACTCTCCCGGTTGTGCCAATTTCGCTCCGTTTTCCAAACACAATTGTAAGACTTGCTGTACGGCCATAATCCCACCGTGGCAGTGAAATTCTACCACATCTTCGCGAGTGAAAGAACGTGGCGCTTTCATAATTAGCAGTAAGGCTTCATCAACTAATTGTTGAGTTTTGGGGTGGTGAATGTAGCCGTAAATAATGCGGTGAGAGTCCCAAATTTGCTTGCCTGGACTGCGAAACAGAGTTTCGGCAATTTTCAGAGCTTGGGAGCCGGAAACTCGCACAATGCCGACACTGCCTTGTTGGGGAACGATCGCAGTTGCGATCGCTGCGATCGTTCCTCCTTTTGTTAATGATTCAGCCATTTTTAATTACTTTAAATAGAAGGAAGAAGGAAGAAGGAAGAAAGCCCTTCGACTAAGCTCAGGGTAAGATGATCAAATCCGGTGGCATCGGAATTGATATTACCCATAGTCAGGACACGGCACTGCCGTTTCCCTACAAAGTTTGTTGCCTTCTGCGATAACTATCCTGATTATATGCGAAAATTTAATCAGTAACAGGGATGAGGGGATATCATGATTGGTCAACTTCTAGACAGACGTTACCGCATCATTAAAGTCACAGACTCAAGTGAGGTGGGAACAACCTATTTGGCAGCAGATACTCACCGTCCGGGATCTCCGCAATGCCAGGTGATAAAAATGCGACTTCCTGGAAAAAGTTCGCAGATTCCAGAATCAGTCAGAGCCATATTTCAAAGAAATGCAGAAAAGATTGAAAAATTGGGGAAACATAATAAAATTCCAGAATTGTTGGCGTATTTTGAGGAAAATCGCAATTTATACTTAATTGAAGAATTGATTGCTGGGAAAGCTTTAAGCAAAGAATTCATACCTGGTCAACCTTGGGCTGAGAACAAAGTCGTTGCTTTGCTTAAAGAAGTATTAGAAGTTTTGGTTTTCATACATGAGAACGGCTTTATCCATGGCAGAATTCAACCAGATAATCTGATTAGGCGCAAGTCAGATGGTCAATTGGTGTTAACGGATTTTAGCTTAGACAAGGAACTGAACCCGGAAATTGCTGATTGTTATTTGTCTTTACCAACTTCCTCTAACTCTGTTAAATGGTTTTTTGCTAAGAAACAGTTGGCTGTTGCCAAGACAGTGTATACGCCGATCGAACAATCGGCAGGCAACCCTCGCTACAATAGTGACATCTATGCCCTAGGCGCGATCGCCCTTCGTGCTGTGACAGGACTTTCAACTCTGGAACTATCTGCCTTAAAAAACCACAAAGGTGAAATAAATAGTGGCGATTTCGTAACTTGTTCTGTCGCTTTAGCAGATATTATTGAGAAAATGGTGCGCTCCGACTTTGAGGAACGTTATCAGGGTGCCACAGAAGTTTTAGCCGACTTCAAGAAAATCAGAGCAAAAATCAAGGTTGAGCCACCGCTACCAACCACCATTACTCCCGCTATGAGTCAACCGCCTCTGAAGCCGAGTCAAATCATCCTGTTTAGTATTGCTGGAACATTTTCCGCTTTAATCTTGACAGCAGGACTAATTTACTATTGGCAGACTCAAGATCCAGCCCGATCGCAGGAATTGTTTGTCCGTGGCCAGCAAAAGGCTGAGCAAGGAGACAAAACAGGTGCGATCGCCGATTATAGTCAAGCGATTAGCCTGAATGCTAGCGATGCCGAAGCTTTCTACAAACGGGCTAATGTTCGCTACGACCTTGGGGCTCGCGAGCAAGCAGTACAGGACTACACGCAAGCAATTCAAGTCAATCCTAGCCACAGCAAAGCTATTTACAATCGAGGTATTGCTCGTCGCGACCTCGGCAACCAGCGAGCGGCTCTGGAAGATTTCACCCAAGCAGTTCGGCTGAATCCCAGTGACGCAAATGCCTACTATCAAAAGGCTTTAGCTAATTACGATTTGTCGGAGTATCGCGCGGCTATTGAAGATTTTACCCAAGCCATTCGACTTGCTCCCAATGATGCCATAGCTTACAGCAACCGGGGTTTGGCTCGATCGGCTGCGGGAGACAAGACTGGGGCGATGGCAGATTTTACCCAAGCGATTCAAATTAGCCCCCAAGATGCTGGGGTTTATTATGGTCGGGGTCGATCGAGATTTAATATGGGAGACTATCAAGGGGCGATGACGGATTACACTAAGGCGATCGAATTAGCACCCGATCGAGCTGATGCTTATACCAACCGATGTAATGTTTATTTGAATTTAGCAACCTACGACAAAGCGATTGAAGATTGTACCCAAGCAATTACGATCAATCCAAAAGACGAAGCTGCTTATAATAATCGCTGTGTTGCTTACCTGAATTTAAAACAATTTCAGAAAGCTGGTCAAGATTGCAGTTTAACGATCGCACTCAACGGCAATAATTCCAAAGCATACAGCAATCGAGGGTTGGCTCGCCAGGGTTCGGGAGACAAGGCTGGCGCGATCGCCGATTTTACTCAAGCAATTCGACTCAATCCCAGCGATACACTTGTCTATAGCAATCGCGGTAATATTTACTCAGAACTCAAAAATTACACTTTAGCGGTTGAAGATTTTGCACAGTCAGTGAAGCTCAACCCCAACAATGCTGGAGCTTTCTACAGCCGAGGGCTAGTCCGTCGTCAACTCAAAGATCGCAATGGCGCGATCGGGGATTTTCAGAAAGCTGCAACACTCTTTCTAGAACAAGGAAAAGCCGATGATTTTCAAGACGCGCAAGTACAAATTAACGAGATCAACTAAATTCTTACTCAACTAACAGCTAACAGTTAACTGTTATTATATCAATTCCCAATTCCCAATTCCCAATTCCCAATTCCCAATTCCCAATTCCCAATTCCCAATTCCCAATTCCCAATTCCCAATTCCCAATTCCCAA
>JAYSVM010000097.1:0-15000 GCA_043718495.1 Oscillatoriales bacterium | reverse complement strand
TTAACCCTAGAATTGCTGCGTTTACAACCGTCAGAAGTGCTGGTGCCAACTAATGCTCCCGATTTGGTGACTATGTTGAGGCCAGGAGAGAAATCTGAGCATTTGCCCGATTGTTTGCCGAGTTCGTTTTGCTATTCTTTACGATCGCAAATTCCGTTTACTTTGGGAGAAGCAAAACAGAGAATCCTAAAAAAGTTCAAAGTGCGATCGCTCGAAGGTATGGGATGCGGACATCTTCCTCTCGGCGTTCGCGCCGCCGGCGGTTTGCTCCAATATCTCGAAGAAACTCAAAAAGGAAATGCAGTTCCTTTGCAAATATTACGCACTTACACGCTCACGGATTTTCTCATACTAGACTACCAAACTCGTCGCAATCTCGAAATTACTCAAACTGTTAGAGATTCTGTTTTTCATGGTTCTTTACTGTGGGCGATCGACAAAACAAACACTGCAATGGGAGGCCGCGCTTTGCGGCGCTGGGTGCTGCAACCTTTGCTGAATATTAAAGGTATTTGCGCGCGACATGACACGATTCAAGAGTTAGTAGAAAATAACCCCCTGCGCCAAGATTTGCAGCAGTTATTACGTCAGATTTATGACATTGAAAGACTCACTGGCCGTGCTGGTTCTGGAACAGCTAGCGCGCGAGATTTAGTCGCTTTGGCTAATTCTTTGGGGAAATTGCCGGAGCTAGCGGTTGTCGCAGCCCAAGGTCGATCGCCGTATTTGAAAGCACTGCAAAATATACCACCAATTTTAGAAGAATTGGCAACTAAAATTCACGCTAATTTAGTTGACGAACCGCCGATTCATTTAAAAGAAGGAGGGTTGATTCGTTCTGGCATTAATTCCCTACTAGATGAAATGCGGCAAACTGCATCAGCAGACCTGGATTGGGTTAGAAATTTAGAAGCAAATGAAAGAAAACGCACCGGAATCTCTAATTTAAAAGTAGCTTATAATAAAGCTTTCGGATATTATATTAGCATTAGTAAATCGAAAGTAGACCAAGTACCAAATGACTATACTCGCAAGCAAACTCTCACCAATGAAGAACGCTACAGCACTGAGGAATTAAAAGAAAGAGAAGTGCGAATTCTGACAGCGCGAGAAGATTTAAATCAACTAGAATATGATATTTTTGCTCAAGTGCGCGCCGAAGTAGGAGAGCACGCCGAAATCATTCGCAATGTTTCCCGCGCGGTGGCGGCGGCGGACGTTTTGTGCGGTTTTGCAGAAGTAGCTGTTTATCAGAATTACTGTCGTCCGAATATGGTTGAAAGTCGGGAAATTAAAATTATTGAAGGGTGTCACCCGGTGGTTGAAAAGTCTTTACCTCCGGGATTTTTTGTGCCGAATTCGGCTTTTTTGGGTCGGGAAGAATCGCTAAATCGACCCGATTTAATTATTTTAACTGGACCGAATGCTAGTGGCAAAAGTTGTTATTTGCGGCAGGTGGGTTTGATTCAGTTGATGGCGCAAATGGGGAGTTTTGTGCCCGCGAAGGCTGCTACTTTGGGAATTTGCGATCGCATTTTTACCCGTGTCGGTGCGGTGGATGATTTGGCAACTGGTCAGTCTACGTTTATGGTAGAAATGAATGAGACTGCAAATATTCTCAATCATGCGACGTCAAAATCATTGGTTTTGTTAGATGAAATTGGTAGGGGAACGGCGACGTTTGACGGGCTGTCGATTGCTTGGTCTGTGGCAGAATACTTAGCTAATGAGATTCGGGCGCGGACAATTTTTGCGACACATTATCATGAATTGAATGAGTTAGCTTCTATTTTAAATAATGTGGCAAATTATCAGGTAACAGTGAAAGAATTGCCGGATCAAATCGTATTTTTGCACCAGGTTCAACCTGGAGGTGCTGATAAGTCTTACGGAATTGAAGCGGGGAGATTAGCTGGTTTACCAGCGTCGGTGATTGAGAGGGCGAGACAGGTGATGAAGCAGATTGAGAAACATAGTAAAATTGCGATCGGATTACGGAAAGGTGTTAAAAAAGAGGATACAAAAGAGTCTGAGGGCGAACAATTGGATATTTTTGAGGATTAGATTTTTAAGCGGCGGGTTGTAAGGCAACGAAGGAAACAGCATTACCGTTTCCCTACCCCAAAATAATCGTAGCACGGGTGAGAGGTCCCAACGATTGCGATCGATGTAATTGTAACTATTGATAAAAATAAATTCTAAGGTCCATTTTGTAACTTTCTTACTTCTTTGTGTACACTGATCCCAATCTCCAAAGCCTCATTTAACAATCGTCCGTATTCAGTTGCCTGATCGCTCACATCCATCGCCAATAAAGTGGCTAAATTACTTTCAATATTAGCAAATAATTCATAACGGCGACCAATAAACTCATGATTTTCCCTGAGAATTCTTTCTGTTTTTAAACCACAAACTAAACTTTCCCTAGTAACGTTTAATGCTTCAATTGCATCCTCTCGATTCATCAAATTTGCTTGTAGATTGCCAACGGCTATTAATCGATCGATAATATCGAGAGCCTTAATCACCTCATGATACTTGTCAACTTCATCCAGCAAACCAGCCAAGATTGCTAGAGGCCTAGCCTTTACCCATCTATATAAATTCCAAGCTACAGCAATAGCTACGGACAAACCCAAAGTTAGTTGTAAAACCCAAACAAATATCTGAGCATCGCTGAAGGAACCAACTTTATGTTGAGTAGCCAGTAAAGCAATAGGTAGGGAAACCACTAAGGTAACACAAAATATCAGCAACTCATTTAACAGCATAGAAAATAACTTTTTGCTGTCTCGAAAAGCGCCATATCTATAAAAGATACCTGAAAAACCGTCATCCACAGGTATCCCAGTGAGTTCCTCTAACTCAGTTTCACGAATTAGTAATTCGTCTAAGTCCGCTTGTATCACTATTTCAAATCTCCTTAATTCAGCATTAATTAAAATCCTCCTATAGACCTAATTGAATCCCAGAGACTCATATAAAAATTGCTTTCTCGGTTTCGGAATATTTGAAATGCCATTCCCGGCGACCCAAAAAAAGGTCTGAGAGTCCATCCCAACTGACTCCCAACAAAGGCATAAAGTCCTAACCAGAAGCGTAAAATATTTAGCCTGATGTCTTTGCCTTCAGAATCTTGTTCGGAAAGGAAGTGCATTCCTTGATAAAAGAAACTAATTCCTAAAAATCCTGTAATTGCCATAATGGCAACATTCAACAACAGGAAAAAATTGTAATTGTTGCTACTTAGTAAAAAAAATAGACTTACAGGTGCAAATCCAAACATCAAGATGCTAATCATGGCTATTGATGTCATCAATAAGGCTAAATACTGTTCAAAAGTTCGTTTTGAACCGAACATGACATTGAAAAAGTACAGTGTGGGAAAACAGATAATCAGGGTTAGTAAGTAAAGTGCTGGCAACTTAATTGCTGAAACTAGACATTGCATCCAGGTACTGGATGCACCTAAAATCGCCCCGTAAATTGCAAAAAAGACTGTACTAGAAATAAGTAGGCCAAAAATTTTAGATTTGAGCTTGACACCTTCGCGGATTTCTGCGAGAAACTGTTGCCGTTCCTGCAGCAAATACATTACTACTGAAAAATATTTCACGGATTCTCCTTATCATTGATGCTACTCCGAATCTGTTATAGCTCAAGCTGAGTTTAATCTGCAAGATATTCTCAAAAGAAGGGAGAAGGGAGAAATGAGAAGGGAGAGTAAGAATTCTCCCCCTATGGACATCTCTAGCGGCAGGTGCGATATTTGATGTGATAAACCAAACCACGGTGAGCAAGATCAAAGGAGTCAACGGTGGCTGTACCGGCACCACTGGCTGTCATTGAAGCATTTACTCTCATGTTGATACTGTCACCACAACGAGACCAAACATCTGCTACGGTTGCTAAGCTATCTCGAACGTTATAGTTAGTTTCGCCGTTGAAAGTCCGGGAAAAAACTGGGCCACGGTTGCCTGCAAAAAAGTATTCTGCTCTTAAGTTTGCGGTGGTTTTTGGTGCGACATAACCACGATAATCAGCATCGTAGAGAGAAATTTGGAAACCTTGAGGTACTTTGATGGGAATGCTGAGATTACAGCTTTTCCGCTTTTCGGTTGAGACGTTTCCTTGGGCTGCAAATTTATCAAATAGAATGGTTAATTCTTGACCGTCGGGGCTAACGCTGACACTGGCGGATTTGTCGGGGCAACCGGTACCACCATAGCTTGCGCCTAAAATTTGGACTTTTTCCTGGGCTAAGGCGGGGCTAATCGAAGCAGACATTAATGCTGCGGCAATTAATAGTTTTACAAATTTCATGGATGTTCTCCTTGATAAATTAAGTTTTGTGTTAGAGTCACTCTGATAAATTGAAGAATCAAAATTTAGGTAATCCTTCTTCAACTAGGAGATTCTTAGTCTCATGTTGTAAGCTAAAAAGCTAGGAAAACTGAGCATATGAACTGAACAATAGTACCTAGCTTGGTGCTTTTTCCAGAAGTGTAAGTAATCAAAAAAGATTTATTCTTTGCTGATACTTTCTAAGATTCATTCTAGCTAAACAAGGTTCCGGAAGATCCGAGGCTAAAATCCGGATCTTCATGCAAAGTAAGAGCCTGAGTGTGTTTTAAAACTTTCCAATCAAATTCAGACTCCTCTGGGATTACCCTAAAAAGGGCGACTTTGATGCTGATTTTCCCGTGGGGGATATCCGGGGAAAGAAAAAACGGCTTAAGAAGCAGAGAACTCTGTTGTTCTGGAGTATGGGGTGGGGCGGAGGTAATTTTGTGAGGAAGGGAAATAAGCCGAGGAAGTAAAAGGTAATACAAATAAATAATCCGGCTAAATATTAATAACAGGACTTTCACATTGCGACTCCTCGAAACCGGGTTTTTTAGGGAATATGCGGACTGGAACGAAGTATTTTCGTCGATTAAACCCGGTTTCTGGGTAGCGGATGCGTCGAGGACTAAATAATCAAAAATCAATAAATATTAGGGTGCTAGTAGTTAATTGACGAGCTTGTTTTTTGTTCTGGATCTTTTTTTATCTGTTATAAAATGAGAATATGCTGTATAAGTAAATACATTTATTTCAATATTGGTAGATTAACATAAGTATTGGTTTGATGGTGTTTTACAACTTATATTGTAATAATTAAATATGAGAGAAAAGTGATGGGATGGACTGGTTGTAGAAAGTTTTCAAGTTGAATTCGGAAATTGCATTAATAAAATGTATTTATTGCATTTTATGGTTACATTATATGTATTTAATTCAATTAATTTCTGCAATTAGTTCATAAAATAGAAGTATGGTTATGACCGTTGACAATCGACTACTAACATTTTCTGAAGGAGGAAAAAATCATGGATACTACACTAGAAAAAAAAGTCTTACCTCAGCCTGTTGAGGAAGTAAAAATTAAGAGCATCAATAGTTTGGAGTTTGAACTTTGGGCTAAGGCGGTTAAACGCCAGATGATTGCAGCCCTCTCTAAAAAGAGTGAGAGTTAATATCTCAAGGGCTTTTGTGTGGAGGTTTTGTAAATTGAGTTGACCAAATAGTTGTTTGTGTTGTTGTCGCAGAAGGAAAGGAGATAGTGATATCCATTCCGGTTGCACTATCAGGTGATTGTTGACGGTTGACGGTTGACGGTTGACGGTTGACGGTTGACTGTTAACTCGACTTCAGTCTCCCATGTTTAATTGCTTAGGATCGCTTGTCAACTGCGGCGAGCAATCGGAGACTTCCGTCTTGAAGTTGCACGGCTTTCACGGTTCCCAAAGCGACTCTTTGTTGACCGTTGTTCATGGCTACCTCTATTTTTATCTTGGGGTCAGCGAGCAAGCCGAGTCTGCCCCATAACCACTTGACTTGAGTGGCTGAAAAAGAGCGGAGTTCCATATCTAAAAATGGTGAATTAACCCAGCGGTTCCCGTCGTAGAAGCTGGCGACTTGCACCTGATACCAAACTTGTTGTTCGGTCAGTTTCAAGTCATTTTTTGCTTCGGGTTCCATCCATTCATTGGGATTGATACTGCTAACTAGAGTAGCTGAACCGGTAATTTGACTTTTGTGTTTTTCTAGGGTTTCAGCTAGAGAAACTGCTTCGTCAAGTTTGTTGACTAAATTGCGAATTCGATTTCTAGTTTCGCTGTCGGTATCTGATTGTTGATCGAGCCAATTCATTGCTTGGCGTGTTCCGTCTTGAGCTGCGACAATTAGTGCGCCCCAAGCTTTGATGTCTCCATCGGTCGAATTGACTCTCAAGGCTGCGTCTACGCGGTTAAGGAGCTTGCCGTCGTCATTTTTGAGGGTTTTGGCAATTTCAGAACTGTTGCTGGTATCGGCTTCAAATACTTGTAATGCTTGGCTCCAGCGACCGTCTATTAATTCTGCGAGAACTTGTTGACCGGGACTGGCCCAGGATGCGATCGCCTGAGCTTTTGTAATTTTAGCGTGAAATTCGATCGCATCTAGTTGAGCTTGGGCGATAGTGGGCCAATTGCCGGCGGCTTTTCCTTTAGCGGTAAGCATGACGTTTAAGGCTGGGGACCATAGGCCACTTTTGGCTAGTCGTAGGCCATTTTTATAGGTTTCGTCATTCAAGGCAAATTCTTCTAAGGAAATGGCGGTCAATTGAACTGGGTTGGGGACAAATTTGCGCGATCCTATTTGATAGATGGTAAATTGGGGTTCTAAACCAACGGTTTGATCGATCGCCAATTGTGGATTTGAACCTTTAACAATTTGCTGCCAATTCGGGGCTTGTCCGGCCGCACTCACCCATTCTAAGAGGGAGATTAAATGATTTTGGCTGGGGTTGTAGCGAACTACTTGTCCGTAGGGAATTTTTTTGTCGCCCCGGACTAATTGACCGCTGACATTAAACCAAACTCCAGACTGGGGGGCTTTTCCGTTAAAGCGGTGTAGTTCTGTCAGCGGTAGGGACTGATTCGATCCTTGATTGTCCGACTTGGAATCGGCTAAAGAAGCGAGTACGAAAGATTCCGCAGGGCCTTCTACATTGACAGAACTTGCTAACTGAAAATACTGTATTGTATCTGAATCGCGATCGGGCAGTTGGACTCGTTTGTATACGCGAAGTTCGACAATTTGACGACAAGGATTTTTGCAGGCTGTAGAAGCGTTGACTGTGCGTTCTACCATGACTGGTAGTAATAAATCGGAAACAGAATTGTCGCCGGATTGGTGGATAGGAAGTGGTAGAGGTTCTCCGGTGACAAATCCCAATTTGCGGATGCTAGCTTGAATTTGATCGAGGGTTTGGATGGAATCTCTGGTAGCGAGGGGAAGGCGTGACCATTCGGGGACAAATTTAGTGATCCATTTGTTGCCGTTGGGATCGACTATGAGTTGGTAACTCAGCCATGCGCCTCCGCCCATCAAGGCTGCGAAACCACACAAGACGGTGAGGGCTGTCAAATTAGCGATTAGTCTTTTCCAGGGATATCTGGGGACTGATGTTGGGTGAGGTGGGGTAGGAGTTGTTAGTCTGGGGGTTTTAGGTTGAGACTGGTGAGGATTTTGGGTACGTCGGGCTTGACGGCGGCGTCTTGTGGGAGGAACTTTGGGATTTTCTGGGGGTTTTGCTCGATTGTTGGAGGGATTAATTTTGTTTTCCATCGTCAAATTTTAAGATTTAGATTTTAGAATTTATTTTTTAAGATTGCAATAGTCGATCGTATTGCCGACCTATGGTATCCCAGGTATATTGGTTTTCGATGTGCGATCGGGCATTTTGAGATAATTCGTGTCTTAGGTGTGGATTTTCAAACAAACTGCTAATCGCCTCAACATACTCCTGAACTCTGTTCGCGCGCAAGGCCCTGATCGGTTGTGGGCCGCCGCCGATGGCTAAACCTTCTAAACCTCGATCGCTTGCAACAACGGGAGTTCCAGCAGCCATCGCTTCTAAAGTTTTATTTTTAATCCCAAAACCGATTCGCATGGGTACGACACAAACTGTAGCCTGATGCAAGTATTCTGCCACCTTTTGTACTCTGCCTAGAATTTGAATTCCTGGTTGTTTTGCTAAGGCTAAGATGGAGGGGACTGGGGAGTGTCCGACTAAGGTTAGGGTGGTATCAGGATAACGCTGTTGGATAATCGGTAATATCTCCAAACTTAAGAATCGTGCTGCGTCTATGTTGGGCAAGTTGTTCATGGCCCCTGAAAAGATTAAGGTGTGTCCTCCGGGATCGATCGCGCGATCGGGAAATTCGATTAAATCAACTCCGTTGGGAATTACCTCAATTGTTGGGGTTGAGAAATAGTCTATTCTTTTTTCGATCTTTCTAGGCGACAACAATTCGAGAAGTTGCTGCTTGTCTGTGGATGTGGTGGCGACAATGCGGGAAAATTTGGCACAGTAACCTTTTTCGTAGCGGGCTAGGAGGGGTAAATTTAGTCGATCGCGCAGGGAGTTTTGAGATGTGCCTGTGTTTAACATTTGCTTGCAAGTTCCCGAAACTGAACTGTGAATATTTACGACAGTTAGGACTTTTTGCCGCCATTCTGGACGGACGTAAATCTCATTAACGCTGTGTTCGCAAGTAATAACATCACACTTTCCTGATGTGACTAACTCATCTACCCAATGCTGCATTGCTGGGGAGTAGCTTGAGAATACATTTGGAGGTGTCCCGGATTGCAAAAATCGACTAAATCTGTGGAGTTTTCCAAGTATTTCATTGAACCCACCCTCAGCAAGGGGGGGAGGTATTTGCAGGTTAGGAAAAACGGCTAATTCTGCAACTTGCTGGCGCAATTCGTCAATTTGTGCATTGGTTACATCGGGCGATCGGATTGTTCCGAGAATTACATGATGTCGCTGGCTTAAGTATTTCAATAAATTAAATGTCCTTACCTGGGTTCCTCCCCGGCTTGGGGGATAGGGAAAAGTGGAAGAAAGCATCAAAATCTGCATGGGATATTTGATAAATAAAGTTGCCGTCAAGCGATAAAATTGATTGATCAAACCTTTTTAACAATCTTCGCACCTATGGACGAATTATCTGTTAAGGCGCTGCTGGAAGACTTGAAAAATTCCGACGAAATCGTGCGCGATCGGGCAACTACAGAACTCTGGCGCAGTTGGTTTTACCAGAAGGGAGAGTACGGGATGCAAATTCTCACGCGATCGCAAGTTTCGCTAGATGCTGGCGATGTTCGCCATGCTTTGGATTTGCTGACGAAACTGATCTCCGAATCGCCAGATTTTGCTGAAGCTTGGAACCGGCGCGCCGTACTTCACTATACCCAAGGAAATTATAAAAAGTCGCTCCAGGACTGCGAAAGTGCTCTCAAACTGAACCCGGTGCATTTTGGGGCGCTGCATGGTCTGGGTTTGTGCTACGCTGCCCTGGGAGAATACAGAAATGCTATTCGAGCTTTTCGCGATGCTTTGGAAATTCAACCGTTTGCTTTGGTGAATCAAAAGCTAATTCTTGAATGTACGGCTCGTTTGAGTTAAAAGCAGAAGGAAGAAGGAAGAAGGAAGAAGGAAGAAGGAAGAAGGAAGAAGGAAGAAGGAAGAAGGAAGAGGGAAGAAGGAAGAAACTCAAGGGTTTCTGAAATTTTCGCAATCTCAAATCCAAAATTTACAATGGTGTTAATGCCCAAAATTAGTGTTTGCATTCCTACTTGCAATCGAGTACATTTGCTGGCTAGTGCGATCGCCAGCGTGCTAGCTCAAACTTATACAGATTTTGAATTGATTGTCTGCGATGATGGCTCTACTGACAGCACAGCACTGTTAATGTCGGAATTTGTGGGACACGGGATTCGGTACATTCGTCACCCGCAGAATATCGGTAAGAGCAATAATATGCGATCGGGTTTGGCGGCGGCTAGGGGTGAATATTTTATCAAGTTTGATGATGACGATCGCCTCAGTCCACAATTTTTAGAACGGACATCTGCTATTTTAGATAAAAACCCCAGTATCGATTTTGTCAGTACCGATCACTGGGTGATTGATATTAACAATCAGATTGATGAAAGTCTGACTAAACTGAATTCGCATAGCTGGGGGCGCACAGAGTTGTCGGCGGGAATTGTCGAAGATTTGCTGACAACGGTTTTTGTGAAACAAAGTTTGCAAATAGGGGCAACTTTATTTCGCCGTAGTGTGTTGGAAGAGGTAGGATTTCTGCGACCAAATTGGCAAAATTGTGAAGATAACGATTTGTTTGTTAGACTTGCTATAGCTGAGAAAAAATGCTATTATCTGCCAGAACTTTTGATGGAGTATCGATTTCATGCCCAACAGCACGGGTGCGATCGGGCTATTCCCTATTTGACTGATAAATTGCGCTATTTGACTGGCTACGAGTTTGATTTAGAAAAGTTGGAATCAGTCAGGTTCAGAAGGATTGCAGAAACTCAATTAGCGCTGGGTTTGCGGCTGATTGAGGTGGGTGAAACTCAGAAAGGGCGACAGATGGTGCGATCGGGCAAGTCGGTTTCTGGTGCGAAAATGTTGGCTGGTTTGGGGTTGTCGCTGTTGCCGGTGGAGTGGCGGGGGAGGGCTTTTGAGGTTGTACGAGAGTTGGTGAAAGGGGAGTTGTGAATTTTAAGATCAAGTTTAGTTCAACTGAGATCTTGCACCATTCTCATGAATAGGCAAGATGCCTGTTTCACAAAATTTCATAACTCTGAAGTTTACTTAATGAAAACATTCAGTGTTTAATTATGTTATGATGTTGATAGACTAAAGCTAAGGTCTGTAGTTTGAATAGGAGAAATCGCTATCCAGATACCAGAAAACCCAAGCAATGATGTCAGAGAATCATTAATTCAAATCAGGGAAGAATTAGGCAAGGTCAGGGAAGAACTAGGTCAGAAAGTCGATCGCCTAGAATACAAATTTGACGCATATCAGAAGGGAACTGATGGTATGGTGAGGATGGCTACAACTATTATCATTGCTAGTGCTTCCGTCGTTGTTTTGTCTAGCCTTAGTCCCGCAGTAACAGCCATAGTAACAGCATTGTCAGCTGGAAACTGACAGTAATAATTAGACATCAAATCCCTTGACATTATCTTGACATTATACAAAGGCGATCGCCAGATATTTCACAAAACTCCAGACTCTAATTGGTCTAGATATATAAATTCAGGAGCTTTAACTCCCGCTTCCTCTCTAATTTTTACCAGTTTAGGCGACTCAAAAAATGCCCTAGCATCTGCGATTGATGTCCATGCGGAGAAATGAACAATTTTGTTGGGTTCATTTTCATATTTCAAGACTTGATACGATCGCTCTCCAGCTTCTTTTCGGATACTTGCAGCACGATCAAATACCTTTTTCCAGGCTGCATAGTTTTCTACTTCGTGAATTATTAATACATATTGCATAGCAATCAGATCCTCTGAGAGTTTCAAAAGTTCAAGGGTTCGGTTTACTCCTCCTCTTCCTCAGCATTTTCGTCTTTAAATCCGAACCACAAGAGTATTACCTCTTCTACTTCGAGCATTTGCTCTGATGTCAGACTTCCCAATTTGCGTAAAAGCTTTGCATGAGGGATTGTGATTATATTTTGTACGTCAAATGCTCCTTCTCGGAGAAACTTATTTTTGACTTGGACTTCAAATCTTGAGCCGCGTAGACTTGTTGTATGTGGCACTAGAGTCGCTAATGCTCGGTCTTGATTTAGACCAGGAATGCTCACGACCAAACATGGTCTGACTTTCGCAATATAACCTAGATCAACTAGCCAGACTTCACCACGATCGGGACTGTTCATACACGGCTTCTTCCTCATCTAACTCTAGAAAAAGTCCCTCAGCATTCAGAACTAAATCGTCGTCAGACAGGGGCAGAAAGTCTAAATCAACAGTCCGTTTCAAAATCTCTAACACCAGGTCTAATCGTTCTGAGTCTGTTAATCGCTCAAAGGTATTCAAAAGTTCTTCTACTAAAACAGTCATAGCTTTTTCCCTAGACTTGTTTATAGCATAGCACAGGTTTTCAGTAAACCAACCTGAAAAATAGAGCACCCAGATCTCCGCAGCACTTAAAGAAGTCGGGGATCTAATAGCGATCGCATTGTACGCTTAAAGTAGTAAACAGTGCTTTATCTAAATTTTTCCTAAATATCGTGTCTATATTTGCTGAAATTCCGACTGTGTGGCTGCAAATTTCCCTCGTGGGGATCTGGTTGGGCTTGATTTTACTGGTGGCTGAAGGGTTAAATCGGTTTACTTCCGTCGATCCAGAGGTTTCGCGGAAGGTGGTGCACATCGGTACGGGGAATGTGATTTTGCTGGCGTGGTGGCTGGAAATACCCGATTGGGTGGGGATAACGGCGGGAATTTTAGCGGCTGCGATCGCGCTAATTTCCTACCAAGTCCCAATTTTACCTAGTCTTAACAGCATTCATCGACAAAGTTGGGGGACTTTTTTCTATGCTGTGACTATCAGCATTCTCGTAGCTTGGTTTTGGCCAATACAGCATCAGGAATACGCAGCTTTGGGTATTTTAGTGATGACTTGGGGGGACGGATTGGCTGCTGTCATCGGCCAGAAATATGGCAAACATATTTATCGAGTTTGGGGGATGAAAAAAAGTTGGGAAGGTTCTGCAACGATGTATTTTGTGAGTTTTTTTGTCAGTAGTTTAATTTTGCTGGTGGTTCAAGGCAATGTTTGGCAAACTTGGGCAGTATCTGCAATTGTGGCTTTAGTTGCTGCTAGTTTGGAGTCGGTTTCTAAGTGGGGAATTGATAATTTGACAGTGCCGATCGGCAGTGCTGCGATCGCATTTTTTCTGAATCAGTTCTGGTAATGCAGCGTATTCCAGGTTTATGGAGGACACGGCAGTGCCGTGTCCGACCTATCATTCCGATGCTACTTATCGTTGTTTTTGGAAGATTTCCCCTCAAAAGGTTGAACTCCAGTATTTGGATAGTTGTCATCGCTGGGACTAAAAAGCCGTATTGCTGCTTCCGAAACGAAACGCATCGCATTTTTCAAAGACTTAGAAAGATTCATAAAATCCGCCTCTCTTGTCTTGGTTCTGAATACTTTCAGATTACTCTTAATTTTAGCCTTTGGATTGCTTTAGCAATATTTATTTGAATTACTTATTAGTCTGCAATGAAGGGAGAGGGGAGATGGGGAGAAATTGGCGACCAACCCGATCGGGGGTAGTAAACTCGGATTTAGTGTAAATCCTATTTTACTGACAAACTGCTCGGCAATTTTTATTAATCTTACCATAACACTATGGGTTCGATCCACGCTAAATTAGACTTTACAGCGTTATAAGAAAGAAATATTGAGACAATCCTCTGGAATCTTCATCATAACTTTATAAAAAATATGGTGTGACTCACTATAATTAAAAAAAGGAGTTTGCCGGGTCGTACCATGAAAACTGCCACAGAAAGCCTGCACCATCAAAGTTTTACAGAAATCCAAGAAGACCAAGAACTGTGTCTTTCCTCAGAAGACTACAGCTTATTGACCGACCTCTACCAGCTAACGATGACGGCTTGTTACGTCGGGGAAGGGCTCGACGGGCGAGTCGCGAGTTTTGAGTTATTCACGCGCCGCTTACCTGAAGGTTTTGGTTATGCGATCGCGATGGGCTTAGCTCAAGTTATCGACTATCTAGGGAAATTTCGGTTTTCTCCAGCACAAATAGCCGCTTTGCAGTCTACGGGCATTTTCGCTGGTGCCCCCGATCGATTCTGGACTCTACTCACCACAGCCCGCTTTACTGGCGATGTCTGGGCGGTGCCGGAGGGGACGGCGGTTTTTGCCAATGAGCCAATGTTGCGAATCGAGGCTCCTCTGTGGCAAGCTCAATTGGTGGAAACTTATTTGCTGAATGCGATCAATTATCAAACTTTGATTGCGACGCGATCGGCTAGATTGCGCGATGTGGCAGGCCCTGACGCTAAGTTGCTGGAATTTGGAACGCGCAGAGCTTTTGGCCCTCAAGCTGCTGTATGGGCGGCTAGGGCGGCGCTGGCTGCGGGGATTGATGGGACTTCTAATGTCTTGGCTGCTTTGAGGTTGGGCCGCAAACCTGTGGGTACAATGGCTCATGCTTTGGTGATGGCTGTCAGTGCTCTCGAAGGTAGTGAGGAGGAGGCGTTTACAGCATTTCACCGCTATTTTCCGGGTGCACCACTTTTGATCGATACCTATGATACTGTGGCGGCGGCGCGCAAGTTGGCCGATCGCGTCAACAACGGTGAAATAGTATTGGAAGGTGTGCGGCTGGATTCTGGGGACTTGGTAAAATTGTCGCAGGAAGTGCGATCGATCCTTCCAGGAATTCCGATTATTGCCAGCGGTGATTTGGACGAGGGAGAAATTGCTAAATTAAAAAGTGCGGGTGCTTGCATTGACGGATATGGTTTGGGAACAAAATTGGTCAGCGGTTCCCCTGTAAATGGTGTTTATAAATTAGTGGAAATTGATGGAATTCCAGTTATGAAAGAGGCAAGTGGCAAGGTGACATATCCGGGGCGGAAGCAAATCTTTAGACATATTAAAAATGGGCAAATTCTCGGAGATTGTTTGGGATTATCGGAAGAAGAAAATCAGAATCATGATTTTCCGATAGCATTAATGAAGTTGGTTGTTAAAGATGGCAAACGATTGTATGGTCAAGAAAGTTTAGAGGCAATCGCCAAACGAACTGCTGCTTCTGTCGCCACTCTTCCGCCTGAAACTCGCCAAATAGATAACCCGATTTCGCCACCAGTAGAAATTTCTATAGATTTACAAACTCTTACCAATAAAACACGACAAAAAGTTAGTTGTTAGTTATTAGTTGTTATTTGTTTTGAATCTTGAATCTTGAGTCTTGAGTCTTGTTCCCAGGCTCTGCCTGGGAATACATACCCGGAGGCTCTGCCTCCAATTCCCAATTCCCAATTCCCAATTCCCAATTCCCAATTCCCAATTCCCAATTCCCAATTCCCAATTCCCAATTCCCAATTCCCAATTCCCAA
>JAYSVM010000096.1:0-5303 GCA_043718495.1 Oscillatoriales bacterium | reverse complement strand
GGACATAGGGAATAGGGCATCGCGCATCGGGCATCGCGCATCGGCAATTGGTGATTAGAACCAATAATCAATAATCAATAATCAATAACTAATTTCTGATTGAGTATTTAGGGGGCTGGCAAACTTGACAAAGGAGACAAATAATGTAGCAGTCACAAGGAATAAATGCAGGAGGTTCATTTTGGGAAAAATTTTATTTGCCCGATCGATCTGCGCTAGCCTAGGAATATATCCGCAAACGAGGGATTTATGCTGAATATTATATTTGCTCAATGGCGAGGCTGCTCTAAAGGTCGATCGCCTGCTAAAACCACTCAAACCAATATACTCACTACTGTAAATACTTGGCTGGCAATTTGTCTGCTGGTTTCCATGACAGCTTGTGCAAACAGCCCCAACAGCAAGGCCCTGGAAGAATCCTTCGCCGCTGATCCCAAATTAAAAGAAAATCCCGTCGCCTTCTCGACCCCCCAGCCAGCCACGCCAGTTGACACCAGCACAACAGCAAAACTACCAGCCGATTTCCCAACAGAGATTCCACTCTATCCTAATGCTCAGTTGCTCCAAGTGACAGAGCCAAGCGCGTCAGACAAAAATGTGCGTCTGCGCTACGAAAGTACCGATCCTATTAATTCCATTCAGAGCTTTTATGCCACAGAATTTGGACGTCCCAACTGGGAAATAGTCAGTCGCCCCAGCCCCGACGGACAAGGTTCTTTAGTAGCAACACGAGATAATTTGCGAGTAACAGTCTCACTTTCTCCTACTCAAAAAGTAGGAGGTTCTACAGAATTTGGGATTGAATACGGCAAACCAAGCGGGGAAATTGCCACAAATCCTCAGCCTAATAATTCCGATTCGGCCCCATCTCCTTCACCAACGCCTACTCCTGCTAATTCAGATTCAACAACTGCAACGCCATCCCCGGTGTCAAAATCTCAAAAAGTTAGCGAATTAGACAGCAAAATCCCTGAACAATTGCGGCAATATGTGGCAGATTTGACGCAGTTGGAAGTGCTAAAAGTGCGATCCAAATCTGGTACAAATCTAGAAACTGGCAACACTCTACCCGATGCCAACAAAATTGCCACTCGTCGCGAATATGCCCGCTGGTTGGTAACTACTAACAATCAGATTTATACCAGCCGTCAAGCCAAACAAATTAGACTAGCAGTAGAATCTAGCGAACCAGCTTTTTCTGACATCCCCAAAACCGACCCCGATTTTGCAGCAATTCAAGGTTTAGCAGAAGCAGGTTTAATTCCGAGTTCCATTTCTGGAGAAGCTAAAGATGTTAAATTTCGCCCGGATGCACCTTTAACTCGCGAAACCATGATTCTCTGGAAAGTACCTTTAGATACTCGTCAAGTTTTACCAACAGCTAACATTGACGGAGTGAAAGAAAAGTGGGGTTTTCAAGATGCTTCTAAGATTGACTCCCAAGCATCGCGGGCAGTTTTAGCTGATTTTAACAATGGAGATTTGGCGAATATTCGCCGAGTTTTTGGTTTCACAACTTTGTTCCAACCAAAGAAGTCGGTGACTCGCGCCGAAGCTGCTGCTAGTTTGTGGTATTTTGGCGTTCAGGATCAGGGTTTGTCGGCTAAGGATGCGGCGGAAGCAAAATCTCAACCTACTCAGTAGGGATAGCACAACAAAGAAGGAAGAAACATCGGAATTAATATTACCAATAATCAGGACACGGCAGTGCCGTTTCCCTAGAGTTAATCTGGCGTAGGGAGACGGCATTGCTGTATCCGGCCTACTTCGTATTTTAACCGCCAAGATGGTTAAGACGTTTTGGAACGCTGAAAGTATTGCTGTGACGGCATTTTCTTTCTTCCTTCTTCCTTCTGCTGATCAGGGACTCTGAATATTCCGGATGTGGCAATAGTCACAAGGATAAATAGAAAAGAGTATTTGAGATCTGGGAGAGCGTTTTTTGATGTACAATCATACCCCGTTTACCTCGAAAGATTTAGCAAGATGCAGCTTAGTTTTGCGCCACTTGGGTAAAAATTCTGCTAGTATGCGAGAGAGTAGTCAAAAAATTGTTGATTACATATATGAACATTTTTATGACTCCGAAAGTGAACAAAATTCCTGTGCTTTGGTACGTTTGTTCAAAACCCATCCCTACGGGGCATTGGAAAATTCATTGCAAGCATCCGCCCGTAGTTTGATAAAAGATACTTTGCTTGTGGCAGATATGAAATGTTGGACACTGCTAGCAGCGGCAGGAAAAGAACCGCAGTCTAATTATAGTCTTATTGACAAAAATATAGTCATTCCGTTAGTTAATCAAGAATTGGTAGCTGAAATGCCAGAGATTTCTGAACTGATATTACGGTTTGGTTTAGATATTCCAACAGTCCTTGGTCTGGATCAAGAAAAACTATTAGAATCGGAACACAATTTATTAAATGCTTTCTATATACCCAATGCAAAGGACAGTCCATTTATTGCTGAACAAGATTCATTGGTTATGCCCTATGGAGTCAAATCTGTTTTGGGAATTGGTGGACTTCTGCCTTCGGGAAGTTTATTTGTGGTGATGATATTTCTGAAAATTGAAATTTCTCAGAATATGGCAGAAATGTTTAAGAATTTGGCACTGGCAATTAAAACATCCCTATTGCCTTTTGATGAAGAAGTTAGTTTGAATTCTTCAAAAAAAAGCAGTTTATTGTTGCCAGCTAACAATATTGTAGATGCCAAAATTATACAAGCTAGTCAACTGATTACTTTGACTCGTTTGCTGGATATTTCTCAGTATGAAATGCTTAGACACGCAGATCATCTGCAATTGATTATAGGTAAACTGAAACGCAAAGTTGAGGAAAGAGAGGAACTAGGAAAAGTTAATATCGGCGGTTGAAACGGCTTCTAGGTAAACGAAGTCTCAGAAATTAATCCGAGTTTAAGTGCGGGATGCTAGGATCAAACCGTACCATTTATCTATTGGTGTTTGCTTTTTGACCTTAAATCCTAAACTTTCAATAACTTGTCGAGTTTCGGCATGAGTGTGTCCAGACCACAAGTGATATTCTAAGGAAAGGTTTTGGACGAATTGCCAAATTTCTGTATCTTCAAATAGCAGCCATTCTGCACCTTCGCAATCTATTTTTGCTAAATCAACTTGACCTCCGATGCGATCGATCGCACTTTTGAACGAGATCATCGGTATGTCGCCGTTGGCGCTGACAGTCGATCGCGTTTTTCCCGATACTTCCCGGATATCCAGCACTACTTTACCATCTTCGGCTCCGATCGCTTCCATGAAGTATTCAAAGTTGGCAATTTGAGACTGATTTTTCAGATACTTGTCCAAGTTGGGATTAGCTTCGTAGGCGTGAATCATAGCTTGGGGAAATCTGTTACGGGCTGCAATGGAGAATAACCCGACATTTGCTCCAATATCTATAATTTTTAGCAAGGATTGAGGTAATTGATCTAATCCATAACAGTCGTCTAAAAGGACTTCGATAAATTCTCCATCCATGCCTTTTTCTGAAGGTAATTTTACTGGTTGGCGCTTTCCTTGGATAATTAAACTATCGGGTAAATTAAAGTTAGCAACTCTGGGGAATTTGATTCCTAATTTGTTTGCTCTATTTTTACGTTGCAGGAGTTGAATAATTTTATTGAAAAACATAAGTAAAGATTTCGCAAATGAAATAAGATTGTGATCTGTATATTAACCTGTGCTAGAAAATCAAAAATGTTAGAGTTCGATCGACTGTTTGACACGATCGCAGAATTAGTCATGCTACATTCACCCAGCGGTGTGGAGTCGGAAATTAACCAGCGGTTAATGGAAAAATTCGCCGCCCTGGGTGTGAATGCTTGGCTGGATCGGGCGGATAATGCGATCGCCCTAATTCCGGGTCGAAATCCTCAAAAGTCGATCGCCATTACCGCCCACAAGGACGAAATCGGGGCGATAGTCAAAACTGTCGGTTCCCTGGGGCGCGTGGAAGTTCGCAGGTTGGGTGGCGCGTTTCCCTGGGTGTACGGCGAAGGTGTGGTGGATTTGTTGGGCGATAAGCAAACTATTAGTGGCATTCTCAGCTTTGGGAGTCGTCATGTATCTCACGAATCTCCTCAGAAAGCTCAACAGGAAAACACTCCGCTGACTTGGGAAAATGCCTGGATTGAAACTAAGTGTACCACCGAGGAATTAGGGTCAGCCGGAATTCGACCGGGAACGCGGATGGTGGTGGGAAAGCACCGCAAACAGCCGATCCGCTTGCAGGATTGGATCGGAAGCTACACCCTGGATAACAAGGCTTCAGTGGCGATTTTGCTGGGTCTGGCGGAATGTTTGAAAGAGCCTGCGGTGAATGTTTATTTGGTGGCTTCGGCGAAGGAGGAGGTTGGGGCGATCGGGGCTTTGTATTTCTCGCAGCGGCAGCCGTTGGAGGCGCTGATTGCTTTGGAAATTTGCCCGATCGCTCCAGAGTACCCAATTCTGGATGGCGAAAACCCGGTGTTGCTGGTTCAGGATGGCTACGGGATTTATGACGAAGGGTTGAATGCGGAATTGCGCGCAGCAGCTGATCGCGCCGGTGTAGAGGTGCAATTGGCGACGATTAGTGGTTTTGGTAGCGATGCTTCGATCGCCATGAAGTTCGGCCATGTCGCCCGCGCTGCTTGTTTGAGTTTCCCTACGCAGAATACCCACGGCTTTGAGATTGCTCATCTGGGGGCGATCGACAACTGTGCTCGTATCCTCAAAGCTTACTGCGACGAACTTTCGGAGGAATAGAAAAAAACTTTCGCAAAGTAGTTGACAGATTGGGAAAGATTAGCTATTGTAATAAAGGTGCTAAACGAAAGCGACGCGCCCCCATCGTCTAGAGGCCTAGGACACATCCCTTTCACGGATGCGACGGGGATTCGAATTCCCCTGGGGGTATTAAAAAATCCAACTCTGATACCAGAATGATATTTAGTGATTGTGACAGGTGATATACCAGTTTCAAAAGCTAGATATTATTTTTGTATTTGGGGCGATCGAGAATAGGGCATAGGGCATTGGGCATAGGGCATAGGGCATTGGGCATTGGGCATACCTTACTTTTTTGAGAACAGCTATAGTTAACGCTGCTATTATCAGAAAATTGGGTTGAAAACCCCGTCACTTCGGCTACGCTCAGCACAGCGCCTTATAGGACGGCTTTAATTCAAGTATATACGATGGCTCACTTTCAACTTCGGGAATACAAAGAAGTGTGACAAATCTGGCAATGAAGTAGATTTTTAGTTTAACCTAAAACCAAGTGAACAAAAAATAGGAGGTG
>JAYSVM010000095.1:0-5317 GCA_043718495.1 Oscillatoriales bacterium | reverse complement strand
ATTTTAGACTTTTTCGGTGCATCACCGAGTCTGGCAGGTGCTGGCTTCATCGAAACTGTGGGCAATCTCACTGGTGCGGCGATTCTGGCTGCTAACCTCACTGAGGCTACCGCTGCACCAACACTGACAACACCAACACCAGCGGTGACAACACCAACACCAGCGGTGACAACTCCCACACCAGTGGTAACAGCGCCAACTCCCATACCGATCGCAATACCAAAACCAGCGACACCAACACCAACGCCCACACCAACACCAACACCAACACCCACACCCACACCCACAGCACCCAATTTCATTCCCATGTCACCTTTGACATTCACGGCGCCGATCGCACCTACATTCACAAACGCACCCACAGCCACAGGTTCAGCGCCACAGATTAACGGCGGCAACGCCAATGACGTCCTTGTTGGCAACGACTCTAAGAACATCCTCTATGGCAACAAGGGAAATGACACCTTAGTAGGCAATGGCGATGACGACATACTCTTTGGAGGCAAAGGTGACGACGGCTTATTCGGCGATGCCGGCAACGATATCCTCAGTGGTAACAGAGGGAATGACACCCTGGTTGGTGGCGAAGGTAACGATACCCAGTTAGGAGGAAAAGGTGACGACTTATTGTTTGGCGGCGCAGGTAACGATGTCCTCGCGGGCGATTTAGGTAACAATACTTTAGTCGGCGGCGATGGTGGCGACAGTCTGTACGGCGGCCAAAATAATGATGTGTTGTTTGGCGGTAATGGCAGCGATTTCCTCTTCGGCAAAGAAGGTAACGATGCTTTGATTGGCTTTGACGGCACTGCTGCTAATCCAGGGCTAGGCGAAATCGATACGCTGATTGGCGCAGAAGGTAATGATACTTTCTTGCTGGGAAATGCCACCAAGTTCTACTACAACGATGGTGTCGATACTGCCACTGGCGCAGGTGACTACGCTTTGATTGTGGGCTTTAACCCGATCGAAGATATCATCCAACTTCAAGGTGCTCCAAGCACATATGTGTTCGGTGCTTCTCCCGCAGGTTTGCCTGTTGGAAACGCTATCTTCAAGAAGACTGCGGGTTCGGATGAATTAATTGCGATCGTCCAACCAGTTTCTACCTTTGGCCCTGACAGCACTTCTTTGCGCTTCGTCTAAGGGTACAACCAATAGTCCGGCAGGGGTTGAAACCCCTGCCTCAACTCATTAGTCCTCTTTCAGAGGACTAATGAGTTGAGCATTCTTCTCTTCAGTCCTCTTGAGAGGACTTTCGCTATTAGACAGGAAATTCATTCCCTGTCGGACTCGCGGGCTCACTAACAGATTTTGTGGACTGACAGCTTAAGTTGACACTCCTTGGACACCGCGCCGTGTCCAGGACTATGAGTCAAAATCCCATGATCAAAATCCGAAAATAGGTGTACAATGTTTTCCTAGTCATTTTTCACCCCAATTCTTAGAAGGTAAAAAAGACTAAGCGCGGACGTAATTCAGTGGTAGAATGTCAGCTTCCCATGCTGAACGTCGTGGGTTCGAGCCCCACCGTCCGCTTTAAATTGTAGGTGGCTTCTCTTAGTCCGCGCAGGCGGACTTTGTTTGTGTAGAAGCGATTTCAAGAGACTGTTGGCGAATTCATAGAGGGTGTTATCCCTCATCTTTTAAACCAGCATTGGTGTTTCTCGCATAGATTCTGTAGGTTGGGTAGAGCGTCAGCGAAACCCAACACCTTATTTTAAAAGAGTTGGGTTTCGCAAAGCCTCAACCCAACCTACACTATCTACATTTTAGCTGTGAGGGGTATTACCATTTCTTCATTCACCAACAGTGTCTTTCAATCGCCGAAGTTTAAAGGTTTTCTTTTATTCCCCTTTCCTGGGACGAAATTTTGTATAGTAGCAATTTCAATTGCCGAAGTTTAAAGGTTTTTAATTATGATTGATGTTGGTTCCTTAGTCCGATCGCCCAAAAACGATTTGGGAGTCGGAAAAGTGGTCGAATTCTCCCGCACCGAAGCCCTAATTGAATATTTTTGCTCAGTAAAAAACCGCCTTAGCAAAACGATACCCCTAGCTTTACTCCAAGAAGCCAGACTTCAGCGCCAAACCCGATGTTACCTCTGGAGCACTACCCAAGAGCGCTGGATTATTGGTCGGATTTATGACTGGGATGAAGATAAAATGCTGTATGACATTGACTTGCCGGATAGTCAAAGTATACAAGCAGATGAAACGGAAATTTATGTGCGCTGCAATATCCCGATCGCCGATCCGATCGACATCCTAGCTGTCAAAGGTCACGAAACACCCTATTTTCACGATCGCCGACTCGCATTTGTGCAATCTGCGATCGGCCAACGAGCCGTCAGTCGCGGTATGACTGGTTTAATTTCTGCTAACATAGACCTCTATCCGCACCAAGTTGAAGTCGTCCGGCGCGTCCTAGAAGACCCAATCGGACGCTATTTATTAGCAGACGAAGTTGGATTGGGGAAAACTGTAGAAGCTGGGACAATTCTCCGCCAATATCTCCTAGATGAACCAAGCGGCCGCGCTGTCGTACTCGTTCCGAAATACTTGCTCGAACAGTGGCGCGATGAGTTGGAAAATAAATTCTATTTGTCTCATTTTGCTGACAGAGTGCAACTTGTTTCTCTGAGCGAAATCAATCAAGTTAGTCGCAATGCTAATCTAGATTTTCTGATTGTAGATGAAGCCCATAATGTGGCGGCAATGGCCAATTCGGGCGATCGCGGACAGAAGCAATGCTTTGAAATTTGCCAAACTCTCGCTCACAAAAGCAAAAATTTACTGTTATTATCGGGGATGTCTGCGATCGGTCATGAGCAGGATTTTCTGACAATGCTGCACTTGCTAGACCCCACAAGTTACCGTCTTGATGATTTGGTAAATTTCAAAGAACAGGTGAAAAACCGTCAGGAAATTGGCCGCGTTTTGCTCGATTTCCGAGAAGGAGCAAAGCCTGTTGTTTTGAAACCAAAACTTGCTGAAATCCGCACTCTTTTTGCCACAGATGATTATTTAATCGGATTAGCAAATGAGTTGGAAAGTTGTTTGGAAACTGAAAAAGCTACAGAGTGCGATCGTATTATCCGAACAATTCGCACTCACATCAGTGATACTTACCGCCTCTACCGCCGAATGCTTCGTAACCAGCGGGATGCAGTCGAAGATGTGATTTTCGATCGCGATGCTATCCCCAAAGTCGAGTACGATCTCAATGACGAACAGTGGTCAGAAATTCACACAATCCTCGAAAATTGGCGCACTCTCGCTCCCCAAAAGACCGCCTATCAGAGAATTTTCCTGCTGTTTTTCCGCACTTCTGGTACTTGGTTGAATGTTTTGGAACGGGTTGTGAAAGCTCGTTTGCAGAAGAAATCGACTGCGGAACTCGATCGCGAATTTGGGTCAAAGTATATGGGGATGGTGACTCAAACTGCGCTGTTTCCCGGAGAAAGCGCCATCCTAGAATCCTTGCTGAATGCCGTCGAAAAGCCCCAGGAAGGAGCCGACAGACTGAGTTTGTTGCGAATCGCCGTTATCCGATTCCTCGGCGTTACTTTGAAGATTCCGCCGGAGTATCACAACAAACCTCGCGATTTGTTATCCAGAATTCAACAGCAAATTAAAAGACCGCTTCCCGGTGATAAATTCCCCAAAATTGTGATTTTTACCAGTTTTACGGAAACTTGTAAAGCCATTGCGGAAAATTTAGCGAAGATTTTAGGTAAAAATGCGATCGCCAGCCATGAAAGCAGCAAATCTGCCGCTGATGTAGATGCGAACATGAAGCGGTTTAAAAATGAGCAAAATTGCTTTGTCTTAGTTTGCGATCGATCCGCAGAAGAAGGGCTGAATCTGCAATTTGCCGATTGGTTCATTCACTTCGATTTACCCTGGTTTCCCAATCAGTTAGAACAAAGATTGGGCAGAGTCGATCGCATCGGTAGCAAAATGGGATTACAATTCTGTTTGTTTGCAGGCCCGGATTTACCAGAAAGTCCCCATGAAGCTTGGTATCAAGTTTTGAAAGATGGATTTGGCATCTTCAACAAGTCTATTGCTACTCTTCAATCTTATGTTGAACAAAAACTTCCTAAACTTGAAGAAAAGTTGTTTACTGAAGGAGCAAAAGGGCTAGCAATCGAAATTAAATCAATCAAAGCTGAAATCGAACAAGAGAAAATCAAAATTAGCGAACAACAGGTTCTTGATGAAATTGACCTGCTGGATGAAACCGCATCTCAGTATTTTGAATCTCTCGATGACTGCGACGCGAAACATAAAGAAATGCAGCGGGCTACGGAAGGTTGGATTTGTCAAGCTCTCAATTTCAAACAAGTTGAACATCCGACTATATCCGGGTTGATGCGCTATCAACCTAGTCAAAAAACATTGATTCCCTCGAACGATTTGAGAACGAGATTGATTCCGTATTGTCAGCAGTATGGGAGTTACAATCGTCGTGTTGCTCATCAAAATTCTGATGTCGCTCTTTACCGGATTGGTGAGGGATTAATCGATGCCCTTGGCTCTTATATTCGTTGGGACGATCGGGGTCAAGCTTTTGCATTGTGGCGACATGATGAAAGTTGGGATGCTGAAGAAGGTAAGGAGTGGTTTGGATTACAATTTAACTATTCTATCCAGACTGATTTGCAGCCTGCTGAGCAAGTTTTGCGGGCCCAAAATATCGAGAATTACAACTTGAAAGCTTTGCAGAGACGCGCGGATGCTCTATTTATTCCGGCTTTTGAAACGGTGTTTGTTGATGCTCGGAATGAGTCGATGTCGCTGGTGGAAGATGGCGAACTTCTGAAGATTTTGCAGCGCGCTTATAAGGGGAAGGGTGGGCCGAATCGAGATTACAATTTGTCAAAAAATCGGACTGTGATTCTTGACAATTTTGTCGATGCGCTGGAATGGGATGATTTTTGTCAACGGGGGCGGGTGGTTTCGGAGGAGTTGCTGCGCGGGCGAGGGGATTTTGTCGAAATGTGCGATCGATCGGCTCTGAGTGCTGCAATTCAACTGGAAAGCCGGGTGAATCAATTGCAATTGCGCTTGAATCGATTGTCTCAATCTGAGCAACTTTTAGAGTCGGTTTTGGCTGATGAAATTAGCATCGAAAGTATGTTGAATCAAGCTGTTTTAGCGGGAATTCGTCAGCCGCGTCTGACTCTGGAATCAGTGGGATTTATTGTGATTTCTGGGCGTGCTCCTGTTAAGTCGGAGGATGAGGGGTAATTTGTTTGGGTTGTACTCCTGATGATATAGAGGACACGGCAGTGCCGTGTCCCTACCGCGAT
>JAYSVM010000094.1:0-17906 GCA_043718495.1 Oscillatoriales bacterium | reverse complement strand
ATTGGGAACCCTCGGCTTGAGTTCGATCGCCTACTTATCTTGGGATTAGTCGTCTACCCAACAGCGTAGGAAGTGAACTTTGGATTGTATCTAAAGATAGCTTTAGATAGGTTTAGGTAAGTTTTACGAAGCAGCTTTTGATATTACCCAATTTTCTGCCGCTTAGACACGGAATTTTTATTGGCTTCAACTTATCTGCGATCGAACTTTAGTTGCAAAAGGTGACAACCGTCGAAAAAGAACGGTAGAATTCCTTTAATAACTTGCGACGATGCGATGACCTCAACACTTTACCAGCAAATTCAACAATTTTATGACGCTTCTAGCGGTCTGTGGGAACAGGTGTGGGGCGAACATATGCACCACGGTTACTACGGCGCGGATGGAAGCTTAAAGAAAGAACGCCGTCAAGCTCAGATAGATTTGATTGAAGAACTGCTTGCATGGGCTGGAGTACCTGACGGCAAAGCACTCCCAGAATCATACGGGATTCTTGACGTAGGTTGTGGGATCGGTGGCAGTACCCTGTATTTGACCGAGAAGTTTAGTTCTTTACCTAAAAATAATTTAAGTTTGGATAGTGAGGTCGATCGCAATTTTAGTCGATCGTCTGGAGAAAGTAAAACGGACACTAGAGTTACAGCTACGGGCATTACTCTGAGCCCGGTACAAGCCAACAGAGCAACGGAACGCGCTAAAATTGCTGGACTCGAAAGTAATGTCAATTTTTTGGTTGCAGATGCTTTGAATATGCCTTTTCCTGACGATTCCTTCGATTTAGTTTGGTCGTTAGAAAGCGGTGAACATATGCCAGACAAAATTAAGTTTTTGCAGGAGTGTTACCGCGTACTCAAGCCGGGGGGAACTTTAATTTTGGCAACTTGGTGTCATCGTCCGCTGGGAGAAACGGCAGGAGAATTGACAGATGCAGAGAGAAGGGAATTGGCAGAAATTTACCGGGTTTATGCTTTACCTTATGTAATTTCTTTGCCCGAATATGAGGAAATTACCCGCAGTTTGCCTTTTACAAATATTCGCACTGCTGACTGGTCAAAAGCTGTCGCTCCTTTTTGGGATATCGTGATCGATTCTGCTCTTACTCCTAGTGCGATTTGGGGTTTGTTGACTAGCGGTTGGACGACGATTCAAGCTGCACTTGCGCTTTCGTTGATGAGTCGCGGCTATCAGAGTGGATTGATTCGCTTCGGCTTGATTTGTGCTGTCAAATAAATTTGAAGGAAGAAGAAGGAAGAAGTAATATCAAATCCGGTAACATCGGAATTAATATTACCCACACTCAGGACACGGCACTGCCGTGTCCCCACAATTAATCACCGTAGTCCAAGTGAGACAATTTGTTAATTATTTTTTTTCGGGGTTGTGCGGTTTATGAGTAATGATTCGATTGGCAAGTCTGGGATTGATAACAATGGATTGGTTCCGCAAGGCTGGATGAGGGCGTTCTGGGAGTTTTCGCGGCCACACACAATTGTCGGTACTACCTTGAGTGTTTTGGCTTTGTATGCGATTGCCCAAAGCAATTTTATATTGGCAAATTCTGTATTTTTACCCATGGCTTTTGCCTGGTTAGCTTGCATTTGTGGTAATATTTATATTGTGGGGCTGAACCAGTTAGAAGATGTTGAAATAGATAAAATTAATAAGCCGTATTTACCCATAGCCTCTGGAGAGTTTTCTCGAAAAACCGGAGAATTAATTGTTGCTACCACTGGTATTATCGCAATTTTGACTGCCATTTTACAAGGGCCATTTTTGCTAGCTACAGTTGGCATTAGTTTGGCGATTGGTACCGCTTATTCTCTGCCACCAATTCGGCTGAAGCGGTTTCCTTTTTGGGCGGCGCTGTGCATTTTTACAGTGCGGGGTGCTATTGTGAATTTAGGGCTGTTTCTGCACTTTAATTGGGTGTTGGGTTTGGGAAGCACGAAAAGTGTTTTTTCTGGCTGGGATTTGGAGAGTTTGTCTTTTAGTATTCCTGCGGAAGTTTCGGTGCTGACGGTGTTTGTTGTCGTGTTTACATTTGCGATCGCCATTTTTAAAGATATCCCTGACATGGAAGGCGATCGGCAATACAATATTACGACGTTTACGATTAAAATGGGTAAGCCGGCAGTCTTTGATTTGTCTCGCTGGGTATTGACAGTTTGCTATGTAGGCATAACTTTAGCAGGAGTGTTAATATTGCCAAATCTTAATTTAGTATTTCTGGCGATTACTCATTTGGTGGCTCTGGGTTTGATGTGGTTTTGGAGCGTGAAAGTTAATCTTGATGATCAAATGGAAATAGCTCAATTTTATCAGTTGATCTGGAAGTTGTTTTTTCTAGAGTACATAATTTTTCCAGCAGCTTGTTGGTTGGGATGAAGTCATCATTCATTGGTCATTAGTCATCAGTAATTACAACAAAGATAGCTATGGCTTCTCAAAATAAATCACGACAATCTGTTAGTAAAATGAGCGCAGAAGACTCTTTGAAAATAGCTTGGGAACACCATCAAGCGGGACGATTGTTAGAAGCTGAAAGTTTGTATCGGCAAGTCATCGCTGTACACCCTGAGTCGGCAAACGTGCTGTGTTTGTTGGGAATCGCTGTGAGACAGCAAGGTAAAATTCCAGAGGCGATCGCATTTTATGAACAAGCCATCGCCCAACAGCCGGATTTTGTAGAAGCACATTTAAATAAGGCTCATGTTTTGCTGGATATTGGCGAACATCAAAGTGCGATTGCCTGCTACGAACAAGTCATTCAACTTGCTCCAAATTCCGCACTAGCATACAAAAAATTGGGCTGGATAAAACAGTTGCTGGGTGATATAGAATCTACCATTAGCTGCTACCAGACAGCGCTCAATCTCGAACCAAGCTGGAGCGATATCGCCCATAATTTAGGTAATATTTTCAAAGAAAAAAGTAAAACACAGGAAGCTATTGCTTGCTACAAAAAGGCTTTAGAGATCAATCCTAATTCAATTAATACCATGATTGGTTTAGGAACGGTACTACAACAACAAGGTCAATCAATAGAAGCGATAGACTGTTATCAACAAGCACTAAAACTGGATGCAAATAATGTCGAATGTTTGAACAACATCGGGGCAGTATACCACCAACAAGGCAAAACACAGCTAGCAATATCTTATTACCAACAAGCATTAAATTTAAACCCAAATTTCGTAGATGCGATTAATAATCTCGGACACGCTTTTGTCGATCTAGGACAATTTCAAGAAGCACTTTCCTGTCACTATCGAGCCTTGGAATTGCAGCCGGAAAATAGCACAGCACACCTCGAATATGCCCTAACTTTATTATTATTCGGAGATTTGCGGCGCGGTTTTGCTGAATATGAATGGCGGTGGCGCACTTCCCAACTACAACCGAGAGAATTTGTCCAACCAGTTTGGGATGGTTCTAGTTTAGAAGGAAAAACTATTTTACTCCACGTTGAACAAGGCTTCGGTGACTCAATTCAGTTTATTCGCTACGCGCCAATTCTGTGTAATCAAGGGGCGAAAGTTATAGTGGCTTGCTATCCAGAATTGGTGCGGTTATTTGCAACAGTTGCTGGTATTGAATATTTGTTAGTTAGTTTTGAGCATTTGCCAGCATTTGATGTTCAAGCACCGTTGATGAGTTTACCAAGAATTTTAGACACAACTCTGGAAACAATCCCGGCAAATATTCCTTATTTAACTCCGCCTGCTGAGTGCAATTTTGCGCTTTCATCTGAGGTAAAAATGAAAGTAGGAATTGTTTGGGCAGGAAATCCCAAACGCCCAAAAGATCAGCAGCGCTCTTGCAGTTTGAGTGATTTCATTCAGTTTCTAGATGTTCCGGGAATCGCTTTTTACAGTTTACAAAAAAACTTGTCCGAGGACGATCGCACTTTGTTGAATCAGCACTTAGTCCCGGATTTGAGTCCGCATCTGAATGACTTTGCTGATACGGCTTCTGCTATCTCTCAACTGGATTTAGTCATCAGCGTCGATACCTCCGTTGCACATTTGGCTGGTGCTTTGGGAAAACCAGTTTGGGTGCTACTTTCCTTTGCTCCTGACTGGCGTTGGTTGCTCGATAGAGATGACAATCCTTGGTATCCGACGGCGAGGCTGTTTCGCCAAAGTCAGCCAGGAAATTGGCAAGAATTGTTTGACGAGGTGAAGGCGACTTTAAGTTTATTGGTGGCTACGAATATAGAAACACAATTGCAGGAAGCAGAGTCCTTAATGGAAATCGGCGATAAAGAAGAAGCAATCGCACTTTATGAACAGATAATCTTGACTTCTCCAAATTGCGTCCAAGCCAGAATTAATTTGGGTTTTCTCCAGCAAGAAAAGGGAGAATTAGATGCAGCTATTCCGCACTACAGGGAAGCTTTGAAAATTGACCCCAATATCCCTCAAACAGCTTACAATTTGGCAAAAGTTTTTGAGGAAAAAGGTCAACCGAAAGAGGCTATCGAGCATTACCAACAAGCTCTTGTCGCTCAACCAGATTTCGTACCTGCACTGATCAATTTGGCGGTAGCACTCCAAGAAAATGGCGAACTTTTAGAGGCGATAAATCTCTATCGGCGAGCGCTGGAAGTTCAACCTCATAGCTGGGAAGCTTTAAACAATCTCGGAACTGTATTGCAAGAACAGGGCAATTTAGAAGAGGCACTGGAATATTATCACAAAGCTCTAGAATTGCTGCCGGACTTTGTGGAAGCTATTAACAATTTAGGTAGGACTTTTCTCGAAAAAGGCGCGGTAGAAGATGCGATCACCTGTTACCGACGAGTGATCGATTTGAGTCCAGAACACGCTAGCGCTCACCTCAATTTGTCTCTGGCTTTGTTGTTGGTGGGAGATTTAGAAAATGGTCTGGCTGAATACGAATGGCGGTGGCAAATTAAAGAATTTCAAACTGGTCATTCTAGTTTTTTGACGGGCCCGGATAATACAGTTACAGCGAGAGAATATCGGCCACTTTGGGATGGTTCTGATTTGCAGGGAAAGACGATTTTGCTGCACGCTGAACAAGGTTTGGGCGATTCGCTTCAGTTTGTTCGCTATGTTGCGATGGTCAAGAATAAAGGTGGACGGGTAATTGTTGGCTGTTATTCACAATTGACGCGGTTATTTTCCACAGTTTCTGGTATTGATTTGCTAATAGTCAAAGGTGAGGAAATACCAGCATTTGATGTGCAAGTGCCGATGTTGAGTTTGCCATACATTCTCGGCACAACTCGGTCAACAATACCGGGAGATACTGCTTATTTAACAGCGCCTGTCGATTGTAAATTGGCGCTTTTGCCCGATCGCAAGTTCAGAGTTGGAATTGTCTGGGCGGGGAATCCTAAACACCGCAAAAATATGCAGCGTTCTTGCAATCTGAGCGCATTTTTACCACTTTTGGATGTTTTGGGGGTAAGTTTTTATAGCTTGCAGAAAGAGCTTTCAGAGACCGATCGCGCGTTATTGCATCAAACGTCGATCGTCGATTTGAGTCCACAGTTGGGCGATTTGGCTGATACTGCGGCTGCGATCGCCCAACTGGATTTAGTGATCACTGTTGATACCGCTGTTGCACATTTAGCGGGCGCTTTGGGCAAGCCAGTGTGGATTTTGCTGGCGTTTTCCCCCGATTGGCGCTGGCTTTTGGAGCGTGAAGACAGTCCTTGGTATCCGACGGCGCGACTGTTTCGTCAGTCTCAGAGGGGCGACTGGGAGGGTGTTTTTGAGCGAGTGAGGGAGGCTCTAGAGAGTTGGGTTCCGAGGGAGTGCATAGATGCTGATTTGGCGGTATCAGAGCTGGTTCGGGGCCGAGATTTGCAGCAGGAGGGGGACTTTCAGGGTGCGATCGAATGTTATGAACGGGCGATCGCGATCGAACCCAATAATGCGATCGGGTACAGCAATCTGGGTGTGATCAAGCAGCAGTTAGGTGAGTTTGCAGAGGCGATCGCATACTACCGCCAAGCCCTAGAAATTGACCCGAATTTGGCGGAAACTCTCAGCAATTTGGGGAGTGCCCTCGCGGATGCAGGGGAGACAGCAGAGGCGATCGCAACATACGATCGCGCTCTGAGTTTAAACCCCAATTGCGCCGAAGCTCTGATTAATTTGGGGCTGGCGCGGGAAGAAGAAGGGGATTTGGTAGAGGCTATAAACTGCTACCAGCAAGCGATTCAAGTTAATCCAAATTGTGCCGAAGCTTATTTGAATTTGGGAATTGTCCTGGAAGAGCAAGGAAAGTTAGATGAGGCTCTAGTCGTTTGTCAGCAAGCGATTCAGCAGTTTCCAGCCAATCCTGATGCTCATTACAATTTGGGAATTGTCCTACACAAACAGGGAAAAATTGAAAATGCGATCGCCTGCTATCAGCGAGTTTTGAGCCTGAAACCTGACTTTACACAAGCTTTGAACAATCTCGGTAAGGCTTTTGAGGAAGTGGGAAAACTGGTAAATGCGATCGATTGTTACCATCGTGCGATCGAACTCCAACCTAATAACATTAATTCCTTCAACGGTTTGGGAAATGCTTTGGAACAACAGGGAAAATTTACCGATGCTGTCGCCTGCTATAGTCAAGGAGTTGAGTGTAATGTGACTCACCCGGAAGCTCACTTAAATCTAAGTTTGGCTTTGCTGTTGACAGGAGATTTACAACGCGGTTTTTCCGAATACGAATGGCGGCTGGTGGTTGAAGAAAAACAGTTTCCAACTAATAATTTTACTCAGCCACTTTGGGATGGCAAAGATTTGGATGGCAAAACTATTTTACTTTGCCCCGAACAAGGTTTAGGTGATGCCATTCAGTTTATCCGCTACGCAGATTTAGTTAACCAAAAAGGTGGCAAGGTAATTGTTTGGTGCTTGCCAAATTTACAGCGCTTATTTGAACAAGTATTTGGAATCGATCAGTTAATAGTTAGTCCAGAGTTAGCGCCGGATTTTGATGTTCGCGCCCAATTAATGAGTTTGCCACACCTTTTGGGAACAACTTTAGAAAGTATACCAGCCAATGTTCCCTATTTAGCACCGCCAACAGGTGTGGAATTTACTATTAACGAAACTCAAAATTTAAAAGTGGGAATTGTGTGGTCTGGAAATTCCAATAATCCACTCAATCAGGCGCGTTCATTCCCGCTAAATTCCTTGATTAAACTATTAGATATTCCCGGACTAAATTTCTACAGTTTGCAAAAGGAAATCACAGAAGAAGAACGCACTTTATTAGAGCAAAGGCAAATCACAGATTTAAGTGTTTATTTGCATGACTTTGCTGATACTGCGGCGGCAATTTCGGCTCTGGATTTAGTGATTTCTGTAGATACTGCTGTGGCACATTTGGCTGGTGCATTGGGCAAGCCAGTATGGATTTTGCTATGTTTTACCCCAGATTGGCGGTGGATGTTGAAGCGGGAAGATAGTCCTTGGTATCCGACTGCGAGACTATTTCGACAGGAAAAAATGGGGGATTGGGCAGGGGTTTTTGAGCGGCTGGCTGTGGCGCTGAAAGCCAATATTTGTCAGCATCATTCTGAGCCAATTTTTATCGGGAATCAGCCTAATTTAGAGTTGGCTCAAAAACAGTTTAATCGCGGAAACGTGCTGAAATCTCAGGGGGAATTTGCCGAGGCGATCGCGTATTTTAAGAATGCTTTAGTTTGTCAGCCAAATTTAATAGAAGCTGCAACTAATTTGGCGGTAACGTTGCATCAAATCGGCAATTTGACAGAGGCTGCAACATATTATCAGCAAGCAATCGAAATCGATCCAGGCTCCGCTCAAGGGCATAATAATTTGGGTCTTTTGCGACAATCTCAGGGCAATATAGCTGAGGCTGTTTTTTGCTTTCAAAAGGCGATCGCCATAAATCCACTGTACGTCAAAGCCCTCAACAATCTCGGCGCACTCCTCCAGCACCAGGGGGAATTACCAAGTGCGATCGCTTGTTTTCAGCAAGCACTTTCTGCCACTTCCAATTACGTGCCAGCGCTGATTAATTTGGGCGTGGCGATGCAAGCAAAATGCCAGCCAGAAGAGGCTAAATGCCTTTATCAGCAATCAATTGACCTAGAACCTGAAAATCCGAATGGACACCATTATTTGGGTACTTTATGCTTAGAATTGCACAAATTAGCAGAGGCAATTTCTCACTTTGAACGAGCCATATTTTTGCAGCCTGATTATGTAGAATCTTGGAATAATTTGGGCAGTGCTTTGGAGGGAGTGGGTGATATCCAAAGAGCAATTTCATCTTATAATCAAGCTTTAACTTTTGACAAAAATTGTGCTAAAGCTCATTTCAATTTAGGCATAGCACTACTTTTGACAGGTGACTTACAGCGTGGTTTTGCCGAATACGAATGGCGATGGAAAACAGATCAGGCAAAAAAAATACAGTGGGTTCATTTTGAACAGCCGATTTGGGATGGTTCAGACTTAAATGGAAAAACTATTTTGCTCCGCTGCGAACAAGGTTTGGGCGATGCGATTCAGTTTGTACGTTACGCGCCAATTGTCCAGCAAAAAGGTGGCAAAGTAGTCGTTTCTTGCTATCAAGAACTTAAGCGTTTATTTAAAGCAATTCCTGGCATTGAAAAAGTGGCAGTTACAGTAGATGAGTTGCCAGATTTTCAGTTGCAAGCACCGCTGATGAGTTTGCCCTATATTTTGGGGACAGATTTAGACAGTATCCCAGCCAATATTCCTTATCTGTCGCCTCCTTCTGGCTGGAGTTTTTCGCTAGATTCCAACGATAATTTAAAAATAGGGATAGTCTGGGCGGGAAGTTCGGAACATTTGAAGGATTTTATGCGATCGACTTATTTAAGCTATTTTCTGAAATTGTTAGATATTCCAGGAGCGAGTTTTTATAATATTCAGAAACAATTATCGGCAGGCGATCGCACTTTATTAAATCAAATTCCGATCGCAGATTTAAGCGACAATTTAAACGATTTTGCCGATACCGCAGCGGTGATATCGCAATTAGATTTAGTAATTTGTGTAGATACTGCTGTCGCGCACTTAGCCGGTGCCTTGGGAAAACCAGTCTGGATTTTGCTATGTTTTGCGCCAGATTGGCGATGGATGTTGGAGAGAGAAGATAGTCCTTGGTATCCAACGGCGCGCCTGTTTCGGCAGCAAACAGCCGGTGATTGGGAAGAAGTATTCGATCGCCTAAAAATAGCACTACAACACAGGGCGAGCACGCACCATGCACAACACAGGGCGGGCACGGGGGCACCGCCCCTACTCCCTCGTTCCCAGGCTCTGCCTGGGAACGCATATCCAGAGGCTCTGCCTCAAATTCAACCCCCACAAATACCCGAAAAACTAACAGGAATTGGCATCACATGGCCAGTGAGTGTCACCAGTGGTTGGGGAATTTACGGCATGAATTTAACACTGCAACTACTGCGAAATCCTGTATGGGAAGTTGCACTGTTAGCACCACCTTCCATCTCAGAAATTATCAATCCGCTGCACAAATCGCTATTCTTACCCTTAGTAGAAAAACAGAAAGATTTTCAAGCATTAGTAACCGCAAATTCAGATAAACAGATAAATTGTAACTTTCCCACACTTTATGCTCTCGGCAATAATCTAGTATCATCGGGAATTGAAAATCAAATTACCAGTGATTGTCAAGTCGGACTCATCTTTTTTGAAGACACCAGAATCACAGCAGAAGCACTCGAAAAAGCCAAAAAATATAGTAAAATTGTCGCCGGTTCCAACTGGAATGCCGATGTTTTGCGAAGCTACGGCTTAACTAATGTGGCAATGGTAAATCAAGGAATTGACCCCGCAATTTTCCATCCTGCATCTAAATCTAATCTATTTGGCGATCGATTTGTCATCTTCTCTGGTGGCAAACTGGAATACCGCAAAGGTCAAGATATTGTCATTGCCGCTTTCAAACAATTCCATAAAAAACATCCCGAAGCATTATTACTAACAACTTGGCACAACTTCTGGCCACAATATATGCTGGGAATTGAACAAACTGGAAACGTAGCAGGACTTCCCAATATTAACCGCGACGGGAGTTTGGGAATTTCCCAATGGTTAGTAGCTAACGGTTTGCCGATTGACTCCTTTATCGATATTGGTTTAATTCCGAATCATCTCGCCGGACAAATTTTGCGAGAAGCCGATGCCGCCGTTTTCACCAACCGCTGCGAAGGTGGCACTAATTTAGTTGCGATGGAAAGTATGGCCTGCGGAATTCCTACTATTTTATCAGCAAACACTGGTCATTTAGATTTGATTCATGGCAATAATTGCTATCCTTTATCAAGTCAGCGACGAGTTAAACCTACGGCTCATTTCCCAGGTATTGAAGGCTGGGGAGAGTCTGATGCTGACGAAGTAGTCGAGGCTTTGAAACAAATTTATACTAATCGTGAACAAGCAAAAAATCGAGGTTTAGCTGCGGCTAACTTTATGTTAGATTGGACTTGGGAAAAACAGGTAAATCGCTTTCTGGATGTGATTGGCAGGATATATACATAATTCCCGTAGGGGCGGGTTCACCAACAATAATCGCCTCAAAACCAACAATTTCAAAAACCCGCCCTCTCACCCAACAAACAATATTAATATGCATTCAGATTTACGGTGGGCGGGGGCGGGTTTATATTAATTGTCGGTGATTATTCTGTATGGTTGGCGAACCCGCCCCTACAAATAAAATGTAGACGCACCATACCAGATAATCATTTTAACTTTTGAAACCACACTCCTGTTTCATCAATGGTATTCAGAGAAAATGACTCACTTTTCATCGTCTCAAAATCGTGTAATGCTTGCTTGCATCCCTCCCAATGACCGTAATCATCAACTTGAATAAAACCGTTAGGAATGATACTTTCATAAAGCGTATTAAATATGTCCATTGTTGACTCATACCAATCTCCATCAGCATGGAGAAATGCAATACTTCCTATGACTGACTGATATTGCGGTAAAGTCTCCATAAATAATCCTTTAACTGGTATAACAATATCTCTAACTTGCAATAATTCACAAATCTTATTTAAGTTTTCACTAATAGGAGCCTTGAGAGTTCCTTCGCCAAAACCAGTCAGATTTGCAGGTATTCCCTGATGTCTATCGATTTCCGTAGGTGCTGGCATTCCTTCAAACGTATCAAAAGCATACAGCACTCTCGGACGCCGACTATAATGTTTAATCACAAATGCTAGTAATGCTGCGGAACCGCCTTTGCAAGTTCCGCATTCTACAAAATTCCCCGGTAAATCTTCCACACATATTTGCTTTGCGAGACAATAGAGAGAAAATAGTCTCGATTCACTCAGCATGGTATAGGGGCGAACCGTTGAGCAAATATTTGAGAAATCTTCAGGGGAAGTTTTAATTGATGATTGGCTACTTGGAATAATTGTCTCCCAATTTCGCTGTTGTAGCGTTAGTAATTGCTGTTTTGGCAGCTCTTTACTAACGGGCATACCGCTAACATCATAACCCTGTAAATGCGCTGGCAAATCCCAGGACACACTCGGATCTGGTTGATGTTTGACTGGCTCGACATTTCCCCGCCATGCAGCACCCATAATTTGCATTGTTTGATAAATTACAGTATGCCATCCCCTTTGTTTCAAGTAATCTAAACCTTTGGCAACATCGGGAGCAGTTAAATCATGAAATAAGATGATCGCATCTTCTTCAGCAAATTTTTCACAAACAATTGCATCATTTAATGGCCCTAATCCTCCGTGTTCTCCGTCAATAAAAATTAACGACCATTTGCGGTTTAATTGTGTTGCAAATTGTTCTACTCTTTGAGGACTGTAACCGGGTAGTAGCTCGACGGTGGTTTGAACACCACTTGCGTTCAGAGCTCCTTGAATTGAATCAATGACGCTTTGCCTAATGTCGTCTCTTTCTAATAGTGGATCTACGACATCTAAGGCAACTCCTCCGAGGGCTAAATGACAGGCTGACCAGCCTAGCCAGCAACCTATTTCTAAAGCTTTTTTACCTTTGAATTGTAAGGCTGTATTGTAAAGAATATGTGCTTCGTCTCGACTCAAAAACCCGATGAATGGATAACGCTTGTCTGTATACCAATTATGCGGAATTTCCCGTCGCAAATAAGGCCAGTTACTCGTATTGGGATCGGTCAGGATCATATTTGGAAAATGGGTATCAGGTCTAATTATTTGGAGGTTTGGGGAAACATAATCGGTGCGAAATAATACATTGTTATAGCTAAATTTAGATTGTGTTTCTGTCATTATTTGTTCTTCAACTATCTGTATTATTTCCTGTTTTTGAGCTTGGTAACGGACGCTTATTTCCAGTATATCGCCGTCAGTTGCCATCAATTCTATTCTGTCAAACTGCTGGCGGCCAGCTAAATGCAAAATGCCGATCGCCTCTTGTGGCAAATATGGCTCCACAAAACAGTCTCGCTGCTTGTCCCATACCGGAAAACCGTTGAATATCCAATTGCACCAAGCTGGCAGCATTTCAGTTAAATGGAACAGTCCGCCATCGTAAACAGCGAGGTTGAGAGCAAATTGATCTGTCATGACGCAGCCAGATTTCTGCAATCCTTCATTCATTTTTTCTGCCCAGATTTCCCAGTGCAAAGCATCTTTGCGGAGGGCAAAAACTCCGGCATTTAATATTGGATAACTGTATAATTTATTGGCAACTTCCAGACCAAAGTTAGCTTCGTATTGTTGATGAGCCCACTTCCAGAAATCAGGAAGTTGACCGTATTGCTGCAAGCTTGCCCTGTGAACTTCGGGGACAATTGCTAGCCCTCGGCGCGATGCTCCTTGAACAAACAAATTAATGGCTCTCCAGTCTTGTACCCAAGCATCAGCATCTATCCAAAGGTATATATCAAAGTTGGGAAAGTATTTTCGTAAATAAGGTCTAACTAATAGTCCTTTTAAATGTTCGGGAGCCTCATTTTTACCAGGAAAATCAAAGTCCCAATCGGGTGTTTTAATGAAGTTAACTTGTGTTTCTAACCATTGTAATTGTTCGGGAGTGCAGCCGAGATCGAAAAAGCCGATCGCCACATTTGCGCCCTGTGGCTTTTCCCGCACTGATAAAATAGTGCCTCGCACCAGTTCAAAGTAATTTGCATCGGCAGCCGTAATGATGATAATCTGCATAAGAAGTTCGGCAACGGATTCTGTAACGGATGTAACGGATATCAGAGGGTACGAATAAGGAAGATTGTTTATACAACATAAAGTATACCACTGAGGAGGAGTTATGAAAAATACAAAAGGGAAAGTTTATCTAGTTGGTGCGGGGCCTGGAGATTGTGACTTGATGACAGTGCGATCGCAAAAACTGCTCTCCCAAGCCGAAGTCTTAATCTACGATGCTCTAGTCGATATTCCACAACTCGAATTAATCCCCGTAACTTGCCTCAAAATCGAAGTCGGAAAACGCGGTGGCAAACCATCGACTCAACAACAAGAAATCAACCGTTTGCTAGTAGAACACTGTCACAGAGGCAAACAAGTAGTCCGCCTAAAAAGTGGCGATCCGTTTATTTTTGGCCGCTCTAGCTCCGAAATTCAAGCATTAATAGCTGCCGACTGTGACTTTGAAGTAATACCGGGAATTTCATCTGCATTCGCTGCACCATTGCTAGCAGGAATTCCCCTCACCGATCCGGTAATGAGCCGCTGTTTTGCAGTGATGAGCGCCCACGAACCAGATGCTTTGGAATGGGAAGCATTAGTGCAGATAGAAACTTTGGTAATATTGATGGGAGGGCGAAATTTGGGTGAGATAGTTTGGCAATTACAAAAGCATGGATTATCGAGCCAAACTCCGATCGCAATTATCCGAGATTGCGGCCGCCCCGAACAACAAATTTGGCTCGGTACTGTGTCTGATATCGTACACAAAACAACAGGTGAATCTCTGTCACCTTGTGTGATAATTATTGGGGAAGTAGTCAGATTGCGCGAATATCTCATGCAGCCAGAAATTACCAGTAAGATTAATATATCTATCACCAATAATTACAGCCAATTGCCGTTAGCGGGAAACACTATTTTAGTTACTCGTGCTGCAACTCAATCTGGTCAATTTGCCGATCGCCTTCAGGAACAAGGTGCTCGTGTGATCGAGATGCCAGCGTTGGTAATTGGCCCGCCTTCGAGTTGGGAAGCGTTAGATAGTGCGATCGACCAATTGTCAAGTTTTCACTGGCTAATCCTCACTTCCCACAACGCTGTAGACTGCTTTTTTGAACGATTACAAGCAAAGGGCAAAGACGCGCGCAGCTTGTTCGGTATTAAAATCGCAGTTGTGGGTAAAAAAACTGCCGAAAGTTTGCGATCGCACTCTTTGCAACCAGATTTTATTCCCCCCAACTTTGTCGCCGATTCCCTAGTCGAAAACTTCCCCTGGGAGGGCGTGGAGGGCGTGGAGGAGGGCGAGCACGGGGGCATCGCCCCTACAAACTGCAAGATATTATTTCCGAGAGTAGAAAGCGGCGGGAGAGAAGTTTTAGTCAAAGAATTTACGGCAAAAGGAGCGCAAGTAATTGAAGTGCCAGCCTATCAATCCTGTTGTCCTGAAACTATCGATCCGATCGCCCTCGCGGCACTCCAAAATCGAGCGGTGAATATTATAACATTTGCTAGTTCCAAAACTGTACAAAATTTTTGCAAGCTCATAACACAAAGCCCAGAATTGTCCGGTTCTCAGGATTGGTTGAAAAATGTTTGTATCGCTTCCATCGGGCCAGAAACTTCTAAGAGTTGCTATAATTTATTGGGTAAGCTAGATGTAGAAGCTCATGAATATACGTTGGATGGGCTGAATGAGGCGATCGTTCAATGGGTTGCAGAAAATCAAAGTTTGTAGTTTATTACCCCGTTTATCGCCGGCGGTTGAAACCGCGACGACACAAACAAAGTCCGCCTTCGCGGACTAAGAAAGGGAAATAAGTTGTAAACTGGTTGTGAGATAATTAGGAGGAAACATGACCACAAAAGAACAGATTCTCCAAGAACTCGATCGAGTACCAGAACCTGCAATGGCCGAAGTGCTTGAGTTTGTCCTAGCTTTACAGGCAAAGCACAACGCCAAAACTCAAAAAAGTGATGTTTGGAAAGCCTATTTAGCATCTAAAAAAGAACGAGAGGAGGTTTACCGTCGCCTTGCAAACTCCTAAATTTATATCTTTAGAGGAAGTGCTAGAAATCCATGATGATCAAATCTCTAGCTTTGGTGGCACTCCCGGTGTCAGAGATGAAGGTTTTTTAGAGTCTGCTTTGGCTCAACCGCAAGCAACTTTTGGTGGTGAATTGTTGCATCCGACAATTGCCGCACAAGCTGCTGCTTATCTGTACCACATAGCGATGAATCATCCGTTTATTGACGGTAACAAGCGATCGGCATTTGCGGTAACAGATACATTTTTACGTTTGAATGGCTTTTCTTTGAATTTAACAGACGATCGAGTCTACAATTTAGTTATGCAAGTAGTTCTGGGAACGATCGCAAAAGAAGAACTCTGGACTGAGTTAGAGTTATGTATTGCTTAGTTTTAATAAGTAAAGCCGATGTGACCCAGGATTCAATGAAATAGAGAATTGGGGAACAAAATAGCAAGTAAAGTTATCAACAAGAACAAAACCCGCGCAGTCTACGTCAAGCAAATAATCGACCCAAAAACCGAAAAACACAAACAGTCGATCGCACTTCGTCAATTCCCCTACCAGAAAACTAATTAGCCAAAGTCATGAATATAAATTTTTCTCGTTTCGACACCTTAAGCAGCGTACTAGCAGGAACCACCGTTGCAGCTTTAACAATAGTCATTGGTCAACCTGCGATCGCCAAAACTCCACAACAAGTAGCGAATATTGCCGGCCCACTGACAGTACAAGTCAATAGTGCGATCGGAGACGGTTCCGGTGTAATTATTGCCAAAAACGGCAAAACTTACACAGTTTTAACAGTCAACCATGTTGTCGAAAAACCAGACATTAAATATACAGTCCGCACTTCTCAAGGCAAAAACTATCAAGCAACTTCCGTCACCCGCTTGCAAACAGCCCCAACCGATCCCGATTTAGCCGTAGTCAAATTTGAAAGTCCAGAAGAATATCCAGTCGCCACGATCGCCGATTCCGATCAAGCCGTCATTGGCACTCAAATCTTCGTTTACGGCTATCCCGCTACCGGAGGACTTTTTGGGGCAGAAAGAGAACCAGAACTGTCTCCCGGACTCGTCACCAGCCGCCCACGCAATCGCCCGGAAGGTTACACATTGCGGTATCAGGCTGTCACTTGGAGTGGCATGAGTGGCGGGCCAGTTTTCGACTCCGAAGGCCGAGTCATTGGCTTACACGGACAAGGCGAATTCGGTTTTGCCCAAACCAGCAACGGCGAAGTCGCGCCGATTAAAACTGGATTTAATGCAGCAGTTCCAATTAATACTTTTATCGCCAAATTGGTGATGGCGGGAATCAACAAATCGGAATTGAAAGTAGACAATACTCCTGCAATCCAAGGCCCGGTATCCAGCGCTAATCCCCAAGATGCCCAAGCCTTTTATTTTCGAGGACTTTCGCGGTTAGATCAAGGAGATGCTTGGGAGGCGATCGCGGATTTCAACAAAGCACTTGCTTCTAAACCCAACTATACTCCCGAACTGTACTTCAACATCGGCAATGCTCGCACACTAATCGCTAGTAGCATTGGCACCACCCGTGGATCTAGTGCTATTCAAGCATACACAAGGGCGATCGCGGCCAACCCTGGTTTTGCTGATGCCTACTACAACCGGGCGCTAGCCCACCTCGAAAACAAAGATAAAGCAGAAGCAATTGCCGACTTTCAAAAAGCAGCAGAACTCTATAAACAAGGTGGGAGAACAAGTGCGTATCAAGACGCACGTAAAAGAATAGAACAGTTGCGATAAAATTTGCAATTAGACTCATATCAATTCCGGTTACACCGGAATTGATATAAAGGAAACGGCAGTGCCGTTTCCCTACCCAAAATAATATTGTATCTATCCATAAGATTGGCCGGACTTCGTTATGGTTCAAACAATTCAAGCTAAGAATGTCACATTAGAAGAATTACAAACTCTTTTTGGTCTGCAATTTGTTGGAGACGACGATTTCTTTAGGGAATGGCAAGATGAGTTGCCGGAAATTTCAGACTTTCAGAAACAACAACTAAACCAGATTAAAGCGGGCTATTTCAATTTACTGGAACATCCGCCACTGCTGGAAAAGACTATCAGTTTGTCGATTGTTTCTCCGCTATTGTTCACTGGGGAATTTTACCTGCAACCTTTTTATATTAAACCAGAAAAGTCTGTGGAAATTTCGGAAGAAGATGAAGGCGTTATCATCAAAGGTAGCCTCGACACTTTAGTTTTAAAAGATCAATTGTGGCTGATGGTAATAGAATCGAAACGAGTTTCATTTTCGATTGAAGCGGGACTGGCACAAATCTTAGCTTATCTACTGGGAAACCCGAATCCAGAGAAGCCAAGTTATGGCATGATTGCTACAGGTGGTAGTTTCATGTTTGTCAAATTAGTTAATGGAGAATCACCGCGATATGGAACATCTGATTTATTTGGAATTAGCAACCGCACCAATAATTTATATGATGTGCTTCGCATCCTCAAACGGCTGACTCAATTAGTAATTAGGTAGGGACACGGCATTGCCGTCTCCTAATCATGAGGACACGGCTAATCATGAGGACACGGCTAATCATGAGGACACGGCAGTGCCGTTTCCCTACAAGGTTATTTTGGGGTAGGGACACGGCACTGCCGTCTCCTAATCATGAGGACACGGCTAATCATGAGGACACGGCAGTGCCGTTTCCCTACAAGGTTATTTTGGGGTAGGG
>JAYSVM010000093.1:0-49246 GCA_043718495.1 Oscillatoriales bacterium | reverse complement strand
ACAGATGTAACGGATATTGTAGGGACACGGCACTGCCGTCTCCTCAACAGATGTAACGGATATTGTAGGGACACGGCACTGCCGTCTCCTCAACAGATGTAACGGATATTGTAGGGACACGGCACTGCCGTCTCCTCTATCATGTCTGAGTGTAACCGGAATTGATATAAGATGAGCTTGCTTACATAACATTAAGTTATGGTTAAATTATGATTTTCTAGCTTTTGTACATAAAAGTTAATAAAATTTGTACTAGAATATGGAAAGAGTGAGGTTCGATCGAAACTGGTGCAGCTAAAATTAAGATAAGATCGGACAAACTTATCCCTTAAGATAGATGACATTCTGAGGGAAAAGAAGCGGTTAATTGATTCCTTCGCTAGAAAAGCGATACATCCTGACAAACAAATATGCTTTTAACACGTCCACTACAAGCGTTTCGAGCAATCTTCAGGTACACACCTTCAACAAACAGAACGATCGAGCAAAAAAGTAGTAAAAGTTATTTGGGGGGGAATATTGCTCCTGCTCCAAATCAACAAACTGAGTGGTGGAACGAAGTGGAAATGCTGATGAATAACGTGAAATCTTCCTGTACCAACGAAGAAATTACCGTCTGGCTACGCGGATTGCTGACAATTGCTTGGTCTGACGGCAACTTTGATGAAAATGAGCAAAAAATAATTGCGGCCCTAAGTCAGGATGAACTAGACCCTGTATCCGGTGAGGTGAGCTTTGAACCCATTTCCCCAGAAGAACTAGCGGCTGTGTTCGGGAAAGGTACTGCGATCGGCGAAAATTTTTTGAGAACCGCAGTCATGGTAGCCTTAGCAGACGGTACTTATTCTGCCTGCGAAGACGAGTTGCTGCACAAATTTTGTACAGCATTAGGTCAAAATGTAGAAGCGATAGAAGCTCTCCGAAACACAATCGAAGAAACAAAATGTCAGCCACAACCATCCACAAACTCAGCAGTCGCTTTTGAGGGAAATCCCTCATCATCCCTGATCGGAATGCGACCTCAACCTTCGCAGAACAATGTGCTGCAACCTGTGAAAGACTGGCTGGACGGCTGGGAAATTCACGACCCCAAGCTGGCACACTTTGTCTGTAAAATGATTCCGTCTCAGTGTCCGTTTGAGCGAGATGTTGTATTATTTGGTCGCAAAATAGTACACATTCCGGCGATGTGTCAGATTAACCCACTTTACGAACAGTTGGTGGGAATGCGCTTCCGAGCTCTCTGCTATTTGGCAGATGATTGCAAGGAAGATATATCGTCATATTGTTAGTTATGGGAATTGGGAATTGGGAATTGGGAATGGGGAATTGGGCATCGGGCATCGGGCATTGGGAATTGGGCATTGGGCATTGGTAACTAACAATTAACAATTAACAGCTAACAGTCAACATTCAACATTCAACAGTCAATAGACTAAGATTATGCAATTTATCGATCGAGCAGATATTCAAGTCGCAGCAGGCAAAGGCGGCGACGGTATGGTAGCTTTTCGCAGAGAAAAGTATATACCAGCGGGCGGGCCTTCGGGTGGTACGGGTGGCAGAGGTGGTTCTGTGTATATGGTGGCGGTGGAAAGTCTGCAAACGCTGCTAGATTTTCAGTACAACCGCATTTTTAAAGGCGACAACGGGAAACGTGGCGCGATTAAAAATATGACGGGTGCCGGTGGGGACGATCGCACAATTGAAGTTCCTTGCGGTACTGTTGTGTATGATGCCGAAACTCAGGCAATTTTGGCTGATTTGGTGACACCTGGACAAACTTTTTGTGTTGCTAAAGGTGGCAAAGGCGGTTTGGGAAATAAGTGTTTTCTGACCAACTCTAACCGGGCTCCAGATTATGCGATGCCCGGTGGGGAAGGGGAACACAAATTTATTCGACTGGAATTGAAGCTATTAGCTGAAGTGGGAATTATTGGTTTGCCAAATGCTGGGAAATCCACGCTAATTTCGGCTTTATCGGCGGCTCGTCCTAAGATAGCAGATTATCCGTTTACAACTTTAGTCCCGAATTTGGGTGTAGTCAGAAAACCTAGTGGCGATGGTACGGTTTTTGCAGATATTCCAGGATTAATTGAAGGGGCTCATGAAGGTGCGGGCTTGGGTTACGAGTTTTTGCGGCATATTGAACGGACTCGGTTGCTGCTGCATTTGATCGATGTGACTGATGAAGATCCGATCGCCAATTATGTCACAATTCGGGATGAGTTGAAGGCTTACGGGCGAGGTTTGGCAAATCGACCGCAGATTTTGGCCTTTAATAAGGTAGATGCGATCGATCTCGATAGCGAAGAAATGGGTAATTTAATTGCTCAACTTCAGGAAGTTAGTGGAGCTCCTGTGTTATCGATTTCCGCTGTGAGTCGAGTGGGATTGGATGAATTGATGCACAATGTTTGGCAGAAACTTGATGAATTGAATGAGAAAGAAGCGGCAGAGCTTTTAGCAGTCGGAGTCTTGTAGCCAAAAGTGCGATCGAGTTCAGGGGAGGACACGGCACTGCCGTTTCCCTACCCCAAAATAACATTGTAGGGACTAAGGCCAAGCCGTCTCCTGATTTCTCGATCCGAGCCACGGGAGGACACGGCAATGCCGTTTCCCTACCCCAAAATAACATTGTAGGGACTAAGGCACTGCCGTGTCCTGATTTCGGGTAATCGATTATTATGGTGCAACCGGAATTGATATTACCCATTATCGTAAAAAACCCAGTTTCTCGCCACCTGTGCGTAAGTGGCAGGTCAAATTTGGTTTGAGTTGCGAATCTGTCCGTTGTAATCGATTCTAACTGTTCCATTGCGAGAAACAGTAACAACGCTTTCTATCCTAAAAACAGACGAACCGGGCCTGCTTCCTTTAAAAGAAAAAGTCCAAGTACCATCATTATTGTCCACGAATGGTGATTCAGAAGAAACACCGTGCATAGCAGCTTCAGCTCGATATTGGCCCAAGCCACCGTTAGCAGATTCTGCTGCTTGACGGGCTAAATTTTTTGCCCGATTTAACTCAATATTATTGGAAACAATTGTTGTCTCATCAAATTCACCTGGAGGAGAAGGATTGGCATTACTCATTGTAGGTGAGACTCCAACAGTTACCACTGACAATGCTAGTAGAGAAACAAGCCGAAAGTTTGGTTTCATATTGCAGACCGACTTATACTGTTGTCAGATATACAAGATGTGTACAAAAAAATCCGGTCACTACAAAAAAATTAATTGCACTTCCTGAGATATAGAGGAGACGGCAGTGCCGTTTCCCTACCCAAAATAATGTTGTAGGGAAACGGCACTGCCTTGGACTAATTTCGGCTTCCTTCCTTCTGATATCCGTGACATCCGTGACATCCGTGACATCCGTTACAGAATCCGCCGCCGAACTTCCTTCTGATATCCGTGACATCCGTTACAGAATCCGCTGCCGAACTTCCTTCTTTACTTTTTAAGTTTTACTTTGGAATCAACCGTAGCTTCCCCGTCATTTAAATAGCGATAACTCATCCGAGAAATATCGCGAATCAAACTTTGAGCGGGCTTCTCAGTGTCTGGGGGATGTTTCACCATTACCGCCAGTAAATAACGCTTACCATTCGGCAAATCCACCATCCCTGCATCCGCAAGCAAAGTGTTAATATTGCCAGTTTTGTGAGCAATAATTGCCTCCTCTCCCAAACCTTTCGGTAACAAACTATCGTTTTTAGTTTGTTGCATAATTTGAAAAATACGATCGCGCGATTTGACCGAAACCAAATTACCGCGATCGATTTGGGCGATAATATTAATCAAATCCTTCGGACTCGTTGTATTAGTTCCCTCCAAATCCGGCAACTTATTATTTAGCACCGTCGCCCTCAAACCCCAGGTTGCAAAGTGCTGATTCAAAACTTCAGCACCTCCCAACAAATTAATCATCATATTTGTCGCCGTATTGTCGCTGACAACAATCATTTTTCTCGCAACTTCCAAAGCTGAATACTTCTTTCCCGGAGTGTCATCTTGCATTTCCCCGGAACCGCCCACAATGTCTTCGGCGCGTAGGGTCAACATCTGATCTAACCGCACTTTCCCCTCATCTACAGCTTGGAAAAAAGCTACTAAAATTGGCACTTTTATCGTACTAGCTGAAGCAAAAGTAGCGTCGCCATTAAAATTTAGGTAGCTTCCACTATCCAAATCAACGAGAAATATTCCGGCTGTCAAATTAGGATTTTCGGTTGCCAAAACCTGAATCTGAGTTTTTAAGGCTACTAATTCTTGATTTAGTTGGAGTGCAGGCGGGGCTGCAACTGTAGCATTGGCGCTATCAGTTTCTGCTTGGGTTTTTTGCCCGTCGGCGATCGCATTTTTTTGTTCTTGTGCAGTTACGCCCGATCGACTCACAGCATTCACCACTGACAACATTGTCCCGCAAATCACCGCCATTCCAACTCCCAAAATCAACAACCGAGTAGCGTACACCAGTGGCGGCGTACCTGGTGCTGTTGTTTTTTTGCGGGGCTTTTCGCTTGCTTGGGGGCGTGGTTTTGGGGCTGATTGTTTTTTGACCTTTGGGGGCGTTTTAGTGTCGGGAATAGGTTCTGAAGGTGGTTGGAAACGATTTTCAGAACGGGGTGCAGGGGTAGTTGGTGGTATGAGCTGGGTGTCGGGATTGCTGGTGATCGCGCTAAGATTTTCTAAGGTCGGCCCCGGATCGAATAAATCGATCGCAGCAAGGCCTTTTTTGCGAGATTGACGGCCCTTGGACTGGGGAGTTGGGCTTTTTCCGAGTTTTTTACCAGTAATTGCCGATTGGGGATTGAATAAAAAGTCTGATGGGTTAACTTCTCCGGGATTAGTGGAAGCAGAGGAATTAGCTCTATTTCTGGTAGTGCTTAGTGGTTTCAAGGGTAAAGTCGAAGGTACTGTAGCTTTCGTGGAAACTTCCGGCTGTGGTTTCTGGGATTTGGCAGAATTACGACGAGGTGACTTGCTAGACTGATTGGCTTTCCCCGACTGAGGCGGCTGGGAATCCGATTCGCTAGAAGATATTGAGGAGAGAACTGATAATATCGATCGCTTTGGAAACCGCTCTGCCACCTTTAACTCCTTCACCACTATAGACTTTTAAATTGAGAATTTCAGTCCTGGACGCACAAGGGGCCAAAAACCCTGCTGGTTGAGCGAAGTCGAAACCCTATGTCAATATCTCTCGCAGGGATTCACGATTTGTCTCAGAAACCAGTTTTTTTGTGTAAGTCCTATGTTTTAGGTTGCTTAGTGTCGCCCGGACAATCTGGCAACGTCCCATCTAGACTATCAGAAACTGGAGCGATCGCACAGGATTTCAATGCCCATTCTATTTGTCGCAGGGTACCGCGTAACATGGCGACTTCATCAACAGTCGGATAGGCGCGATTGTACAAATGGCGAAATTTTGCCATCCGGCTGGCTGCTGTGTGGGGATGCAAGTATCCTATTTTTAATAACACAGTTTCGAGTTTTTGGTAATATCCCTCTAGATTTTCAAAGGTAGCAGAGGCATCTTCTTCATTCCCCCCTGGGGTTTCCTGATTTTCCCCCATTGGGGGGGATAGGGGGGGGTTGACAACTTGACAACTGACAACTGACTTATATAGTTCGTAACAACAGACAGCGACGGCTTGGGCGAGATTGAGGGATGTGTAAGCATCGCTGGAGGGAATGCGGATCAGGCGCTGAGCGTAGTTTAATTCGGCGTTGGTTAAGCCACAGTCTTCTCGACCAAAAATTAGGGCGCTGGGGGCTTTTAGGAGCCAAGGTAAGGCATCTGCGGGGTCTTCTCGTTTTGTGGCGATCGGGCGATCGTCTCCTGTCGTCGCGATCGCCCTGGTACAGCCTACCAAAGCTTCGGGCAAACTCTCAACTACTCTGGCTGTTTCCAATATATCGGTGGCGCGAACAGCCATTAGTCGAGCTTCTTCCCCTAAATGATCGCACTGGGGATTGACCAAAATTAATTGGTGCAAGCCCATATTTTTCATCACACGGGCCACAGAACCCACATTCAAAGGGCCTGCGGGTTCGACTAGGATAATTCGGATGTTGGCGTTGGGCATTGGGCGTTGGGCATTGGGCATTGGGCATTGGGCATTGGGCATTGGGTATTGGGCATTGGCTATTAGAAAAATCACTAACGATTCTCGATTTCCGATTCCCGATTCCCTCACCTAATTAGGAAAGACTATAGTTAATTTACCTCCTGTCAAAATTAACATGGCCAAGCAACGAGCGAAATCCGATTTACCTACCAAAATGTGCCCGGTGTGCGATCGACCTTTTACCTGGCGCAAAAAATGGGCTGACTGCTGGGATGAAGTGAAATACTGTTCGGATCGCTGTCGCCGCCGCCGTAATCCCACCGAAAGTTAAGAATCTCTTGCCATTTGCCAAACCGAGGTTAAGATTGCAAAGGAAAAATTCTAGGTTAAAAGATATGGCATCGCAACAGATACAACCAAAGCTAGTTATTCACGGCGGTGCCGGCAGTTCTCTTCAGGGTAAGGGCGGACTTGAGGCGGTGCGTAAATCGCTTTACAATGTTTTGGCAGAAGTTTATCCGATGTTGAAAGACGGTGCGAGTGCCATAGATGCAGTGGTGCACGGCTGTCGGTTGTTGGAAGATGACCCTCGCTTCAATGCTGGTACTGGTTCCGTGGTGCAGTCGGATGGTCAAATTCGGATGAGTGCTTCGCTGATGGATGGTGTTGCACAGCGTTTTAGTGGGGCGATTAATGTTTCTCGTGTTCAACATCCGATCGAACTTGCTAAATTTTTGCAGACTTCGGACGATCGGGTACTCTCAGATTATGGCTCAGCGGAATTGCTGCGAGAACTTCAATTGCCGATTTACGATCCGATGACGGATTTGCGTTTGCATGAGTGGATGGAGGAACGCAAAGGTAATTTTAGCAGAGCAATGGCTGGAGTTGTTGCTGAACCGGCGGGAGTTGGGACTATCGGAGTCGTAGCTTTGGATGCCCAGGGACGTTTGGCGGCGGGTACTTCGACTGGCGGCAAGGGTTTTGAGCGGATTGGGCGGGTGAGCGATTCTGCGATGCCGGCGGGGAATTATGCTACTGGGAGTGCGGCGGTAAGTTGTACAGGAATTGGCGAAGACATTATGGATGAATGTTTAGCTGCCAAAATTGTGATTCGGGTGACGGATGGTTTTAGTTTGAAAGCTGCTTTAGAGCGTTCTTTTGCGGAAGCTGAGTCTCGACAACGGGATTTTGGGGCAATTGGAATTGATGCTAGTGGTGCGATCGGCTGTGGTAAAACTAGCGATATACTTCTGGGTGCTTTTCACAACGGTATCCAAATGGGTGATACTTTGGAAATGAGCAAGGGAACCCTGATTTTTATCGCTTAAAAAGGTGAGTGCGATCGATAATTCAAATCCCCGACTTCTTCAAGAAGTCGGGGATTTCGATCGGCTTTAGTTTCATATAATGATAATTATATTATGTTAAGGTGTAAAGGTGTAAGACCATGATTACAGAATTTGACGAGCATGGAAACTTGCCACCAGGAGTGTATTGGGCAGAATGGGAAGAGTTTAAAGAGCGATTTGGAACAACACCGCGTCGCAGTCGTATGATAGATGGATTGCAAATGGCAATGGAGCAACTAAAAGTAGCAGGATGCAGGACAATTTACATTAATGGTAGCTTTGTTACTAGCAAACTAGCTCCTCAAGACTTTGATGCCTGTTGGGATAGAGAGAATGTGGATATGAATTATCTAAAAACTCAGACTCCTCGACTAATAAATTATGCAGATCGAGCTGCTCAAAAAGCTTTTTATCGCGGTGAGATTTTTCCATCTGACCAACCAGTCGGTAGTTACGATATAACTTCCTATGAATTGTTTCAGCGGGATAGAGAGCGAAATCCTAAAGGAATTATAGCAATAGATTTAGTCAGGTGGTCGCCATGATTAGAAATGAAAATCAATATGAATGCACGCAAGAGTTACTGAAAAGATGTGAATATACGCTAGCCCAATATGACGCACAAGATGAAGACGTAAAACAGAACGATCCTTGGTGGTCAGCGATGCGCGAATCAATGCAAAGTCATTTGGATGCTTTCAAGGCAGAAATAGCTGAATATGAAAGATTGGTGACTTTGGATCGCACCAAAGATTTTAGAATTGAAGTAGACTCGATTTTAGAGATGCCGAGGGTCTTAATTAAGGCTCGGATTGCTGCCCAAATGAGTCAAAAGGAACTTGCGGATAGGCTGGGACTTGAAGAAAGCCGTATTAAACAATACGAAGATTCAGATTATCAATGTGCTAGTTGGGTGGAAATTATCGATATTACGGAAGCCTTAGCTGTGGAGCTTAAAATAGCGAGTTTTGTGGTTGACTTTCAGGAGATGGAAATTAGAAAAAAATCTCTAGCAGAGCTTGTGGAAAGACAGCGAAAGAAGTTAGAACTTAATAACCAGAGAGTTGAGAGATAGTCATTAGTTATTTGCTTTCGCCAGTTCTTCATAATCTAGACTCAGAAGTTGAGCGAATTTTCTCCTGCAATCTAGCAAAAACTAATTCACCCTCAGTCACTTTTCCCTGAGAAATTTGCTCTGTACCGCTAGCAATTTTCTGTCTGAGTTCCAGCAAACGTTGCTGTTTCAATACACGATTCTTTTTTTCTGGCATTTGCATTGTCTCAGCCCTTCTGAAAAACCTTAAATTAATTATACTTAGTCTTGGAGACATAGATACCAAAGAAACCGGGTTTTACTTTAATTAAGGGTTGAAATACAGTATTTTCGTAAAAAAACCCGGTTTCTGCCTCATCAGAAATCATATCAAATCCGCAGTTGCCAAAGTTTAACAGTACCATTCTCCCCACCGCTGACCAGAGTTTCGCCCAAAAGCCCGATCGCAATCGCAGAAATAGGACTAGAATTTCCTTCCAAAGTGTGCAGCAACTCCCCGCTAAAATTCCAAATTCTCACCGCACCATCAAAACAACCCACAGCAAAATATTTCCCATCAGGGCTGATTGCAGCCGCTGAAGTAATCCTAATTCCAGTTTGCCGCGAAAGCAATAATTCCCCTGTTTGCAAATTCCACAAATTAATAATTTTGCCACTGTGACTAACCAGAATTCGACTATCGGGAGCAATCGCCACATAACTTTCACTACCAAAAGTTTCCCGCACTTCACCACTAGGAAGTTCCCACATCGTGACTGTGGCGCGACAGAAACCGCTGGCTGCATTTAGCCCGCTGGCTACTAACATTTGGCCGTTGGGACTCAGGGCGATCGCACTAATGTCATCCCCTTGATAGCCTTCCAAAACTTGCAGCAATTGCCCACTATTCAGGTGCTGAAGCTTGATAGTGCCTCTGGTAGTGCCGATCGCCAAAATTTGCCAATCGGAGCTCACAGCCACCGATTCGTGGCGATGTACGTCTGCCAAACGCTTCAGCAGTTCGCCGTTTTGCAAGTTCCAGAGTTTGACACTACCGCCGCGCGATCGGGTCAACAGCGTTTTGCTGGCCGGGCTGAAAGCAACTAGCAAAACCGCCGTTGAATGTCCCGAAATCGTCCGTAGCAATTCACCACTGTGCAAACTCCAAACTTTCACTGTACTGTCATGAGAACCCGTTGCGAGATATTGTCCGTCGGGACTGATAGCGACAGACAAAATGCTGTCTGAATGGTGGAGAGTGGCTTTTAAGCTGACTCCTGTTAAGGTTTTTGGCTGCGTTTTATACCCGGCTATTTCTAGCCAGTCGATCGCATCTCGCCAATTTGTCAAAGCATTTCTGGGTCTATTTGTCAAAAATTCTAGATATCGGTACAAAGTTTTTGACAAATCAACTTCTACACCCTTGGTTTGCTTATTCAGAAGTATCGAAATTTCGGCGGGGCTGTAGCCGCACAACAACCCACAGAGATGGCGCTTTTCTACGGGTGTCAGCCCTCTTCTGGTGTGGGGCGCGAATTGTTGTTTGGCATTTGCTAAGTCACTGTAAAGCTTTTGGGTATCCCAGTCGTTGCTAGCGCGTGCAAATGGTTCTTCGGGTGAATCGAGGGTGGAGGGTATCATTTGCGGCAGTCGCGATCGAGTTCCTAGTCAAATTCCTAACCAAAATCCTAACATTCATTGTGCGCGATCGGACTGGATTCACCACTAATCTATTTCTAACACAGCAAACAGCCAAAAGAGTTCCGGGTTAAACATCCTTTTTAATCCTAACCTTTACAGTTTGCAAAATAACTATACATTAACGGAGAAATAGAAAATGTCTGGAATTGCGATTATCTTATTTTTCCTCCTGGGTTTAGTTTTAAGCTTAGTTGGTGGCATTTGGGGATTAGTTCAAGCTTTTCAAGAAGACGTTGTTTGGGGTGTGCTTTACTTGGTTGTACCAGGTGCTGCATTAGTTTTTTATACAAAGAAATGGAGTAACCTAAAAATCAGAAAAACATTTTTAATTTCATGTGCTGGACTATTCATGTTTGTACTGGGAGGAATTACAGGAGCAATTTCTCCACAAGCGCCTAATATACAGCCTGGATCCACTGAGCAATCGCCTTCTGCTTTTCCTTCTGATTTCAACACTTCTCCATCACCTAGTTCCAAGCCATCACCTGGTGTCAAACCCAAACCATCTCCTTAAGTTTCTGTGGCATTGAGTGCCGATCGCAATTCGGCTCTTATTGCTGCTCAACAACATAAGTTTAAGCAGCTAATTTGAAAAATAATCATTGCTTGCGGTTGAGTGTTCAGTCAAAATCCTAGCTGAAATCTTGATATTCCATTCAAGTGGAGAAAAATAAAATGTCTGGAATTGCGATCGCCTTGTTTTTTGGTCTGGGTCTTGTTTTAGCTACTGTTGGCTATATCTGGGGATTAGTTCAAGCTTTCCAAGAAGAAGTAGTTTGGGGATTACTTTACTGGTTTATTCCATTTGCTGCATTAATTTTCTATATTAAGAAATGGAGCAATAAAAAAATCAGAAAAACATTCTTTATTCAACTTGCTGCATTGCCAATATTTTTATTGTCAGGTATTATTACTATGGTAAGTTATGGCACAGAGCTTGCAAAGTTAGCTCAATCTGGAACCGTAACTATAAACCAAGGTTCTAGTGAGCAATCCTCCTCTTCTTTTCCTTCAGATTTCAGCATTTCTTCATCACCAAGTCAAGAACAATCTCCTGGTGCAGAGCCATCTACTGAACTTTCACCAGCACCTATTCCTGAGCCTACTTCTGGTACTGTTGGTGATCAAAAAGGTGACTTTAAGCAATTGATGAAACTTGGCTATACTTACTACGGACAGAGGGACTATCAAACAGCTTTAATCATTTTCAATAGAGCTTTAGAAGCACGTCCGGGCAATACTTATGCTGTCAAGGCTATTGACAATACAAAAATGGCGATTGACCAATCAAAAAGAAAATAATCCACATCCACATTCACTGAAAATCAATTCAACATAAAATCATGAAACAGACATCAGATAAACTAGAATTAGTAGAAATGTCCGCATTTTGGATACAGCTATTTGTTGGAGGGAGTTTTTTATTATTCGGTGTATTTGCGGTTTTGTTTTCTGGCGGTTTTTTCGCTCTTTTATTTGCGCTTCTTGGTTTGGTGTTGGTAATATTTGTTGAGATAGAGACCATTACTTTTGACAAAAATCTCGGTCATATGACTATAAAGCGGCATAAACCAGTCATTGCAAAAACGAAAATTATGAAACCGTTACTTCAACGTATTTCAGGCATGGAAATACACGAAACTAAACTTATTAAACACCTACTTCAAGATATTTCAGGTGTGGAAATACAGGGGATTTCAGACAGTGAGAGTAATAAATATCGTATCTGTCTTGTGTTGCACTCAGGTAAGCAGCGTGTTCCTCTAACTTCAGGTTTCACGACTGGTAGTTTGGGAGGATATCATAAAGAAGCCGAAGTCATTGCGACATTCTTGGATATCACAAATTACGGTATTGAAGGCTTTCCCACAGACAACTCTAACGAACCTAAATGGGACAGTATAGAAGAGGAAATCACTCACTGGAAAACAGCAATTAAAAGTGATTATAATGATGCCAATGCTCACATGAGATTGGGATTAGCTTTGATGGTTCAAGACGCAACCAACAATAAAGAAGAAGCAATGGGCTATCTAAAAGAAGCCGAGATTTTGTTCAAAGCTCAAGGCTATGACGAAGAAGCTATGCAGGCTGCTCAACTTTACGGTGTGGCTTATTGGGGAATGCTGGGAAAGTGAGTTTCATATTATCAATATTGATGCAGTTTGACTCAAGAAACCAGGTTTTTTGCCAAATCGCGGGCTGAAACGAAGTATTTCATAGAAAAACCCGGTTTCTAGGCTGCAAAGAATACAATTATGACTTTTATGAGGTTAATCAATGACATTTATGAATTGACCTGACAAGAAAACTGTTGAATAATTGTAGCTAATAACTTAGCTATAAAACATTGATAACGAATGAAGTCCTAAATCAACTAATCACACATGAGGAAATATGAATAAACGAATCCTGAAGAAAATTGTTTTTTTATTAATTGCTTCCTTGAGCTTATTTTTCACCACAGTGACTAATGTATCTGCCGAAGCAGCGCCATTTTATTGGGAAAATATTAATGTTAATATCGACGTTCAAGCGAACGGAGATATGTTAGTTACAGAAACACAAAAGTATGTATTTACAGGCAACTATAGCAATCAACGTTCTCGCTATATCCCCCTAGATAAAGTCCAAGAAATCAAAGATGTAACAGTTGCAGAAAATAATCAAATAATTCCTAGTACCACTGGGATTGAAAACAATCAAATTTGGATTCGTTGGCAACATGAATTGAAACCACCAGAGTCACATACTTTTGTCATCAAATATCGTGTGATAGGTGGATTGCAGGTTAATGGTGAGAATACTCAAGTTTACTGGAAAGCCATTTGGCCCGATCGCAAATCCCCGATTAATGCCAGCCAAGTCACGGTTAAACTACCAGATGTTTTAGCAGCCAAAGTCTCTTCCTTCAAAAGCTTTGGGATACCCACAACAGTGCGTCAAGTGGACGGTCAAACCTTTGTATTCACAGGTAAAAAAGCACTACCACCAAAGCAAGAATTAGAAGTTCAAGTTACATTTCCTACTGGAATTCTTCAGTTGTCAACTCCATCTCAACAGGCTACCAATAATTCTGGTTTCACAATAGATGGCTCTTCTTCACTAGGAGGATTTCTCGGCTCCGTAATAGGAACGATCGTATTCATAGTAGTTACATCACCGATATGGATACCTGTGCTTTTGTTAATGAAAGCTTGGTCGTTTTTTAGAAAAAAATGTCCTAGCTGTAAAAAGCCAACGCTAATCAGGAAGAAGAAAGTAATCTCTTCACCAACCCGAAGTAATCATGGGGAGAATAAAATAATTTGTCACTGTGATAGTTGTGGTTATCACGATGAAAAAACAGTGGTGACAACTTACACAGAGCCTAGTAGTAGCAATAGTAGTAGCGATAGTTGGAGTGGTGGTGGTGGCGATAGTGGTGGCGGTGGCGGTGGCGGTGGTGGCGGTGGTGGCGATTAATCAGTGGGGAACCAAAAACCCGGTTTCTGCGTGAATATTTGTCGAAAAAATCGATGATTTTTGGAAGAAACCGGGTTTTTTAGCCTTAGCCTTAGTTCTATTAATGTTACTCCCTATGAATTGGTTAATGTGTCTAGGACTATATATCTCTGTTGCTAGGGGCGATCGCCCTCAGATGCCATCTAAAAAGTTGTGTAACAATTGTCAATCAATAACAGGGAAGCTGGTACTAAATATGAAAATTATTCAAAAAACCGAACATCTTCTAGAGCTTAATAATCGAGAAAAATGTAGTTGGATTGTTGAAACTTATATTTTTGACAAAAAGGCAAGTACCTTAACGATTCAGAAAAGGTGGATGGGGGTGACTCAAGTAGTTAAGCGATCGCTCCAAGAAATTTCTCAACTAGAGTTAAAAGAAACAGAAGACACCGAAGACTATAAATTCTACGAGTTGCGTCTGCTGACGAATCGGGGCGATCGCCTATCTTTGGGTAAAAGCGTGTATCGTAAAGAGCAACAGAAAATGGCTGACTTGATTCGCGACTACCTTAATGCTCGATCACACTCCGGCGCGCTTTAATCAAAAACTGATTAGCCTTCTCATAATTAGGACGTTCTGGTAAGCGAGTTGATCCAAAAGCGCGATCGAACTCTCCATGCAAATCCATCAAACAGATGCCATCCTCACCTTTACCAATAGTTGATTGAGTGCAACTTTTGCATCAGGATTTGACGGTAAATGACTTGTATTACTTGCCTCTTCCAATAGCTTAATCAGCCGATCGCACTCTTGTCGATAAAACTCGATATCAGCATCTTCCAGCACCGAGTGTTCATCCCCGCCCAGCTTTCTCGCAATCAAATCGGGAATATATGACAACTGAAATTTATCATTGAGTTTCACCAAATTCGCCTCAATTTTCCCAGTTTGCATCAAATGAATCCCTGTCAGCAACACCCGAAAAACATACAGCAGCGGCTTCACCCGGCGCGGCCGTTCTTTCTCCAACAATTTCCATTGATTTTGAGCAAAACCCAGATAATGGTGGCTGTGATGCTTGGTAATACAAGTAGAGGCGATCGCCTTTAATTCCTGATGTTCGGGAGTAGTGTAAACGATGAGTGGCGAAAAAAGTTGTTCGAGAACATAACCGTTGCGGCGCAACAGCAAATCAAAAAACTTCTTAATATCGTGAGTAACTAAATCGAGTTCTAATCCCTCGCGAATCTCAGAAACTTCGATGGTTTCTTCTCCTGTAATTAATCCGACTACTTCTGGTAATGGCAAAATATGAACTCCCCGCAAATCGAAATCAGAATTTGCGGAAGGAAAGCCGTATAAATGCGAACCGCTGACAGTCGCAAACAGCAGCGGGTAAGGTCGAACCGAGATAATTTTTGCGAGATTCGAGATGTATTCTATCATTTTTTCATTCAGTCCGCGCAGGCGGACTTGGCTTGTGTAGAAGCGATTTCAATCGCCGATTCAATCACCGATTTAATCACCAATTTCGATCGCACTTCGGCGCGCTTTAATCAAAAACTGATTAGCCTTCTCGTAATTAGGACGTTCTGGCAAGCGAGTTGATCCAAAAGCGCGATCGAACTCTCCATGCAAATCCAGCCGCCACCGATTCACCTCATCCCAGGGTACTTCCTGATTGCGGATAGACAAAAGTTGCGATCGATAATCATCCACTCGAACCGGCACAAAACCCTCCTTCAACACCGTAATTCCTGACAGCAACAACCGAATCAAGTGCATCGCGTGCTTCGATCGCACTTCCCCAGTATTCCGCAAGTCTTGCTCCATTTTTTTGAATTGAGACAAAACATAACTATTGTAAGTTTGATAAACTAGCTGAGACAGAAAAATTTCCCGAATTTCCAGTAATTCTTGTGCTACAGGAGAAATTGTTTCTACCAAAGGCGTGTACAAACATTCCAACACATTTGGATTAGCTTTTAGTGCCAAAATCAGAAACTTTTGCAATTCCCAGTAGCATTCCTGATTTTCCTGATTTTCCAATTGCTCAGGAATCCCATAAAGCGACCAATGAAGCAATGCCGGTGGCTGGTAAATCCCGCGCCTGTCTGTATCAGATTGCTCGTTATCCAAACCGTAAGCTCTGGAACCAACAATGCAGCGGTAAATAACAGAATCATAGAGGTTATATTCTGCTAAAAAATCTCCTCCTGACTGCAATCCTTCGCTCTGAAATTGCTTGCGGATGCTGAATTCGTGTCGCCGCAAACTAATTTCTGTGCCATCTGGGAGTTTGACCAAATATGCGTGGGAATTATCCGTAGGCGATTTAACGATAACACCTACAGCTCCTTGTTTCCAAAATTGATTACTGGCGGGGTTTTTGACCTCAATTTTGGTGACAATTTGGGTTCCTGCGGGTACGATCAAGTTGAAATTTTGAGGAATATTAGCATTGGCCATCAGGGAACCTCCGGCGGGGCACGAGTTACAATCTTATTGTAGCATATGTGTAGTATAAAGAAAAGGGGGTTTTGGGCGATCGCGGATTTGGCCTTGTGGAAAATTGTCTAATTATCAAGGAGGAATATCGCCAGCGAGTTGAGGCGAAGGTATTGGAGATTTTTGAGACTCACCCGACAATTGCCACGATTAGCAACTAGCAAGCGGTGACGGACTTGCAATTGGTGACGTTATAGCGTAAGCTAGGGCAAAAGTGGTTTACTGGGGAAAAAGTAAATGAGTTAATTGAGTTTACGCAACAGTTTGCGGCTTAGATATTTGGATAAACTTAATTTAAGGTGACACCTGCATGACTGATATCAATGAAATTTTGAATGAGAGACAAAATACCTTAGTAAATCAGGTTAGCGAGGTCTCAAAAAACAAATTTTTCAATATAAGAGCTTTGGACTATTGCCTTGGTTTTATAGAGCAATCAGTCAAACAACTAGATACTTCAAAGCTTGAAGATACATACAATCCAAATTTCCTAAACGAAGATTTACCTCCAGAGTGGATTGCCAGAGAAGGTAACAAGTTAATATCTGATAGATTTGATGGGTTTAACATAATTGAAGGTTTTCCTCAAACAACCCGCATTACTAACTATTTGCGAAGTCAACTTTTTATTGCTCTGATGACAGAGTTAGAAGATTATCTTGTTCGCATTATAGAAATAATACTGCTTGCATATCCTGGCAAACTTGAGAGCGCTCATTTTAATGTTGCTGAGGTTCTCAAACAAGATAACGCAGCAGATATAATTCAAGAAAAAGTAACAAAAAAAATAAGCAATAAGCTTTATAAGCCTTCCAGACAGTTTTTTAATTTACTCTTAACCACTTTGGAGATGGAAACAACCATAAATCAGCTTCTTTTAGAACAGAACATCACAGATAAACCAGCAAAGAAGAAAAGAATTAATGAAATTTCTTTAGAAAGTTTATTTCCTGAGTATGTAGAAATGAAGGCAAGAAGAGATTTAGGAGTTCATGGTGGTTGGGTACGAAATGATTTTTATACAACACGAATTACTGACTATGGTGGGAAAGTTTATCAGGGAGATTTTCTAGCTGTTGATAGCGATTACTTTAGAAGGGCTGTAGATGTATCGATACACATTGTAGCTAAATGCAATAACTTTTGTGAGTTGCGTTTTAGCGCCAGCACCTAATAAAAGAAAACATCAGGCATTAAATAAACAAGAATAAAATTGGTGACAGTTTCAAGAAGGAGGAGATGACTCGCATTGCCATTTCTGTCGATTTGCTGGATACAGGGAAGGTGATAATATAATCTCACTATTCGACAAATTTAAATTCACTCATAAAACTAAAAAGTGATGCTATTTCTGTTACATTCTGCACATTTTCGGTGCGGCCACCACTAACATCAATATATAATTGTTTAGAATTTGAATTTTCGATACCAAGTGACTTGAACTTCTTTAGTTCTCTATTTGATTTATCACTCAACTCCCTATTGGTTCCAACAAAGCTTAAAGAAGCTAATCGATTTATTGAGTATTCATCGTCTTTAATTTTCTCTACTACAAACTCTAGAATCATATAAATAGCCTCTAATATATTATCAAATTCATAGAGCGAACCGTCCAGATAAAATTTTATAGGCGAATTCACTGTAGTTCTTTTTCTTGGCTGTAATTCTGTCTGGGTAAGAGATGGAGAAGAACATCTATGGTAAAGCATCCCATCTACAAAATCTGCTTCATCAATTGTTTCAATTCTTTTACCTGAAGAACTACATATTGGATTAGAGTTAAACAGTTGTCGCTTCATCTCTAGCTTTTCATAATAGGAATGTGAACTTTCGATAACTTGACTCAGCTTATTTTTCCAAATTCCTATACGTTCATTTAGTTTGGAATCAGTCCTCTGTGAAATCGCATCTATAAAATTACGGTCATAAGAACATATATCAAGAAATGCTTCATAGATAATTTCAGTTTTGTTCTGTATATCGGTTATTGTATAATCAATAAAACCTTGCATTTGAACATCAAAAATAGCTTGATTAAGAAGGGGAGAAAACTGAGCTTTATCTGTTTTTAGGGTAAGGCTAAAGTTTCTAAAGTGTTTTTCGTTGAAGGTGAATTTAACCATTCCTAAGACTTTATTAAATAAAGATTCAAGCTCATCGTTGGCTCTTAAATTTACTTGTGGCAACAAGTTTTTATCCGCATTAGGTGTTCTTAGCCTCATATAATCATTAAGCGTTTCACTTCTCGCTTCAGGGTAGAGATTTGATTCTGGTTTGTAAAGTTCATAGAAAGCAAAGAATCGTAGAATTAGTTCAACATCAAGCATCCTGTTTGGATCTGGTTTGCCTTCTTTTGCTGGCTTGAACTTAGAAAAAGGTGATAGTAATTCTCTGTATAATCTAAAATGACTACAATGATTTAAAAAATCATTAAATTCACCATGAAACATACAATTTCTTAATTCTTGTGAATTAAGAGAAACTGAGCCTTGATTAAGTCGTCCAAAAACTTCAAATTGTATTTCAGGCTGTGTCCCAGTTTCAATAACAATTATATTGATGTGACGTTCTAAAAAAAGACTGCTAATTTTCTGTGGTAGAGACGGATAAGTAGATTGATTTAGGTCGGGTAACGTTTTAAGATTTATTAACTTCAAAGTTCCGTTACTAAAATGCCCCAAAGTGGTGAGTCGTTGAACTCCATCAATTACTTCAAACAATGTTTCATCTTTTTCATCAAGCTTTTCAAGTAAAAATATAGATGGAATTGGCACATCCATAAAAATCGATTCAATAAAACGACATTGCTTAGGGATATCCCAAACAAAAGTTCGTTGATAGGATGGTACAACAATTTTTCCGCTCTGAAAGTCCTTAATCAAGTCTTTGACTAAGCGATTTGTAGATTTTTGCCAAACTCTCGCTTTTTGTAATCTTTCAACAAAGTCATTTCCAATAGCCATTATTATTTTTTGGGGTAATGGATGCTGTAAAAACTATATAAAAGCGGGGGAACCTTAAACCTGAGCTGTGAAAAATGTGGGTTAGTTTGAGTTAAAAATATGGGCAATGCAGGATTTGAACCTGCGACCCCTTCCGTGTGAAGGAAGTGCGCTACCACTGTGCTAATTGCCCGTAGATCACTAACATACCATACTAATTCCTGATTCGCAACTAAAATTTTCCCAAAAATTCAGTTGCACTCGACACAATGCCCGATCGCACAAACATTCAGGCATTTGTCGAGCCTAGTATCAATCAACCACCCACCAGCCCGCCGCAGGGCCCACAAACCGCACTACAATCCACCAACCCACCAAAAGGCTAATCCCCGTCCAGCTTCCGCGACTTGTCCACTTCACAAAATCTGCGCTTTGGGTTTTCGTGATTGGCAGCCAGGGATAGATACGCTCTTCTTGTCCGAACTTGTCCCCGATCGCCTCTTTGCGACGTTTAGATTCACCCATAATCTTTGTCTACTAAATTAGATTTCAAATTGGACACTTAACCCAATTATATGCCAACAGGTGATCTCAAGCCTGCGTCAACCAAGTCGTATCCAAATAATCAATCCTCGCAAACGGACTCATCGCAGCTAAAATTTGCTGTCCATAACTGCGGTAAATCACCCGGTTGTCAAAAATCGCCACAACCCCTTGCCTTTCTCGCACAGGCGCGATCGCCCTTTGCAACTCATTCAACGCCGCCGGCAACAAATACAACCGAAACCAATCCTTCCGCCGTTCCTTATAATAAGCCACCCGCGCCGTCACCAAAGGATTTTCCATGGACGGAAGTGGCAAAGTTGCGATCGCCAGCAAATGCGGTGCCCTAAATTCCCCCTGATGTTCCCGCCAAAACTCCCACCCAGTCACCAAAATCCCATTCTCCCCCACATCTGTGGTTTCTACCCGCACCCTCGAACCGAACTCAGAAGCCAACCTCGCCGCAATTCTCGCCTTCAGCGGTACATCTCCAATTACCAATACCGTTAATCCTGGCACAGACGCACTCATGCACAGCAAAGTCCGAATTTCCTGAATTAAAACTCCCTGAAATTCCGGCGTATTCGGTAGCGGCAATCCGTCGGGAATGTAAAGTTGAATTAATTCACTTTGTCGATCGGGCGAAAACTTCACGCTAGTCAACTCTGGAAGTCCCAGCATTTCCCGAAAAATCGGCGCCTTCGGTTCCAAATCCACCGCCCCGCCAATCAACACCACAGGCTGATTATCCCAAATTTTGCTCAAAACCTCAGCCACCTGCACCGGCGCGCAGTACAGCGAAAAAGACCCAGCCTCCCGATTGATTTGCGCCCACCTCAGTTTTCCATTGCTTTCCCACCGATGCCAAAAATTGCTCCAAGCCGGCGGAATTAGGGCGGCAGATGCGATTCTTTCAAACAGCCCCACCAACATATTTTGCTCTGCGATTTCCAACAAATAGCACTCATCCGGTTTCGCTGGATGCTGAAAACAAGCCCGCGTTAACAGTACCCGCACTTGCAGAATTGCATCAGCTTCCTGGGGTACAGCCAGCATCAAGTCATTCCAGTCTCCCGGATGCAAACACAACGTCAATTGCTGGCGCGTCCAAACTTCCAAGTCATCCACACCATCAATAATTGTCGGAATCTTGCTGTGTGGTTGCGAATCAATCGCCAAGCGCGAGGCTAGCCAAGATTGCGGATCTGCTAGCATTAGTCCTCGGAAATCAGTATTTTGGTCATAAGTCGCTAACGCGCGATCGGTTTCCAGCCATTCTTGCAATCGCGGAATTTCCACTGCTCTCAACTGCTCGATCACCCGTGTCTGCGCCACCAAAATCACAGGCTCCGGCCACATTAAAATCGGCATCAAATAACTGACTCGATAGCGCTGTCGGTAAACTCCTGCGGGGAGCCCTGTTTGAATCAGAGCACTGCGCCCCAAACGCAAAGCCCGCGCCACCAGACGCGCCATTGTCAAGTGATGTGGCCAATGGGGTTCTGGGTGCGATCGCAAAAAACGCAGCAGCGAATTGTGGACTTCTACCTCAATCAATCGATTTTACTGTTGATATTTCTCACTCAGCTTGACACTCCCCGACTTAAAAGTACGGGGATTCTTGGTTCGCAGACATACCTTAAAGCTACCTATCCTTTCGGCAATATTTAAACCAAATACCCGTTCGATTGAACCAAGCATCAAGTCCAACTTAGATAGCCCCAGAGAGCTTGTCTCCCCAAACTTTCGGAGATTTCTCTCCTTGTTCCCGTGTGCCCCACGGTACGTTTAATATTCAAGATTTGAGTTTTCTGATCTGGGTTACGTTAGTTACCCTAGCTATGTTTTTCGTGGTTTTCGCCACCCACTAACCATTATTATTTCCTAGCCAGTCATTTTGGGATTGACTACCCATTCGATGCCCGCGGTTATTCTACCTGTAGTATTCATCTATTCTACCATGTTGTTAATAATGATTGCCGGAAACGAAAAAAAAATTAATCTGGATAATTAAAGCATAGCTAAAAGGACGGGGCTTTAGACCCAATTTACTGATAATCAAAACTGGTCAGAAAATCAACTAATTGTTCACCCACGGACAAAGTGAATTTACTACTTGGATGATTTTGACCTCGCTTACCAAAATTCGGATTATGATATACAGTCAAACTCTGCTGCCCTGAACTGATTAAAAGAGTTTTGGTAGGTGCATCAAAAAACTTTGTTTGATGGTCAGCTTTTTTGGCTACCACCAATTCCTTCACTTCCTTGATATTATTTATAGCAGCATTCAATCCCTTACAAAACTGTACTATCAGTTTTTTTTCCATATCTTGATTAAGGATATTTTTGCCGATTTCTACAATATTTTTATGAATTTCTATCGAATCTTCAAAAGGCAGAACTGCTAAAAAAGCTGCGGGTAATAAATGCTCATCGCTATCGAATCTAAAAGTGATAGTTGTCCGGCGGTAATCGATTTCAAGATTGGGAGGACAACTCATTGTCGGATAATACCGAGCTATTTCGTAGTAAGCTGCTGCTAAAGCACTGTTGGCTGACTGATCTAACACTGCATCAACCACAATATGCACTAGCGCTGGTTTGTGATTTAAAAACTTTCTCGACTCTGATGGCGAATTGAATTTTTGAATCCGAGTGCGATCGCCCATGGGACTGAGATCGACCCAATCGCAAGTAATCTCGTCTACTTTCACCCCAAACCTGGGAACCAAGTAAATCTTTGCTCCCGTTAAAGTTGCTCCCGTTAAATCAGCGTCCACCCAATCAGCCTGAATCAAATTTGTTTCGGTCAAATCAGCATCAACCAAACTAGCATTTGCTAAATTAGTATTACTTAAATCTGCTAGATGCAAGTTAGCTCCGCTCAATTTAGCATCGCTCAAATCAGCACCATTCAGATTAGCTCCACTTAAATCTGCCCATTTGAGATTAGCTCCGCTCAAATCAGCACCGCTGAGATCTACCTGATGCAAAGAAGCTTGTGTCAGATCCGCATTACTCAAATTAACTTTTTTCAGATCTGCTTTAGTCAAATCAGCCCCGTGTAAATTGGCTTGTTCAAAGTTAGCTGATGAAGCAGATGCTCCTCGGAGATTTACACTCCTAAGATTAGCTCTACTGAGGTTAGCATCTGTCATTTGTACCTCTCTTAAATCAGCTTGAGTGAGGTTAGCTGAACTAAAATTAGCTCTACTGAGTTCGGCTCTAATTAGTTCACCTCTAATCAGAGATGCTCCGATCAATTGAGCTTCTGTTAAGTTAGCTTGTACTAAATTTGCCACATTCAGAGTCGCGCCGTTTAAGATGGCTCGTGTGAGATTGGTGCTGCTGAGTCTAGCCACATTCAGATTGGCTTCAGTGAAATCACATTCGCTTAAGTTACCGCCACCGATATTGGTGACAAATAAACTAGCCTTTTTGAAAATTGATTGACTGAGATTGATGCGACTAAGATTTGCTTCATTCAGGTTAATCCCTGTGAAATCTCTGTTCCCTTCTGTGTATTTTTTGACAAGTTCAAATCGTTTGAGTAGTTCTTCAGCTTGCATTATTTTCACCTTGATAAGAAGAAGGAAGAAGGAAGAATGCTCATATAGGCTACTTTTTAGCCATGTCTAATTTGCGTTTGATCAGATATGATATTTACTTAAAACAGGGATTTAATCATTTTTAGATAGCATTAATTAACATGATTTATTGATTTATAAAATTTAATCACCGAGCTGATAAAAGCCTTTGACAAACTCAATCACCGTATTAATCGGCGGTGTTGTCAGTCTTTGAGCTTTAATTGCCGGATTAATTGAATTTTTATTTACTCCGGGCAAGTTCATCAAATGCCTGCCAAAGTCTGGGTGATAGTGAACCATCAAACTTTCAGCGCAGGAATTGGACAGTACGGTTTGGGTTGGGGCTTGGAAAAAAGTTGATATCATTTCATTGTCGATACGAACGGGCTGAAGTTTCATTTCGCCTATTTTTCTAATTGTTTGGGTCAAAGCTACGCTCAATTGGGCTACCAAGTTTGAAACTCTGACCCCAAGGTTATTGCCAGTTTGTGGTTGAATCATCCTCAGTAAAGTGATGATATTTTTCTGCGTAAATGCCGCGTCGCTAAAGGGAATTATGGCAACAAATGCTGTGGAAAATAGTTGTTCGTCCTGGTCAATTCTAAACGATATGATTGTTCGCCGCGAATTAACTTCTATGCTGGGAGGGTTGCTCAAGCCTGGGTATTGAAGGGCAATTTGGCGGTAGGTGGCAGCAAGGATAAAGTTAGCGTTGGGGTCTAGGGGTCGATCGACAATAATTTGCACCGTAGGCGGCGTGGCATTAAAATACTTTTGAGCTTTTTCGGCACTGAAACGTTGAATGTCACTGCGATCGCCATTAGGACTAAGATCAACCCAATCACAGGTAATATCATCTGCTTTCAAACCAAATCTCGATACAGCATAAATTTTTGCCCCCGTCAAAGCAGCACCCGTCAAGTCTGCACCCACCCAGTCAGCGTGAATCAAATTTGCTTGAGTCAAATCAGCGTGTACCAGAGTAGCATTCAGCAGATTCGCATTGCTCAAATTTGCTCCGTACAAGTTGGCACCGCTCAACCTCGCTTCACCGAGATCAGCACCTGTCAGGTTCGTCCCGCTGAGGTCAGCCCACCGCAGATTAGCACCTCGCAAATCAGCCCCGCTGAGGTTAGCCTGAGACAAATTAGCTTGTCTGAGTTCAGCATTACAGAGGTTAACTCCTCTGAGGTCAGCCCTGCTGAGGTCGGCTCTGTGCAAATTTGCCCGTTCCAAATTAGCCGCGGTGAGACAAGCGCCTCTGAGATGAGCTCCACTGAGGTCTGTTTGTTCTAAATTGGCTTCTCTGAGAGTTGCTTCTCTCAAATCTGCTTCGCTGAGGTTAGCCCCGCTCAAATTTGCAATGCTGAGATCGGCTCGAATCAGTTCGGCTCTAATCAGTGTAGCTTCAACGAGTTGAGCCTCGCTGAGGTCGGCTCGAATCAAATTAGCTACATTAAGGATAGCGCCACTGAGATTAGCTTTGTTGAGATTGGCACCGCTGAGTCTAGCAACATTAAGTTTGGCTTTTCTCATATTGGCACCACTAAGATTGGCACCGCTCAAGTTGGTGAGGCTCAAGATTGCCTCAGTGAAATTAGCCCCACTCAAATCGACTCTGCTGAGATTGGCCTCGCAAAGAAGGATTGCTGTAAAGTCTCTTTCTCCGGCCGCATATTTGGCTTGGAGTTCTTCGGCGTCCATGCTTGTCAATCTCCCTGATTTTTTAGGTATCACAAAGCTTTAGAATAAGCATTTTTTGCAACTTGATGCAATATGCTTACACATCTATATTGTGGAAGCCTTTGATAAAATCTAAAACATTACTGAGAGTAGTCTGAGCTGATTTGCTGCTTTCCGTTAACTTCCCTGCTGTCGAGTTATTGGGGTCATATTTTTTAATCAGGCGCTTGCCAAAAGCTTGGTGGTGATATACGCTGAGCTTTTGGTCGCGGGAATTGATTAAGATCATTTGTGTAGGGATCTGAAAGAAGTTGATACTTGCCCCTATTTTGGGAAAAGCATTAGATATTTTGATTTGGTCTACTTTGCTGATAGCTTGGTTGAGGGCTTTGCTGCATTGTTGGACGTGTTTAGATTCTTTTACATTCAGATTGCTGGCATCCTGGGATTGAATCATTTTCATTAAGGCGATCAGATTTTTTTGAGTGGTGGCTGCATCATTGAAGGGAATTATGGCGACGTAAGCGGTGGCGAATAATTTATCATCGCTGTCCATTTTAAAGGCTAGTACGGTGCGCCTCGAACTAACTTCGATGGTGGGTGGCTGGCTTAATCCTGGGTATTGTTGGGTAATGTGGTAATAAGTTGCAGCTAGTGCAAAATGAGCGCCTTGGTCCAAGGAGGCGTCAATCACAATCCTAACTGTGGGTAAGGTTTCGTGAAAAAACTCCTGGGTTCCTCCAGCATTTAACCAGTAAATTTGGCTATGATCGCCGTTGGGACTGAGGTCAACCCACTTGCAAGTCATGCCTTCGGTTTTGATGCCGAGTCGGGAAACTGCGTGTAGTTTAGCACCGGTCAAAGTGGCGCCAGTTAAGTCGGCTCCAATCCAGTCGGCGCGGATCAGATAGGCGTTGGTGAGGTCGGCGTGAACCAAGCTGGCATTTAGCAAGTTAGCGTGGCAGAGGTCAGCTCGGCTGAGGTCGGCTCCGCTCAATTTGGCTTCGCTCAGGTCTGCCCAACGGAGGTTACAACCGCTGAGGATTGCCCAGCGAAGGTTGACACCGCTGAGGTCGGCTCCGCTGAGTATGGCTTGGGTGAGGTTGGCTTGTCGTAGTTCTGTACCTCGCAAGTCGGCTCCGCTGAGGTCGGCTCGGCTGAGGTCGGCTCCTTGGAGGTTGGCTTGTTCGAGGTTAGCCCCAGTCAAGGATGTGCCTTGGAGGTTTGCGCCTCGAAGGTTGGCTTGGCTGAGGTTGGCTCCCCGAAGGGTGGCTTCGGTGAGGGTGGCTCCGCTAAGGTTTGCTCCTTGGAGGTTGGCTCCGCTGAGTTCGGCTCGAATCAGTTCGGCTCTGATCAGTTTTGCTCCTGTCAGGATGGCTCTTTTGAGGTCAACTCGCACTAGGTAGGCGACGTTGAGGTCGGCATCGGTAAGGTTGGCGCCGCCGAGATGAGCACCGCTGAGTCTGGCGATGTTGAGTTTTGCACCGGTGAGGTTGGTTTTGCTGAGATTGGCTCCGCTGAGGTTGGCAACACTCAGATTTGCACCCTTGAGGTTGGCTCCGCTCAAGTTGACACCGCTGAGGTTTGCCTCAGTCAGGTTGATTCCGGCAAAGTTTCTCTCTCCGGCGGCATATTTTTTAAGAAGTTCCTCGACTGTCATGGGGACGGTACGCTATAAAAAAAAAATGGAAGAGTGAGAGGCATTGTGTTAAATCTATTTAAAGCTATTTAAGTCTCTATTGAGTAGTGGGATTTAAAATATTTACCGCTGCGTAAAAGTAATTGAATTATTGTAATGTAATTCGATTGGTGATTAATGATTGTCTATAAGATTAAGTTTGAATCATTACAAATATCCCCATTTTAGATTTATGAATATTGGTATTGTCGGACTTGGTTTGATTGGTGGCTCGATCGGGCTGGATTTGCGATCGCGCGGGTTTGATGTTTTTGGGGTTTCTAGTCGGGAGCAAACTTGCCAAAGGGCGGTTGCTCTGGGTGTTGCCGATGCAGCCAGTGTAAATCTGTCTGATCTGGCAGCAGCCGATGTGGTTTTTATCTGCACGCCGTTGGGGTCGATCGAGTCGATCGCCCAAAAGTTAGTACCTCATCTTTCTCATGATACTATCCTAACCGATGTGGGTTCTGTAAAAACACGCATAGTTCAGCCAGTGTCATCTTTATGGCGGAATTTTGTGGGGGGACACCCGATGGCAGGGACTGCTGAAAGCGGGATTGAGGCGGCGGTACGGGATTTGTTTGTGGGGCGGCCCTATGTGGTGACTCCGCAGGCCCAAACGCCTATGGCTGCGGTGGAGAAAGTGGAGGAGATAGCGCGTTCCCTGGGTGCTAAAGTTTACCGATGTGGGCCCGAAGAACACGATCGAGCTGTGGCCGGAATTTCTCATTTGCCAATTATGGCGAGTGCCGCGCTGATTGCTGCCTGCGATCGAGAGGGCGATCGGGATATTGTTAAGTTAGCGCAACATTTGGCGAGTTCTGGTTTTCGGGACACGAGCCGGGTAGGGGGTGGCAACCCTGAGTTGGGAGTGATGGTGGCAAAGTACAATCGGGTGGAATTATTGCGATCGCTCTCCATTTACCGCGACACTCTTGACGAATTCATCAGCGATATCGAATCTGAAGATTGGCAAGCCCTTGAACAAAAGCTGAAGATGACCCAAAAAGCTAGAGAAAATTATAACTTATGAAGCAAAAATTAGTGAAAACTGTTCCCGTCTCGATTATGATTGTGGACGCCTATATTATGAGTTTCAATGTACACTTATTCTCGACTCAAGCGGGTTTTACTGGGTGAATCTTTACCTACGAGCGCCTCTGTTCACGAACGGTTGAGCAACGCTACAGGATTAGCTGTTCTGGCTTCTGATGCACTTTCATCTGTTGCCTACGCTACTCAAGAAACTCTGCTCGTGCTATTACTAGCCGGAAGTAGCAGTTTGAGTTTATCGCTGCCTATTTCGGGCATTATTATTTTACTGTTGGCGATAGTTGCACTTTCTTATAGACAGACAATTAAAGCATACCCCAACGGCGGCGGTGCTTACATTGTAGCGCGAGAAAACTTGGGTATTTATCCCGGTTTGATCGCAGCAGCTTCTCTGATGATTGACTACATTTTAACTGTAACTGTGAGTATTTCGGCTGGGGTAGCAGCATTGACTTCAGCCGTTCCATCCCTGAACACTTATACAGTTGAATTGTGCTTAGTTTTTATCGTCCTGATCATGTTTGCGAATCTGAGGGGATTACGGGAATCTGGCAGGATATTTATGGTTCCTACCTATGCGTTTATCGTTGGGATTTTTATCTTGATTGGCTGCGGTTTATATCAACAAGCAACAGGTCACATTTTGCCGACATTAGAAAATATTCCAGCGAAGGAACCTTTGGGATTGTTTCTGATCGCGCGGGCATTTGCGGCTGGCTGTACCGCCCTGACAGGAGTTGAAGCTATATCAGACGGAGTGTTGGCTTTTAAGCCTCCTGAATGGAAGAATGCGCGGCTGACTTTGACTTATTTGGGGGTAATTCTGGGAGTAATGTTTTTGGGAATTAGTTACTTGGCTCATATTTATCAAGTGATTCCTAGGGAAAATGAAACGCTCCTTTCTGTGTTAGGAAAAGATATTTTTGGAGTCGGCATATTTTATTACTATTTGCAGATTGCAACTCTGTTAATTTTGCTGTTAGCTGCGAATACCAGTTATGCAGATTTTCCGCGACTTTGTTATTTTTTGGCGCGAGACGGGTTTTTGCCGAGGCAGTTGTCGCTGTTGGGCGATCGACTGGTTTATTCTAATGGCATTAATCTGCTCAGTATCTGCGCTGCGTTGTTAATTATCATCTTCCGAGGCAAAACTAGCGCAGTCATTCCGCTGTATGCAGTTGGAGTTTTTACTTCCTTTACTCTCTCTCAATCGGGCATGATAATTCATTGGCTGAAAGAGCGCGGGAAAGGTTGGCAAGCTAGTGCTGTGATGAACTGTATTGGCGCGATCGCTACAACGGGTGTTTTGACTGTAATTGTCGCAACCAAATTCCTGTTGGGGGCTTGGGTTGTGATAGTAACTATTCCGATCGTAGTAAGTATATTTTTAGCGATTCAGCGACACTATCGCTATGTAGCAGCTCGGTTGAGCATTCAGGGAGTCGAACCAAAGTTTTATCCTCCAAGACCTAAAGTTAAGGTGGCAACACATCCAGCAGTCGTGTTAGTTGGACAGTTGCATCGAGGAACTTTAGAGGCTCTTGATTATGCTCGTTTAATTGCTGATGAAGTGGTGGCAGTTCATGTTGATATTGGTTTGACAGATAGAGAAAAATTGCAAGCGTATTGGCAAGATTTGCATTCTGATATTCCTTTGGAAATTTTAGAATCTCCTTATCGTTCTGTTGGGGAGGCTTTGACTCACTTTTTGACTTTGTTTGAAGCACAGCGTCCGGGGGTATTCTTAACGCTAATTATTCCGGCTTTTGTGACGCGAAATTGGTGGGAGGGATTGTTGCATAATCAAACTGCTTTCTTTTTGAAGGCGGCTTTGCGGGCTAAGAGAAGTCGGGTGGTGACGACGGTGAGGTATTTTCTTTAATGGGGAATTGGGAATGGGGAATTGGGAATGGGGAATTTAACAGGTTTAACTGGTTCCCAGGCTCTCCCTGGGAACCGATTTCCAGAGGATCTGCCTCGCTCTGATAATTGGAGAATTCGATGCAGAGCCTGGTAACGAGTAGAAGTAGAGGAGTAGAGGAGTAGAGGAGATCTGAAATTTATTGACATATCAAAAATGATGTGTCAGGATTTTAGTAAGTAGAAAAGTTGCCTTTCAACTTTTCTGTAAAAAGATTGCGGCTGCTGAACCAAAGTCTTTTATTACCTACAACATCTCTTCAATTTGTGGGGGTTGCTATGCAGCCCACAACTTACTTTTTATGCAGCAGCCAAAAAACTTGAACAGGCTTTTGCGAGCTTTATCTCGGCAAGGTCTTGATGTTAGTTACAGCAACAAAGTTTATTCCATTAATCTCAATAGTTCCTTGAAAGAACACTGGCACGATGATAGTTGTAAAGTAGCAGAAGTCTTGCTTCCAGAGGATTTTTCGGTGGAAGTAAAGGCGCTGAAACAGTTAGCAAATTTGGCTAATGTTCGCCATCCTCAAGGTGGTTGCGTTTGTCGTACTTGCGCTACTCCAGATTTTCATCCGGGTGATTCGGGTGTCGCGATCGGCTCTATTGTGGAAACAGCAGGAATGGTGATTCCGGCGGCTGTCGGTTCGGATATCAACTGCGGGATGCGGTTGCACGTTGCTGATTTGTCGATCGCCCAATTCTTAGCAAAACGCGATCAGTTTGTAGAGTTACTGAAAGGCGATTACTTTTTTGGTACTCGCGATGTCAGCATGACGGCAAAAACCGCTCGCGCTATGTTCCAACACGGGATTCCGGGATGGCTGGATGCTATGCTGGACAAGGCAACTGGTAGTGTGATAAATTCTGATTTCGAGCAGTTGGCGCAAGAGTCTGATCGCACTTTTCTCGGCGGTTCCATGAATGGCGATGTCAAATGGGCTCCCCCAGAATTAGTCCCAAACGACGGCTTAGTCAGGGATGGCGGTTTGGGTACTATCGGCGGCGGCAATCATTTTGTGGAAATTCAAGTGGTTGACGAAGTTATGGACAAGGCTACGGCTTATAATTGGGGTGTGCGATCGGGACAAATCGCTTTTATGATTCACTCCGGTTCGCGAAATGTGGGTAAATATATCGGTGGAATGTGGCGCGATTGGGCCCGTGATGCTTGGCCGAAAAATCTCAAATATCCGGAATCAGAGCTTTTTCCGCTATCACTCTCGGCAAATCCCGAACTTGTTCATAGTTATCTGCAAGCGGAAGCAACGGCTGCTAACTATGGTTTCGTGAATCGTTTGCTGTTAGCAGAACTTTTACGACTCCGTTTGCGGCAAGTTTTCGGTGATATCGAAGCTCCTTTAGTCTACGATTTACCTCACAATATCACTTTAGCTGAAGGTGCTGGTTGGGTGACTCGCAAAGGTGCTTGTCCTGCCTATGTCGAACAGCCATTAATCATACCTGGTTCGATGGGTGCGCCGTCTTATCTGCTAATTGGCAAGGGAAATGATCGATTTTTGCGATCGGCTTCTCACGGTGCCGGCAGAGCCCGATCGCGTTTCGATATGAGTCGCGAAGGTGTTGACAAAAGTGACACAGCTTTGGGTTTAACTGGCGTAGATTGTATTACCTTACGGGAAGAGCGCAGAATAGAAGAAGCACCCGCTGCTTACAAGCCTATCCAACCAGTAATTGACGCTCAAGTAGAGGCACAAATGGTTGATGTAGTTGCTAGAATGAAGCCTGTGTTAACCTTTAAAGCATAAGCCATGCTATTTGTTTGTTTTCAAGAATTGTTGTCAGGAACAGGCTAGAAGCCCGTTCCACAAAACAAATTCTTAGTTGTGGAACGGGCATCTTGCCCGTTTTCAGGAACAGGCTAGAAGCCCGTTCCACAAAACAAATTCTTAGTTGTGGAACGGGCATCTTGCCCGTTTCTAAAGCTGTGATAGTAAGTGCAAAATCTAAAAATTGCCCAATTACCCCCAATCCTCAATTGTCACCAAATCCTCCTAAATCTACCCATCCTTTGCAGCGGCTGCTGAAATACGGGCGTCGCTACCGTCTTCAAACTTGGCTAGCAACTATCTCTTCCTTTTTGAATAAACTCTTCGACTTAGCGCCGCCAGCATTAATCGGGATTGCCGTTGATGTGGTGGTGAAACATGAAGATTCGATTATTGCTCAATGGGGTGTGAAAGATGTTTTTTGGCAACTGGCAATTATTACTGGTTTGAGCGCCATTGTTTGGGCATTGGAATCGATTTTTGAATATGCTTATGATTACCTATGGCGCAATTTAGCTCAGAATATTCAGCATGATTTACGCCTGGAAGTTTACAGCCATTTGCAAGAATTAGAATTAGCTTATTTTGAGGAACGTAGCACGGGTGGTTTGATATCCATTTTGAATGATGATATCAATCAATTGGAGCGTTTTTTGGATGGTGGTGCTAATGATGTAATTCAGGTAATTACCACGGTGATTATTATTGGCGCGGCTTTTTTTGCAGCATCTCCTCCTGTTGCTGTGCTGTCAATGCTACCGATTCCGTTTATTGTTTGGGGCTCGATCGCATTTCAGAACCGCCTCGCCCCTCTGTATGCGGATGTGCGGGAAAAGGTTAGCTTTTTGAACGGTCAATTGTTGAATAATTTGAGCGGAATTACTACTATTAAAAGTTTTACTTCTGAGGATTATGAAACTCAGCGCATCGAAACCCAAAGTGAGGCTTATCGCCAAAGTAACCGAAAGGCGATCGTCCTTTCTGCTGCTTTTATTCCGTTGATTCGGATTATCATTTTCTTGGGTTTTATTGCGACGCTATTTCTGGGTGGTTTGGAGGTTGTCGCAGGTAGATTGTCGGTGGGAACTTATAGCGTTTTGGTGTTTTTGACGCAGCGATTGCTATGGCCTTTGACTCGGCTGGGAGACACTCTGGATCAGTATCAGCGGGCGATGGCTTCTACTAATCGGGCGATGGATTTGCTGGATACTCCGATCGCAATTCGGACTGGAGATATTCGATTGCCCATCAGCTCGATTAAGGGAGCGCTGGAATTTAAGAATGTCACTTTTTCTTACAATCAAAGAAGACCGATTTTACAATATTTTTCTTTGAAGCTCATGGCGGGAAAAACTACTGCGATAGTTGGTGCCACTGGTTCGGGTAAAAGTACGTTGGTGAAGTTGATTTTGCGGCTTTATGAGGTACAGTATGGTAAAATCACTCTCGATGGAATTGAATTAAATAAACTGAATTTAAAAGATTTGCGTCGTGCGATCGGATTGGTGAGTCAAGATATATTTTTATTTCACGGTACGGTAGCAGAAAATATTGCTTATGGCAGTTTTGATGCAACTAATTCTGATATAATTGATGCTGCGAAAATTGCGGAAGCACACGAGTTTATCGCGCAATTGCCGGAGGGTTACGAGACAATTGTGGGGGAACGGGGTCAAAAATTGTCGGGGGGACAACGACAGCGGATTGCTATTGCTAGGGCTGTTTTGAAGAATCCGCCGATTTTGATTTTGGATGAGGCTACTTCAGCGGTGGATAATGAGACGGAAGCGGCTATTCAGCGATCGCTCGAACGAATTACGAAGAATCGGACTACAATTGCGATCGCCCACCGTCTCTCTACAGTCCGTAATGCTGACTGCATTTTTGTCATGGATGAGGGACGAGTCATAGAATCGGGCCAGCACGAACAACTGATCGAAAATGATGGGGTTTATGCGTCGCTCTGGCGCGTCCAATCTGGTATAAAATAGAAATGAAGCGGTTTTGGGTAATTGGGAATTGGGAATTGGGCATAGGGCATAGGGCATTGGGCATTGGGCATTGGGCATTGGGCATTGGTAATTAGTTATTCACAGTCTTCTAATAACCAATAACGAATCACAAATAACCAGTAACCAGTAACCAGTAACCAGTAACCAATAACAAATAACCAGTAACCAACAACCAATCACAAATAACCGTAAGATATTAATTTCTACAAGCAAGAAGAGAAAATGTTTCTATTTGATAGCCCTGAGTCCAAACCAAACGAAAATAGCTGGCGTCGCAAATTAGATAAATTTGTGAAAGCTAATCAACATGAATTGGCTGCTTTGGCTTGGGGGCTATTTCTGGAAAGGGGTGAGGAAAGCAAGGAGATTTTGGCAATTGATATTGCGGAAACTGTGCGTTTTGTGTATTGTAAGAAAGAGGCGGTTGAGGAGTTGAACCGTCAAGTGAAAAGTCATATTCAGGAAGTTTTAGGGGTGTTGAATGCTCACAAGCCTGAGAAGGAAGTGGCGATTTTGGCGATCGGTGAAGGTCAAATTAAGTTGATTTTATTTGAGCCTAAGCCGGAACCTCCTGTTTGTTTTGAGGAAGCTGCGGCGGATGTTGATACATTGTTGGCTAAGCTGGAACAGCAGATGGTTGAATACATGAAATGATAAGATTAGTCGGCGATTGAAATCGCTAAATCAGGACACGGCAGTGCCGTTTCCCTACAATTAATGGGGCGATGGTTGCATCAAAAATCAGGACACGGCAGTGCCGTTTCCCTACAGTTAATCGGGCGATGGTTGCATTTTTCATCGAGTCATATTGATTATTTTGGGGTAGGGAAACGGCGGGAGTGCGGTGTCCTCCGTTACTAAAGTTGGTTACGCAGTTCAGAAAAACAAGCTTCTATTTCCTCCCATCTTGGATAATTGCCGTAGCAGAGATTTTCACACTGCTGCTGATATTCTTTGGCGATTTCTTGGCGTACGTCTCCTAGGGGAAATAGGGCTATGCTGTTACAGAATGCCAAGTTTTCAGGCGGGTCATATTGTTGTGGGAATTCTTGCTGGCTGAGAAAAGCGCAGTCTTGTTTGATGTCGCTATATTCTTCACTCCCTAACATTTGCTGAACTTCTGGTGTCTGCGCTAAACAAAAGAGGTCATAATAATGGCGAGTCGCTGTTCCTAAAGGAGATTCTTCGCGCTGGTATTGCCTTACTTTGGCATGAATGGCAAAGAGTTTTTCTACAAAAGTACGGCGGAAATGCAGCAAAGTCATCGAAAAAGGCGATTCATCTTCAGCATTAAGGCTATCATTAATTTCGCGGAGAAATTCAGCGAGATAGGACGACAGCGAGACTGTTTGCAACGGATAAGTACCGCTGCGAGTTCCCATTTCTAGAAACAGACGCGAGCTAATTGTCCCCATCCCAGCAAATTGTTGAGGGTAGTTAAAATAGCTGTGCCGATAGATGCCTCGCTTGGATTGAGATTGGTTTAATGTTAATCTTGGATGCTGGTTGACGGCGGTTTCTATTGCTTTCAACTCTTTGTCAGCTCGACTTTCTCCGTATTTCGGAGTAAAGGCATCTTTGTTCAAAAATAAGTCAATATCTTCGGAGAAGCGTTCGATGAGTTTCCATCCTTTTGAAAGGCTGGTTCCTCCTTTGAAAATAACTTGAGTTGGCCACTGATTCGCTACAATTCGCAGCGCTTCAGTGACATAGTAATCTTTTTCAATAAATGCTTCGGTAAGACCGAAATTGGCAAAGTGTTCTCTGGTAGCCCGGATAGCATCGCGAAAATCGGGAGATTCACAAAGTTTCAATTTGCTTGCCATTCCTTTGCATAACAAAGGTTCCTCAAAATCCCAAAGTCAAACCTAGAAATTGGGTTTAAGCTTTGGCGAAGTTGTTCGAGTTGCTGAGGGCTTTTACCGAGTTCTTGACCAATTGCGCCTAGCATTGCACGGACGCGGGGAGGTTCGACATCTGCTACGGCTACTAAACGCTCAAAGTGGTTACTTTCACGGAAGCATTCTAGCAGGCGTTGCTTAGTTTGTTCAGGTGATAATTCGCTCAGCTTTGCCCTTGACCTCAACAAATCAAGCAAGGCTGCTTCTGTGTTAGAGAGATGTTTCCATGTTTCTGGCCTGCGGGTGTGAACTTTGGCGTGTGAACCAATAATTGTGCGGGGAATGCTATTAGCTGAGGTGGCAAATTCACCTTGTATCGAATTCTGAGTGGTGAATCCCAACAGATTAGCAGCACTAAGTCCTGCGGGCTGGAAAGTTTGAGCAACGGGTAACTTTTGAATCTCGCTTTGAGACGGGTGGCTGGGGCCAAAGCGTGTTTGGCCGGGCCGATAGTATAGTCCTTTGTTAACTCGTTCTAGGGTTCCTGCTTTTGCCATACGGGAGAGGGTTTTGCAGACTGCTGTTGGCGGTAGTCCAGAAAAATCAGATAACCGCCAGTAGCCTTCTCCCTGTTCCTCTATTTGCCGATGAATGAGCGCGGAGGTATTAACTCGAATCGGTTTCATAAAAAAGCTCGGTAAGTGGGAAACGAGCGAGTCTTTAGACCTGAGAGGGAAACGACTCGGCGGTTTCAACCGCCTTCAATCCCCCTTGCGAGGGAGAGGGGTATGGTTGCCCCTCTAGGGAGATATGGTTGTCTCCAGCCCCTTTCGGGTAATGCGGTGCACTGAGCGTAGTCGAATGTGTTCGCTTCGACCTGGTTATAAAGGCTTGTTAGACCTGCAACACTGTTTCAGTGACTTTAAAACTGTTTAATTGCAGATGATAGAGCGGAAAACTAGCGTCGCATTCTCCGGTATCGTGACCGGTGGGGGACGTCTCCTCCTGATCGAGGGGTCTGGTCAGAACAGCTTGTAATTTCTTACAAGCTCAGTGGCTTAAGCCCTGAGTTCCTGACGGCTCTTGAATCTAATATTTAGCCTGACTTCCATTGTTCTTGGTGCTGGGCGTAATGTCAAGTTTTTTTGCTTCAAAACTTGACAATTGCAGTTGGGGCTTGGAGAAATGTATTAAATTTTGGCAGGACTTACACACTCCGCCGAAGAAACCGGGTTTTTTACCGAATCTTCGAGAAGGAAGTATCTTCGCAAAAACCCGGTTTCTGAATTTAGGAATAAGATGCAAACCGAAAATTCAAAAGCGTACTAAGAGTAGCCCGATCGCGCCCATCTCTTTTTGAATCATACAGAGCCTCATCAGCCGCCAATACCAACGTTGATATATCATTCTCCGCCCCCGGCACAACACTAGCAATTCCCAAACTAATTGTTACCACAGGACTAGGCAAATTTGCAACTTTTGAATGCTTAAAAACAAAATTCAAAGCTTTAATATTAGCTTTAATTGTTTCAGCGACAATCAGAGCAGCCGACGCATCAGTGCTAGGTAAAATCACTGCAAATTCCTCGCCACCGTAGCGAGCCGCCACATCAGCCGGATGCTTGAGCGATCGAGCAATTGCCTGAGCTACCGATCGCAAACAAGTATCCCCAGCTTGATGTCCATAGGTATCGTTGTAAACTTTAAAATAATCAATATCGCACAAAATTAAAGATATCGGAGTACCATCGCGAGTCATATGTTTCCATTCCGCCCGCAAACAACTGTCAAAATGCCGTCTATTGCCAATTTGGGTAAGTTCGTCCACATTCACCAAAGCTTGTAGTCTTTCATTTTCTTGCTGTAAATCCTCCAGACAAACTATTGGCAACTTATCCTCAGATAAATTTTGCTCTTGAAAATACAAGCGGTATAATTCGCAAGATACTCGACAATTATTTGCCTCTAGTTTTACTAATCCCATACTGTCTAACTGATAAGCGATTAAAGGTTCTAAATGAACACTATTTTCAGCATTTATTACCTGTTGAAAAGCTTCTGCTAGTGCGGGGTCTTTTTGCAAAAATATCGACTGACTTTGCAGATATTCGCTATAAATTCCGGTTTGAGTAGGAGCCATTTTCAACAGTTGCTCTAATTCTGTTTGCGCCATATAATTTCCTGTCTCTTCTTTCGAGTCCAGGAGACTATTCTGTAAGGAATTAACCAGATTATAAAGAGCTAAATGTACTAAATAAGGATGTCCTCCTACCATTTTCATTAATTGCTGAATAGGATTGCTGTCACTCCATTCCAGTCCATATCGTTGCGCTAATTCTTGGACTTGCTCGACTGTGAATTCCCACAATTTAATTGGCAATCCTACATTGAAAGGAGATTGATTGACGCTCAAAGCAACATAAATTTCTGTTGAGTGAACCACGACTAAGCGAAGTTTTTGCCAAGTGTCAATTTGTCTTGCTTGTTCGTACCAGTAACGCAGCAATGGCAAGAATTCTTGAGCAATATTTGTCCGTTCAAAAACTCGATTTACTTCGTTTAATACCAGGACAATGGGACTGTCAATTTTTTCGAGCAAATAGTTTTCAAAATAAATAGAACAGCTTACTTTACTACCCATATCTTCATCCCAAAAATCATCTAAGTTTGGTTCGAGTTTGAGTTGTCTCGCTGCATTGACACAAAGCCACCGCAAAAATTTATCTAAGCTAGCAAAAATTGATTCGTCGGCTTGCTGAAAATCTATGGTGACAGTGCGGTATCCCCGCGCTACCGCCCCTTGAATTATTCGTAGCATCAGAGAACTTTTGCCCATTTTTCTGGGGGCTTTAATCCGAACTAGGCTTCCGGGTTTGCCGATTTCTGCACAAGCTCGTGTTTCGGCTGGGACTCGATCGATATAAAATTGAGAGTCAAGCGGTATGGGGCCACCGGGAAATTCTAAGTCTGCAACCGTTTGGATGATATTTAGTGATTTTTGAATTCCTGCCATAAGTTGTTCTGCGATACAATGCCCTGATCAATAGTTAGATGCGATCGCCTATCCCTGGAGCGCGGCGGCTCGGATAATGGGGCTATCTTCCAAAATATAAGAGATATTTGAAGACAAATCTTTAAACAATCCCATTTCTCGATCGGGTTGGGACTGTGAATTTGCTATAGTGGGGTGACTTTACGCCAGAGCAAACCCTGCTTCAGTTAGACTAGACTGACACACATTTTTCGGCGATCGATGAGACGCGATGGTTTTGCGTCTCTACCTGAAAAAGCAGTCAATTGTCGCCAGTGCTGCTCTGGCGAGAACCCCCATCACAAGGAGAAATAATCATTGTCACGCCGCTACCTGTTCACCTCTGAATCTGTTACCGAAGGCCATCCCGATAAAATCTGCGATCAAATCTCAGATACGATCTTAGATGCCTTACTGACCGAAGACCCTAAAAGTCGCGTCGCCGCCGAAGTTGTTGTCAACACGGGCTTGATGCTGCTGACGGGAGAAATTACTACTAAAGCTCAGGTAAATTACATAGAACTAGCGCGGAAAAAAATAGCCGATATTGGCTACATCCACGCTGACAATGGCTTTTCTGCCAATAGCTGCTCGGTGTTGGTGGCTCTAGACACTCAGTCTCCTGATATCGCTCAAGGGGTGAATACAGCCCACGAGAGTCGGGAACAATCTAGTGAAGAGGAATTGGATGCTATTGGAGCTGGCGATCAAGGTTTAATGTTCGGCTTTGCTTGCAACGAAACGCCGGAATTGATGCCACTCCCGATTAGTTTAGCGCACCGGATTTGTCGCCAATTGGCTGTAGTCCGCAAAACTGGTCAATTGCCTTATTTACGTCCCGATGGCAAAAGCCAAGTTACTGTCACTTACGAAGATGGTAAACCTGTTGGTATTGATACCATATTAATTTCTACGCAGCACACTGAGGCGATCGGCGACATCGTTGATACTGCGGCAGTTCAAGCCAAAATTAAAGCAGACCTTTGGGCTACTGTCGTCGAACCCGTGTTTGCCGATATTGCAATCAAACCTGATGCAGAAACTCGCTTCCTTGTCAACCCCACAGGCAAATTTGTGGTCGGTGGGCCTCAAGGCGATTCGGGTTTGACGGGGCGCAAAATTATTGTGGATACCTATGGTGGTTATTCCCGTCACGGCGGCGGTGCTTTTTCTGGAAAAGACCCCACAAAGGTAGACCGCAGTGCGGCTTATGCTTGTCGCTACGTTGCTAAAAATATCGTGGCTGCTGGTTTGGCTGAAAAGTGTGAAGTGCAGTTGAGTTATGCGATCGGCGTTGCGCGGCCAGTTAGCATGATGATCGAAACTTTTGGCACTGGAAAAGTTGATGACGATCGCCTTTTGGAAGTTGTGAAGCAGTTGTTTGAACTGCGTCCTGCGGGGATTATTCAAGCATTTAACTTGCAGAATTTGCCTGCGGAAAGGGGCGGTCGCTTCTATCAAGATGTGGCAGCTTACGGTCACTTTGGACGCACTGATTTAGAGTTGCCTTGGGAGCAAACTGATAAGGTCGAACTGTTGAAAGCAGCTTTGACTCAGCAGTTGTCAGCCGTGGCGAGATAGTAGCCGAAATTAGGACACGGCAGTGCCGTGTCCCTACAAGATTATTTTCGGTAGGGACACGGCATTGCCTTGGACTCTATATCATTTAACTAAATGCCATTTTTAGATCCATTTAAATCAGCGATTCGTAGTTTCAAATCTTTATTAAAACAGCAGTTTACGGCTCCAGTAGACGCGAAAAATCAAGTAACACTTCCCAAGTCGTTTGCACCCGGTAACACTGGAATGCGCGGTGTCTGGATACCAAGCACAGACTGCAAAGTTCTCACCTCAAAACAACGAATTGCCGAAGCGATGGATTTCCTCGCTGATACGGGATTTAATACAGTATTTCCTGTAGTTTGGAACCGAGGTTTTACGGCTTATCCTTCTCAAATTATGCGCGAACAATTTGGGGTGGAAATTGACTCGCGGTATCAAGGGCGCGACCCTTTAGCAGAGTTAATTGTTGAAGCAAATAGAGTTGGTTTAAAAGTTATTCCTTGGTTTGAATATGGTTTTGTGAGTTCTTACAATCTCAACGGTGGTCATTTGCTGGCGAAAAAGCCAGAATGGGCGGCGCGCGATCGCACTGGAAATTTGCTGAAAAAGAATAATTTCGAGTGGATGAACTCTCTCGACTCGGAAGTGCAGGACTTTCTACTAAGTTTGATGCTGGAAGTTGCCAAAAATTATCCAGTCAATGGTATTCAAGGAGACGATCGCATTGCACTGCCATGCGAAGGTGGTTATGATGCCAAAACTGTCGAAAACTATCACCAACAGTGCGGGAAAGAACCGCCAGCCAATCCTAGAGAGCAACATTGGCTACATTGGCGCGCTGAGATCATTACTGAATTTGTGGCTCGATTGTACCGAGAATTGAAAGCGATTAATCCCGATTTATTGCTATCGATGTCGCCAAGTCCTTATGAATGGGGACTTGTGGAATATTTGCAAGATTCTCAAGCTTGGGTTGACAGAAAGTTGGTGGATATGATTCATCCGCAATTCTACCGCCGTGATTTTAACAGTTATCAGCAATTGGTCGATCGACTCGTTGGACAACAGTTTAGCAGCGCACAATTACAGTGTGTCTCGCCCGGTATTCTGTTGGCGAATCGAGGTACTTCTTATTCCATATCTCCCGAACAGTTGTTACAGGTGATTGCTTACAACCGTTCTTGCAGTATTCACGGAGAAGTTTTGTTTTTTTATGAAGCTTTGCGCGACAATGATAATGCTTTAGCTAAAACCTTGAAACATAGTCCGTATTTCTACTGATACCTGATTGCCTTAATATTACTAGGGTTTGTGATATGGAATGCTTGCCTTTGAAGTCGATCGCCTGCTATATTTGTAATATCAGGTAATATCAAGTCATGGGCTGCTGAAACAAAAAATTTCCAGCATCGCGATCGTATTGGTAGTCAAACTCCAAAGCTGAGGGATCGGGTGCATTGTCGAAAAGACAACATCAGCTTTGGGTCACTCTTCAGGCAAAAAGAACAAGGCAGAAGTCTCTGCTAGTGGTGTTTTGTCGGAATAAAACACACTATCTGCATCAATCTTGATCTATTTTTGCCTGAAGAAGACTTTTAGGACTTGAAAAAGAATTTGTTAGGAGTCATCAAACATCTAATTATTTATTAGACATCAGCCGAATTCAAGTTTCTGTTGTTAGACAACAAAGCTCTCAGATCCTGTTTCGGATGTATCTATTAGGAAATAGAAAGAAATGTCCGTTTTGGAGATTGAAAAAAGTGGTACATTCCAACAGAATACAGCGGTTGCATAGCTCCAAAATCAAGTTGTCACAAAAAACAGATCATCAAGCCATTGAATCGGTTGCTCATTTCGGAAATCAGGGCGAATCCGAACAAAAATCACACATATTAAAGGAGCAGAAAACACCCACTTATCAGTCAGTTGCCAACAATCAAGAAAGTCGAAATCTTTCTTTATTAAAGTCACGTCATTTTTCGGAAAAAGCGGTATCTGGGGAAACAGATAGCCCAAAAATACTCGGCAATCAATCCGTAGAAAACTCCTTCTCGAAAACTATCGAAAATTGGCAATCTAAAATTGGCAATTGGGGCATCCATCACAAAATTGGTTGCGGGTATTTCGTAGCAATCGGCATCGGTTTTTTCGGTTCGATGAGTGGAATGCTAATCGCCGATTTGTACCAAGGACAAAGAGTAAAACAACTCAATGATGCTCACGAACAAGCCCAATTGCTAGGTAATTTTAAAGATGCAACCTTGGCTGCACATTTGCAAGGAGCACAGCTAGATTCTTTTTTAGACAATTCAGCCAAACTAGAATCGCAAAAACAACTGTTTGTCGGGAATATTGCGAAAGCGAAAAACCTGCGATCGCAAATAGAAAAATTCACCGACAGCAAACCCGCTTGGCTGGCAGCAAAACCTGCAATACTTAAGGCTTTATTGCAAGATTGCACAGCAGATTTAGACTCCTACGCTGATAATCTCAAGTCTAGCTTGCAGCAAATCGAGCGATCCTCTTCGAGGGCTTCGCTAACGCAAGTATCACCGCAAGACATAGAATCAACGAGAAAATCACTGGCAATCGAAGGCGGATCCGGCGCAAATAAACTCGACAGCCACCTTCAGGAATTGAGCAAAATTCTCGACATTGCCCAGCAGCAGGAAAGGCAAAGCGGTGAAGTGATGGAGGACGCGCAAGGCATCGAAAAAAGCATAATTATCATCAGTATGCTGCTGTCGGTAGCAGTGGCTGGAATTTTGGCGAGGCACACCTGTCGGGCGATCGCCAAACCAGTCATCAGCGTGACTCAGGTGGCAGAACAAGTAGCCGCCCAGTCGAATTTTGACTTGCGAGCTCCCGTCACCGGACAAGACGAAATAGGCTCGCTAGCTGTCTCTCTCAATCACCTGATCCAGCGAGTTTCGGAACATACAAAAGAATTGGAGCAAGCTAAGGAAGTCGCCGTGGCTGCTAACACTGCTAAAAGCCAGTTTTTAGCAAATATGACCCACGAATTGCGGACACCTTTAAATGCGATTATCGGCTACAGTCAACTACTTTTAGAAGATGCGCGGGATACGGGGTGCAAGGAGTTTGTACCCGACTTGGACAAGATTGAGAAGGCGGGGATGCACTTGCTATCTTTGGTTAACGATATCCTCGATTTGTCAAAAATAGAAGCGGGGGGGATGAAACTGGAAATCGAGGAGTTTGACATCCAATCGATGGTGGAAAATGTGGCGAGTGCGGCGAAACCATTGGTAGCGAAAAATGGTAATGTTTTGGAGGTTGAGTGCGATCGAACTGCGGGTATTGTGCACGCAGATTTGGGAAAATTACGGCAGGTTTTGATGCACCTGTTGAATAATGCTGCTAAGTTTACCAAAAACGGCGAGGTGAAACTGAGTGTTAGGCGGATTGCAGGAAGTGGCCAATTGAATTTAGGGCGATCGGGTGTTGACAATGCGTTAGCGAAGCCCTCGAAGAGGATCGCGGCGAGTGAAACTCATTCTGGTGCGATCGCTTGTCCGCGGCTAAATGTTGAAGAGTCGGATTGGATTTGTTTATCGGTTAAGGATACGGGAATTGGAATGTCAGAAGAACAGCAGCACAAGTTGTTTGAAGCTTTTGTGCAAGCTGATTCTTCGGCGACGCGAGAGTATGGTGGCAATGGATTGGGGCTGACAATTAGCCGGTATTACTGTCAGATGATGGGCGGGGAGATTTTGGTAGAAAGTGAGGAGGGGAAAGGGTCTGTGTTTACTGTGCGGATACCGGCGGGAAATGGGTGATGTGATGTTTGGGTGAAGTATTTGGGCGACAATTTATGTTGCAAAGCTGTTGTTTTGCGTCCAAATGCTTTACTTTTGTCAGTGGGGGCGGGATATTTTCTTCTTCCCAGATGTCTATTTAATTAAGTTGTTTGGATGCGGTTTATTAAACCGTTTTCATTATTATTGCACTATTTGCAGGCTTCATCTATAATAGTTATGTGTTGACATTTTGCAAGTTTGTCAAAAGAAAAAATGTTTTGAGGCACAATGAATAACTTGTTAACTCGTATTACCCAAATACCCGGTCAGTGCGGTGGTCGCCCTTGCATTCGAGGCATGAGAATTCGGGTCAGCGATATTTTAGAAATGTTGGCAGAAAATGTCATTGTCACTGAAATTTTGGAAGACTTCCCCGATTTGGAACCTGAAGACATCCAAGCTTGCTTGCTGTTTGCTGCACGACGCACTGATTTTACTCGCTTGACAGCATGAATATTTGGATTGATGCTCAATTACCTCCTACCTTGGCAAATTGGGTCATTAATACCTTTAGCAGAGAAACTGTGGACAGAATTAGCCACGCTAAGCCTTATCCTACTGTACCAAGATACCAGCAATTGCCTTGTTGAGCGCCGCATAACCTTCTGAGTTGATATGCAGAAAATCTTGACTGTATTTCGGGTCAACAATACCCTGGGAATTCGCCAATATCTGACTGCTATCAAACACAATTACCCGATCGCGCGCCAGTGTTTTGATATAATCGTTTACGTCATTAATTGCGATCGCCACATCATCCGACCAAAACGGCCTTCGCTCGATCGGCAACGTTCCTAACGGAAAGATAGTTGTTACCACAACCTTAGCTCCCGTGTCAAGCGATTTCTGTACTATCTGCCTAATATTTGTCTGGCAATTGCGGATAATCGTCTCTTTTTGTCCTGGAAACAAAGGAATTGCCTTCAGGTCATTGACACCAACCTGAATCACAATAATCTTAGGCTTCAGTGAGGCTACGTGCTGCTGAAAACGTCCCAGCACCTGCGCCGTAGTTTGACCACCTATACCACGATTGATGATAGTTATGTTCTTGATTTGGTTAGGTGGTTGCCAACTCTCAGCCCGTGAATCACCATAAAAAACAATCACAGGTTGTTCTATCTTTTCTGCTGAATTGGGATAGTAGTTGAGACCGAGTGGGTCAAGTCCCGTAGCATTTAATAGCAGGTAATACTTTTGCCCTTGTTGGTAGAGAAAGATATTCAATCCTAATGATGCCAGCAAAGCAAAAGAAATCGCTACAATTGCTATTTTTGTGGGTGTGTTCATGGGGTTGAATTGTATTTTTGCTCAGCCTACTGCTCTTCCCGCTGGTTGAGCGTAGTCGAAACTACAAATCCGGCTTCGACTACGCTCAGCCTACTGCTTTTCCCGTTGGCTGAGCGTAGTCGAAACCTCATATTCGGGCTTCGACTACGCTCAGCCTACTGCTCTTTCCGTTGGTTGAGCGAAATCGAAACCTCATATTTCCGGGCTTCGACTACGCTCAGCCTACGACTCTTTCCGCTGGTTGAGCGTAGTCGAAACCTCCATCCCCCGATAGTGCGACTCATTCTGACACTCTGCCAAAATACGCACCCGATCCCAATTTCCTTGCATCAGAGCAATTTTCTTGGCTCGACTCCAACCCTGAACCTGTTGCTCACGATAAAAAGCATCATCCACACGCTCAAACTCCTCTGCATAAACCAAATTCACAGGTAGCCGTTTCTTTGTATAGTTTGCACCCAAACCGTTTTGATGCTGCCATAAACGACACGGCAAATCCTTTGTACTTCCTGTGTAAAAAGAACCGTCGGCGCATTCAAGAATATACAAATAAGCCATAGTTGACTGTCTCCCGTTGGTTTTGTTAACTACAAATCCGGCTTCGACTACGCTCAGCTTACTGCTTTTCCCGTTGGTTGAGCGTAGTCGAAACCTCATATTCGGGCTTCGACTACGCTCAGCCTACTGCTTTTCCCGTTGGTTGAGCGTAGTCGAAACCACATATTCCGGGCTTCGACTACGCTCAGCCTACGCATTTTATTTTCCCACACCAGCCGGCTGCTTACGGTTTCGCACTTCCAGAAAAATCAACAAAGCATTAACATCCGCCGGATTCACCCCACCAATCCTCGATGCTTGGCCAATAGTCAGCGGCCTGATTTTGGTCAACTTTTCCCGCGACTCCTTCGAGAGAGTTGTAATTGTCATATAGTCCAAATCCGCAGGCAATTGTCGGCGTTCGTGTCTGACAATTTCATCAATTTGATTTTGCTGTTTTTGCAGATAGCCGGAATATTTGATATCAATTTCCGCACCTTCTTTTTCAGCCAACTTCAGACTGGAATCGCCTAAATTGTAGCGTTCCAAATCCACATAATGAAAACCGGGACGGCGCAGCAAATCAGCCAGAGTAATCGAACCTTTAATCGATTGTTGAGTCTCAGCTAAAATTTGCTTACCCAATTCCTCGTGCTCCTTCACCCGCGTTGAATACAAGCGTTTCTTCTCCGCCACAATATTAGCTTGTTTGCGATCGAATAACTCCCAACGCCGATCGCCAATCAAGCCAATTTCCCGTCCTAGCGGGGTCAAGCGTTGGTCGGCATTGTCCGATCGCAATAATAACCGATATTCCGATCGCGAAGTCAACATCCGGTAAGGTTCCCGCAAATCCTTCGTACACAAATCATCAATCAAAGTCCCCAAATAACTTTGCTCGCGGGGAAACACAATCATCTCCTGATTTTTCGCGAATCTAGCCGCATTAATCCCCGCCACAATCCCCTGTGCCGCCGCCTCTTCGTAGCCCGTCGTACCGTTCACCTGACCCGCGCAAAACAGCCCTTCAATCTTCTTAGTCATCAGCGTCGGGAAACACTGAGTTGCCGGCAAATAATCGTACTCGACAGCATAAGCCGGGCGCATCATCTCGCACTTTTCCAAACCAGGCAAAGTCCGCAGCATTTGCAATTGCAAAGTTTCGGGTAAACCAGTCGAAAAACCTTGGATATAAAGTTCAGGAATATCTCTTCCTTCCGGTTCAATAAAAATCTGGTGGCTTTCCTTATCCGCAAACCGGACAATCTTATCTTCAATACTCGGACAATAGCGCGGCCCCTTCGCATCAACCCAGCCGCCGTAGACTGGAGAAAGGTGCAAGTTGTCTCTAATTAACTGATGAGTTGCTGGCGTAGTTCGAGTCAAATAACAAGGCATTTGTTCCCGTTCAATCCAAACTTCTGGATCGAAACTAAACCAGCGCACATCTGCATCTCCGGGTTGCGGTTCCAGATTCGTATAATCGAGAGTTCGTTTGTCAACTCTTGCCGGAGTTCCCGTCTTCAACCTACCAGTTTCAAAGCCCAAACGATTGAGAGTTTCCGTCAAACCGACGGCGGCAAATTCTCCGGCGCGTCCGGCGGGCATTGACTTATTGCCCACCCAAATTGTGCCGCCTAAAAAAGTGCCTGTGGTCAGAATTACGGCTTTGCATTCAAAGGCAACACCGAAGTATGTTTCAACTCCGATTACTTCTTCGTTTTTACCCAAAACTAAGTCTGTCACCATCGCTTCCCGGATGGTCAAATTCTCTTGATTTTCGACAATATTGTTCATCACAGCGGCGTATTCCCGCTTGTCTGTTTGTGCTCTGAGCGCCCACACTGCGGGGCCTCGCGAAGAGTTGAGGATGCGTTTTTGTAGGTAAGTGCGATCGGCCATTTTGCCAATTTCACCACCTAACGCATCCACTTCGTTAGTAAGTTGAGTTTTCGCTGGGCCACCGACAGCGGGATTGCAGGGTTGCCACGCAATTTTGTCGAGGTTGAGGGTTAGGAGAAGAGTGCGACAACCGAGGCGAGATGTGGCGAGGGCGGCTTCGCAGCCGGAGTGTCCGGCACCAACTACGATGATGTCGAAACTGTCTTGGAATTGTACTGGGGTTTGTGCAGTCATTCGATTTTAGATTTTAGATTTTAGATTTTAGATTGAATAATTGACTTGAGGGATTAAGGCGGAGGGTTATTTATCGGATATCGCGTTTTTGTCTGTGTTATTTGATTAAATTATGCCTTATATAGTCTATTATAGACAATAGTCGTTCGAGTAACAATATTTATGCAGGCAATACTTATGCACGCACCCATACACCATGCACCAAGCGAGCGGGATATTAAATACTTGTAGTCGGATATTATGGCGATGTTGGGAGATGTGGTTTGAGCAACTAAAATAGAAATGGAGAGCTAGGGGGTTTTTAATATATGCAAATTACAGTTAATTTACCCGATACGTTAGTAGATAAGATCGAGGATAAATGGGGGGATTTGTCACGAAAAATTCTGAGAGATTTAGTCTTAAGTGCTTTTCGCGATGGGTTAATCGATTTGGATGAGTTAAAGGAGATGCTCGATATTGGCGATGAGGCAGGTTTGAAGGAATTTTTCAGGGAAAATAATATGCTGCATTCTTCAGGACTGATAAATCTGTCTGGGAGTTGTGCGGATATTGATTTTGATGATGATGGCTGGGTAATTTCTGATGAAATGGATGACGATATGATGGGGGTTTTTGATGAGTAATAGCTCTTTGGTTTAATTGCTAGATACTAATGTTTGTATCATGTATTTAAAGGGTAGATCGCCTAGTATCGACCTTCATTTTAATACTTTGGTAGCGATAAAATTGGGGTTTGTTCTGTGGTAAAAGCCGAGTTATTTTACGGAGCGATGGGTAGCAATAACCCCCAAAAGAGTTTAAATGTACAAAAATCTTTTTTAAGTCAGTTCGTTTCTCTGTCGTTTGACGATGCTTGTGCGGAAGTATATGGCAAGATTAGGAGAGATTTGGCAAGTTTGGGAACTCCTATCGGCTCAAACGATTTGCAAATTGCTGCTATTGCTTTGGCAAATAATTTAATCTTAGTGACTCATAATATTAGGGAGTTTAGTAGAGTACAAGGGCTACAGATTGAAGATTGGGAGGCAAATTCTCGATAATAGTCTTCAGGCTAATTGTCATCTTCTCTCCTCTTCCTTCGCGTCCTTAGCGTCTTCGCGGTTCAATCATGCCGTACCGTGCCATTTTGCGCTATGTTAGACAAAAAAACTCAACAAGCGTACACAAGTGAAATATTTCTTCTTATCCGACGGTTGGATAGTGGGGCGCGTCTGGGGAGTAGGTGGTTTGTGGACAGATGCCGGCTGGAGACGCCAACCGGATATTACACAACTCAACGTCTGTCTCTGGGATCAAAAGGAAAAAATGTGGCTCTACCGCGTCGAAGATGCCGTTCTCATGGTAGAAGTTAAACCCACAGCCCCCGCAGACAATACAGATCCGGCGAAAAATATCGGCAGTGTCGTACTCACCAGACTGATCGATGCTGACAAAGTGATCGATCGCCTTGGGGCCATTTCGACCAACTTTCAAATCGGCAATCCTCAACCAATGTGAGGCTGACATATTGCAATCGGCTCTAAGACTCGATACACTTCTTTAACTGCCAGCCGGGAAGTCTAAGGGTATATTCAGAGGGGATGAATCTGAGCGCTGCGCGAAGTACCCCGTTGGGAATTACCGAGCGTGATGAAAGGCTCGTCGGATGGAGGAACGGAAGCCGACAATTATTCTTTTATACCCCAAGATGAGCTG
>JAYSVM010000092.1:0-5425 GCA_043718495.1 Oscillatoriales bacterium | reverse complement strand
CTGGACAGAGACTTAAATGGCGCTTTCAATATTTTATTGAAAGCTTTGAGAGATACCTCCTTGACAGGAGAGCTTGCAGCTTTTTCTGTCTTGCCATATACGGTAGAGTCAGGCTTAGTCCTGGATTTACCGGGTTAAATGTATCTGCAACAAGTTTTTCCATTTTAGATACACTTAACCTATAATCAAAGGTCTAACATCAAAATTACGAAGCAGCCTCATTGCTGCTAGATTTATGCCTTTACCTATAGTTGCTATTATTGGACGTCCCAATGTAGGCAAATCGACGATCGTCAACCGCTTAGCCAATAGCCAAGATGCGATCGTCCACGACGAACCGGGAATTACGCGCGATCGCACCTACAGACCAGCATACTGGGGCGATCACGAATATCAAGTAGTAGACACCGGCGGGCTAGTATTCGACGACGAAACCGAATTTTTGCCCATGATTCGCGAACAAGCAATGGCAGCCCTCGCGGAAGCTAGTGCCGCAATTTTCGTAGTAGACGGCAAAGTTGGACTGACTGGGGGCGATGAGGCGATCGCATCTTGGCTTAGATTACAAAAAGTTCCCGTTGTTCTAGCCGTCAACAAATGCGAGTCGGAAATAACCGGACTCACCCAAGCAGCAGATTTTTGGCAATTAGGATTAGGCGAACCTTTCCCAGTTTCTGGCATCCACGGTAACGGCACCGGTGAATTGCTCGACCAATTAATTACTCATCTTCCCACAGAAGTATTACCAGAAGTTCCAGAAACTAAAGTAGCAATTATTGGGCGGCCAAACGTTGGCAAATCCAGTTTGCTAAACGCATTTCTCGGAGAAAATCGTGCCATAGTCAGTCCGATTTCCGGGACAACCCGCGATGCGATCGATACCATAGTCCAGCGTGGCGATACCACCTACCGTTTAATTGACACCGCCGGAATTCGCAAAAAGAAAAACGTCGAATATGGTGCAGAATTCTTCGGGATTAACCGGGCATTCAAAGCCATCCGCCGTGCCGATGTTGTATTGTTAGTAATTGATGCGATCGATGGCGTTACGGATCAAGACCAAAAATTAGCCGATCGCATTAGCCAAGAAGGTCGAGCCTGCATTATTGTCATCAACAAATGGGATGCGGTAGAAGACAAAGAATCCGATACCATCTACGAATACGAAAAAGAAGCCAGATCTCGACTTTATTTCCTTGATTGGGCAGAAATGATTTTCGTCAGCGCCGTAACTGGACAACGAGTTGAAAAAACCATTGAATTAGTAGATAAAGCCGCCAGCGAACACAAACGCCGCGTCGCCACCGCCGTGATTAACGAAGTCATCGAAGAAGCCACAAGCTGGCATTCCGCCCCAGTGACACGCCAAGGAAAACAAGGCAAAATCTATTATGGTACTCAAGTGCGATCGGAGCCACCAACTATCGCCCTATTCGTCAACGATCCTAAGCGTTTTACTGAAAACTATCGCCGCTACATGGAAAGCCAATTTCGCAAACACCTAGGCTTTACCGGTACTCCAATGCGCTTACTTTGGAGAGGCAAAAAAGTTCGCGAATCGGAACAAAGCAGCACAAATAGAGCTCTTCGTGTGAAGTAATGGTCAGTAGTCAGTAGTCAGTAGTCATTAGTTATTAGTCATTAGTTATTTGTTGTTGGTGTCAATTGCAAATTACCGATTACCAATAACTAATAACCAATTTCCCATTCCCAATTACCGATTACCAATAACCAACTGACAAATGGATTTGCTTCGCTCACTTCCTATTGGATTATACCTAGAACAACCCGTAACTTGGCTACACAGACTCGACTCGCGGGTGAAATTAGCCTGGTTAATGACATTCCTGATAGCACCCATACTTGCTAATCCCATCTGGCGATTGATGCTAGTCGGAATGTTAATTGTCCTGACACTAACTGCCGCAATTCCGCTGCGCGTCTGGAAACAGCAAATGGGATTATTGCTGTTATTCTGTTGTTTAGTATTTGGCCTCAGCGCGATCGCACCTGACGCACTCCCATCCGAACACCAGCTCCGCCTCCCAGCAGACGAATTAGCCTTTTCCCAACTACCAGCAACCCTTCCCGCGCCAACTCCACCAAAACCGTGGTATCAACCCTTTAATTTAGATTCAAAATCTCCAATCCCAAATTCCAAGTTTCAAACCCCAATTCTCCTTCCCCAACCCACAAATTATAATTACGTTTTATTGAAGCAAGGGCCAATTAAAATTACCCGCAAATCCCTAGACTTAGCTATCAACGTCAGTACCCTATTGTTCACATTCATTTACAGTACCAACCTCTATCTCCTTACCACAGCCAGCGAAGAAATTACCACTGCTATTGAAAACTTAATGCAGCCTTTGCGCCGCTTCAACTGGCCTGTGACTGAAATAGCTCTAACATTAACTTTATCTTTGCGATTCATTCCCCTAGTATTGGAAGAAATACAGAATTTAGTGCGATCGGTCCGAACCAGAGCGATAAACTGGAAAAAACTCGGATTTCGCCGTGCCGCTCAAATATGGTTGATGATAGCCGAGCGATTGTTAGAAAACTTGCTGTTGCGAGCTGAACAAATTGCCAGCGCCATGAAGGTTCGCGGCTTCACCAGTCCCGATCGACATCGCGTAGAATGGCATCAATTACAGTTCAAAATTAGAGACTGGATCGCCCTCGCCTGCTTAATAGCCCTCTGGAGCGCCCGTTTAGTTTGGGGTTGGGCTGATTGAAATTTTAGATTTTAGATTTTAGATCGAAGAATTGGGATTAATTGGTTCCACACTCCTGGTAAAATAATAGAAATAAATATTTAGAAACCCAAGACATTGAACATCTATCTAGGGACAGATATTGTATATATTCCCCGCATTCAAGCCGCATTAGACCGATTTGGCGATCGCTTTCTGGAAAAAATTTACACCCCCGCCGAACAAAAAGATTGCGGGCAACTAAATTCTCAACAGACCAGTATTAAAGGTAAAATGGATCGAGTTTTGTGCCACCAGCTAGCGGGGCGCTGGGCGGCAAAAGAAGCCGTTGTCAAAGCCCTGGGCACGGGATGGCGGGGAATCCGCTATACAGATGTAGAAGTTGAGCGATCGGACAGTGGTGCCCCAAAGGTGCGACTATACGGGACAGCAGCAGCACTAGCCTCTGCTTGGGGAAATTGTCAGTGGCAATTGAGCCTCAGCCACGACGGGGACTACTGCACCGCTACAGCCATCGCCCTTTGCTGCCCGCCTTCTACCACACCCGTCGAGCGCGACAGCGAAACTAAAATCTAAAATCTAAAATTTACTTACTCTAAGCTTTAATGACTACCGAAACCTATCTTAATCATCCAAATTTTGGCCTTCTCTTCAAGGTATCCCAGGTTGAAGACAGCCAAGAATTATTTACAACTCTATACGCCCAACGCTTGTTTTTTTTAGTGACAAACGGCCCAGGCGGACTCAGATTTGAACCAATCAGCCGCTCCGATGCTCGTCTCATGGTCGAAATTCGCCTCCGAACCCTGCGCCGCAGTGGTCTATATAAAGAGTACGATCAATTGCAGGTCATTCACAAGCGAACTTTTCAATGACTATTGCCGATCGCATTGCTACTATTCGCCAACAATTGCCCGACTCAGTGCGGTTAATTGCTGTTACCAAACAAGTACCGACTGATGCTATCCGGGAAGCCTACGACGCGGGCATCCGGGACTTTGGCGAAAGTAAAATTCAAGAAACAGCCGAAAAACAAAGTCAACTGCAAGATTTGCCCGATATCAATTGGCACTTGATTGGCCACTTACAAACCAACAAAGCAGTCAAAGCTGTAGAGCAATTTCAGTGGATTCACTCTGTCGATAACTTAAAACTAGCGACTAGGCTCGATCGACTCGCCGGAGAACTATCTTTTTCTCCCCAAGTGTGCTTACAAGTCAAAATTTTGCCAGATCCCGACAAATACGGCTGGACTATCCCAGAATTGCTGGCGGATCTTTCCGAACTCAACAGATGTCAGCACATCAAAATTCAAGGTTTGATGACAATACCTCCGCGAGGATTAGATGAATCGCAACTCCTAGGATTTTTCAACAGTACCCGCGAACTTGCCGACAAAATCCAGCAGCAAAATTTACCCCATATTTCAATGCAGCAGCTCTCGATGGGAATGTCGGGAGACTATCATTTGGCAATTCAATCAGGTGCTACTATGATACGGCTAGGAACAACTATATTTGGTTCTAGGATTGGATAGGTGAACTACCCTTCTGATCGGGGCCAATTTAAGTTAAAAATAAAGTAGTCAGCAACCCGCGACTAGCCCGCAACGCGAGTGAAGTCGGGGTAGCCAAGTCGTGAAGGATCTCCAATGGTGAATAACATTTTTTCCAAGCTAAAAGATTTTGTCGGCTTCAACAATGAAGAAGAGTACGATGACCAGTACGGCGAATTAGAGGAAGCGCGCTATCAGAACGTTTACCAACCGCCAGACTCAAACGCTGCTGCTGTCGCCGCCGCAGCAGAAGAACGCCGCCAAAATCGCAGAATGCAGGAGCGGTCAGTAGTAGGATCAACAGGTACGGATGTGGTAGCACCAACTGGGGGAGTAGGAACTGTAATGAATAATGTAATTGGAATGCCTGGAGCTATGAACGGAGTTTCGGAAGTGATGGTTATGGAGCCGCGCACTTTTGAAGAAATGCCAGCCGCCATTCGAGCCCTGAAGGAACGGAAGTCTGTGGTTTTGAATCTGACCATCATGGATCCAGATCAAGCACAAAGAGCTGTAGACTTTGTGGCTGGCGGTACTTACGCCCTTGACGGTCATCAAGAACGCATTGGCGAAAGTATTTTCTTGTTTACGCCTAGCTGCGTGCAAGTTAGAACTCAGTCTGGTGTGGTTCACGAAGTAGCTTCGGCTCAAGGACGACCTCGCACTGCTGCTCCAGCACCCACCGTCTGGCCAGCCGATCAAGCTCAAGCGGCTCAGTAGTTAGTTGACAGTTGACAGTTGACAGTTAACTGTTGACTGTTGACTGTTGACAAATAACTAAGGAATAAAAATTAAATAAAATTGATTTCCGTAGTTGGGTTGAGGCTTTGCGAAACCCAACATTCTAAGGAATGAAAATTAAATAAAATTGATTTCCGTAGTTGGGTTGAGGCTTTGCGAAACCCAACATTCTAAGGAATGAAAATTAAATAAAATCCGTAGTTGAGGCTTTGCGAAACCCAACATTCTAAGGAATAAAAATTAAATAAAATTGATTTCCGTAGTTGAGGCTTTGCGAAACCCAACATTCTAAGGAATGAAAATTAAATAAAATTGATTTCCGTAGTTGAGGCTTTGCGAAACCCAACATTCTAAGGAATAAAAATTAAATAAAATTGATTTCCGTAGTTGAGGCTTTGCGAAACCCAACATT
>JAYSVM010000091.1:0-18470 GCA_043718495.1 Oscillatoriales bacterium | reverse complement strand
CTTGTTTGGTCAGGCTACGGTCAAGCCGAGACGAACCAACTCAGGAGTTTCACCTTATTAAATTATTTCAACACGTAGATGGTTATTCTTAATCGCTGTAATTAGTATATCATTTCAATTAAATCTGTGCAATCATTTTAAGGCGACTAAATAAGTCGCAGCATTGTCTTAAATATACTTATGTATATATATGTAAATTTTCGTTACTTCTGTTTTGGGGATCGCTCCTCGGCGCGCTGCTCCCAGCGAAACAGAAACACCATCAGAGCCACGACTCCGACTTGAAGGGCAAAATTGGGTAAAGTAGAGCTAACTTGGTTCCCGGAGGCAATTTTAGCGAGGAAAACTAAGCCACCGATGAAGCCAGAAGCTCCACAAGCTACATAGACTACCTGTCGCAGGGGTCGATAGGGAGCGGCTATCTCTGCTGTGAGGCGCTTGTATTGTTCGGGACTGAGGTTGCGAGGGTTTTTTGGTCGGTAAGGGCGATCGTTTGAATTTGGAGTTGGCATAGATTTAGGGAAGAAGGAAGAAGGAAGAGGGAAGAGGGAAGAAGGAAAATCTAGGCACTTTAATGGTTTTTATGATAAGTATCCCATAACTGCCGAAATAAATCATCGCTGCATTACAAGCACAATAGTCTGCAAACAGCCGACCAAAACACCCAAGAATCCACCTAAATTGACGATTCCTTGCAATTCGCTTTTGACAATTCCCTGAATTGCTAACTCCAAGTCTTCAGGAGAAGTACCTTTAACTCGATCGATAATCACCTGATCGATATTTAAAATAGGGATCGCTTGAGCTACAATATTTTCTAAATCTCGCTCCAGATATCGCTCTAAAACTAAGGCGAGTTCTTTGCTAACAATTTCTAGAGAAGCACTCATCACTGGTGAAGTCTGCAATCGATTCAGAATTAACTTAGAAATATTTTCCCAGTCAATAGACTTGCTCAATCCATCAAGTACCTCCGTGCCTCGTTCTTGAACATAGCTACGAACGCTGTCCCGCATGGTTTTTCGTAACTGTCTGACTGTCGAAACTGGTAGATTTTGCATCGACAAATTTTGCAGCCATTCCTGAAGTCGCCCGCGAATTCCCAAGGAAACAGTTAATTCTGCTAACCGCTGATTTGTGGCTTGTCTGTCATCAAGACAAAAAGTCCGTAGGCGAGTTAAAGTGTTCCGCAAACCAAACAAGTTGGCTACTACCCAATAAGTACCGCTGGTTTTTTCTCGAAATCCTTCATCGATGATCGAAATATTGCGATCGGTCAAAAAGTCAATCAAAGCCTGTCGCAACACTTCTGGCGGTATGACTATCAGCAATAACCAATCGGCCAATTGACCCGCCTGAGCTTCTGTTAGCTGAATTTCGAGCAAAACTTGGTCAAAGATTTGATTTAGTTGAGCTTCTAAAAAATCTTCCCGGCGGGCCAAAACTTTGAGAATGCGCGGTACTGATTCGCCCAGCAAATCTCGCAAAATGTTAGCGAGAATTTTAGCAGTTTTTTGCTCTGCGTCTGCTTTAACTTGATCTAATGCTAACTGCAATAACCAGAGAATTACTGACTGCATTCGCTCTGTTTGTAGGAGGCGACGCGCTAATTTTTGCAACTCCTCTGGTGTTAGCAGCGAACCCATAATTGTGTCAGAAATTCGCTTGGCTAAGCGCTCTTGATTGCGGGGAATCAAGCCGGGAGTGAATGGTAATTGTCGCCCTTTGACATAAATAGCTCGGTAGGGGCGGAACAGCATTTGGATGGCTATATCATTAGTGAAATAGCCAATAATTCCTCCCACTACAGGTGGGGCAAAAAACAGCCAAATATCAGATGGGTTCATCAATCATTGGGAATTGGGAATTGGGAATTGGGAATTGGGCATCGGGCATGGGGCATCGGGCATAGATTATTAGTTAGTTATTGGGTTTTTGTGGTAGATAACCAATAACAACTAACCAATAACCAATGACTAATGACCAATGACTAATGACTAATGACCAATACTCCCATCATAGCTCCAGCGATTGGATAGTGTGTGGCAGTGGTAAATCCGGCTTGGAGGGCGATCGCAACTTGTTCCGGCCCGATCGGGAATTTTTCTAAACTAGGATTGATATAGGCATATTCTTGGGTCATGCCAAATTGCTGAGCGATCGGCACTACGAGACTTTCGAGATAAAACTGCTGAAAACGGAGTGTTAGGGAGTTGTTGGGGCGGTGAAGGTCGAGAATCGCTGCTGTTGCACCCGGTTTGAGTACGCGATGTAATTCCTGAAGACTGCGGGGGATGTCAATGACGTTGCGGAGGCCGTAGCCCATTGTGGCGCAGTCGAAATGGTTGTCGGGAAAAGGCAAGTCTAGGGCATCAGCTTCTACCCAGGAAATGGGACTAGAAGGGGTGAGAAAGGGTCGATCGCGACGGGATGCAACAGCCAATTGTTCACTGGAAAAATCTACTCCAAATACAGAACCGCTAGGGCCTGCTTGTTGTGCTAAAAGTAGAGCTAGGTCTCCGCTACCGCAGCATAAGTCTAAACAAGTATTACCTGGGCTGGCTTTGCTCCATTTCACCGCCATTTGCTTCCAAATTCGGTGCTGGCCAAAGCTCAACCAGTCGTTCATTTGATTGTAAACTGGGGCAATTCGATTAAATATGGTTTTAATTTTTTCTGAATTATTCGTCATTTGTTATTGGGAATTGGGAATTGGGCATAGGGCATAGGGAATTGGGAATTGGGAATGGGGAATGGGGAATGGGGAATGGGAATTGGGAATGGGTGATTTGTAAGTAGTTAGTAGGTGTTATTTGTTAGTAGTTTGGTAGTTGGTAGTTGGTAGTTGGTATGTGTTATTGGTTAGTTTTTAATTCTTACTAATGCCCTATGTCCTATGCCCAATTCCCAATTCCCAATTCCCTATGCCCTATGCCCTATGCCCTATGCCCCATTACCCATTCCCAATTCCTAATAACTAATGACCCTGAAAACTCGTCATTACCAAAGCCACTTGTTGAGCTGCAAGGTGAATTGTTGTGAGTTCGTCCGGGCGAAGGGTACAAGGCTGCTTCCACTGGATGGAAATCAGGGCCATCGATCGACCTCCATGAACCACCGGGATACTCAAATGGGATTTAATCCCTGATTGCTGATAGTGTGGGAGGCTACTGAGGCTGACATCCGTGGCAATGTTCACAGCAGCCTGAATCGTTTGAGATGCGATCGCCTCTTGGACTAGAGGGTCATCTGCTAGCCAATTTTCCAGATCTCCACCGCTAGTGTGACAACCTTGAACTGGGGTTAAAACATTGCCTTCCACCTGTTGCAAAATGCAAGTATCTGCCAAAAAATTATCACTGATAGCAGTAGCGATTGGTTCTAAAGTTGCTGCCAAATTGGGATAATCCAAAGCCGTTTGCATGATAGTGGCCAATAGTTGTATTTGATTTTGGGCCTGGCGCAATTCCTCAGTCCGTTGCTTAAGAACTTCATAAGTATCAGCAGCCTTTTGGACTACCATTTTCAATTCGTTCGGGTCCCAAGGCTTGGTGATATACTTGTAAACCTGTCCAGAGTTGATTGCATCTACCAAGTCTTCAATATCTGTAAAACCAGTCAAGATAATTCTGACTGTATTCGGAAACTGAAACACGGTTTTGCTGAGAAACTCAGTTCCCTTCATTTCTGGCATCCGTTGATCCGAAATGATGACGGCAACCTCGCCCTCGCTTTCCAATACTTCTAAAGCACGAATTCCGCTTTCTGCTTTGAGTACGTTAAAATCTCGTCGAAAAGTGCGGTAGAGTAAATCCAGATTGTCTGGTTCATCGTCTACTACCAGCATTTTCGGCTTTTTTGGTCGGTTTAAGGTCATGAGCTGGCGTTTAATTTGGTCTAGCTCTGGAATGGCATTATCCATAACAATACGATAGACTCCCGTCTGTAAATTTAGGCGATCAACTATTCTCTAGAAATAGTCTCATATCTCACTTACGATAAAGTCTAACCTCTGCCGCAACACTAAACTTTGCTGGTACTCAATCAAACTTAAACTTAGCGCTGATTTTGATCTAAATTATGACTGATATACCGCAAGATTCGTCCGGGCCTGCATCTCTTCCCTCTACTGATGCTGTGGAACTGGAAAACTTAGTTCGATCGCTCCGCCGCAAAGAAGGTGGCTGGGTACACTGGGGACAGGCCTGCACAGCACTGCAAAAAGCCGGCTACAGCACTCAAAGGATTTTTGAAGAAACTGGTTTTGAGCCAATTCAGCAAAATCAGGTAAGCGTTGCAGCCCAAGTCTACACCAGTATGGTAACTGCTGGAGCTTCCGAAGAAGTCCGATCGCACTTTCTAGCAAAAGGTAGTGACATTTTATACGAATTTCGAGTTCTTTCTCAACCACAAAGAGCGGCTGCGGCAGGTTTAATTCTGGCCCACAATTTGGACGTTGATGATGCCCGCGATGTGGCTAAAGCGATGAAGGAGTTTTCGCGGATTGGCAGTCTTCCCCAGGGTTTTACGGACACTCCTGGCGATGCTATGGCTTACCAGTGTTGGCAATCGGCTAGACAAAACAGTGACTTGCAAGAGCGATCGCGCTTAATTGCTCGCGGTTTAAAATTAAGTAGTAGCCCAAGTGCTAGGCAACAAATCGAACACTTGCTTGTCGATTTTACCGTAGTTACGAGACGTTCTGCGCCCCGCTTGCCCGTTTACCGGCTGGACTCTGAGGAACAATTACCCCGAATTGTCCCGGTTGTGGGTCAATTGCCGCTTTCTACCGCAGATTTGCAGGCAGTGCCTTTGCTAGAGGACATTGAGCCGTTCCGCATGGTAAAATTTTCGGGATCGGGAGCTTGGGTGGCGATTCCTGGATGGCAGGTGATTTTGAAGGCAGAAGATCCGGTGGCGGTTCTGGAAATGAGCGATCGACTGCCGGTGCCACTGCAAGGTAAAGTTGAAGAAGTTTTGATTATTGCCGATCGAGCGCAAAGAGAATGGGATGCTGATAGTTATTTCCTGGCAGATAACGGTGGCAATTTAGAATTGTATTGGTTTGAAGAATCGCCGGAAATTCCTATTTTGGGACGAGTTGTGCTAGTGATGCGTCCGAAAAAGATTTTGGATGAAGATTACACCAAAGATGGATGGCAAATTGATGATTAGTTAATAGAAATCAGGACACGGCAGTGCCGTGTCCCTACCCGAAAATAATATTACCCGAAATGAGGAGACAGCAGACGGCAGTGCCGTGTCCCTACCCGAAAATAATATTACCCGAAATGAGGAGACGGCAGTGCCGTGTCCCTACCCGAAAATATTATTGTAGGGAAACGGCACTGCCGTCTCCTCTATATCATAAGAAATGAGGAGACGGCAGTGCCGTGTCCCTACCCAAAAATGTTGTAGGGAAACGGCACTGCCGTGTCCTAGCTTGCTAATCAGGTGATTTTGGTTCCTCTATTTTTGGAACAGACTGCGGTTTCTTAAACTTCTTAAAACCATAAATCCCAGCCCCAATTACCAAAAGATAAGGAGTATAAGCCAACAGCCAAATACCTAAACCAAACAAACCAAAAGTTAATTCCCCTACAGAATGAGTCGCTTTACCCCAAGTTTCCTGCATCCGTAAACCAAAAGAAGGTTCTGGGTTTTGTGCAGATGATACCGCTGCTTCTAAAGTTAAACTAATAGTTGAATAAGCTACTTGATTTCGCAAACTTTTTAACTGAGCATCAATTTGTTCTATCGACTGACGAATATTACTCAATTCCTTAGCAGCTTTCAGTACATCACCTACAGAACCAGATTTATCCATAATTTTTAACACCATTTCCTCCGATTTGCGAAGGTTTCGGAGTCTAGCTTCACTGTCCACTAATTGCGTAGTCACATCCTCCGCAGTTAAACCCCGATTTTCAACAGTTCCCAGTTTTGCTAAAGAATCTAAAGTAGTTTCTAAGCGTTCTTGAGGTACGCGAATCTGCATAGTTGCCGTTTGTCGGATACTCGAATCTGGCGGCTTTTGGTTTTGGAAACCCAAGATGTCGCCTTGCTGTTTTTCAACAATATTGGCAACAGATTTAGTGCTAATATCAATAGACTTGACAACTACACTGAGTTCGGCTTTTTTAATCAGTTGGGGACGACTTGTTGGAGTTTCTGCTTTAGCTTGTTTTGGTGCAGCAGCCATTTTTGAGTCTGCTGCTTCTCCTCTGGTTACTGGCGAAGATGCCATAGGGGCTTGTATAGATCCCGCCGTCATCTGGTTTCCCTGGCTGGTGGGTGGAGCTCCACAACTTGGCAAAGCGATGGTAGAGGATAAAGTTAAGAATGCTACGATCGCAAAGCGAGTTGCATCGTTATTTGCTAGGTTCAGGTTAGGCTTAACTTGTGGCAGGGAATTGGTTTTGATTTGGGTTTTCATTGGCGGTTAGTCCTCTAAAATGTTTTGCTATTAAATGTTATGGTTGTTTTAGTTTAAACTCGAATACATAGTCCCAGTTTAGCTGATACATAAATTGAAACGGTGACAAATATTTTTCTAATCTAAAATCTAAAATCGAATGACAGACGAATTTGATCCTAATTTTAGCACCCACAGCAATTCTACCCAGTCAGAGTTAGGTGCGGTTTTGCGAGAACAAGCTTGTCAGAAGATACGTGACAGCTTGCGTGATGCCCAGAAAGACATGGCTAATTGGCAAGGCGGGCCCCTTGCAGTTTCCGCAGTGCCGGGGGCCGGGAAGTCTACGGGAATGGCTGCTGCGGCGGCAATTGCGATCGCCACCAACCGACTTCACAGCCGCCGTCAGTTAGTTGTGGTGACTTTTACGCGATCGGCTGCTGCTAATATTAAAGTTAAAATCCGCGACAGATTAAGAGAATTATCTTTGCCCCAAGGCGGTTTTGTTGTCAATACTTTACACGGTTTGGCATTGAATATTGCGAGGCGACATCCAAGTTTATCGGGTCTAAATTTAGAAAATTCGACTTTAGTTAATGCCACCCAAAATCATCGATTAGTTCGCACTTGCGTAGAACTTTGGATCGCGGAAAATCCCCGCAGATATCAAACTTTGTTGGAAGGACAACAATTTGATGGGGAGGAAACAGAGAGAATGCGGCGACAGTCTGTTTTGCGGACAGAGATTTTACCGCAGTTAGCTAATACTGTAATTCACGAAGCGAAATCTTCAGGTTTATTTCCAGAAGACTTATTAAAAATGGGAGATCTGTCTTCGGGTGATGGTTATCAAGTTTTAGCTGTAGCTGGCGGTTTATATCAAAAATATCAGGCTTTGTTGCGGAGTCGCGAATTCATCGACTACGACGAAATGATTTTAGCAGCTTTGCGGGTGTTAGCAGATCCGAGGGCAAGGGCGATCGAACAAAAACAAGTATTTGCCGTTTTTGAGGACGAAGCCCAAGATTCTACACCTTTACAGACGGAGCTTTTGGCAACATTAGCTGAAGATCCCGACAATCCTGAATTACCACCAAACTTTATCAGAGTTGGCGACCCAAATCAAGCGATTAATTCTACTTTTACACCAGCAGATCCGATTTATTTTAATGATTTTTGCGACGACTGCAAAGCGCAAAATAAATTGTCAGAAATGGATGTCGCCGGCCGCAGTAGCCAGATAATTATTGATGCAGCTAACTTTATTTTGGAATGGGTAAATCGGTCTGAGTTAGCTGGAACAGAACCGCCTTTTCGCCATCAAATTATTGAACCAGTTCCCAGGGATGACCAGCAAATAAATGCGAACCCAGATCCCATTGGTCGCGGATTGGAATTGTACACTCCCCGTGATATTTATCATACAATTGAATTAATTGGCAAACGAGTCGTCCAGTTGGTTGAGGAATTTTTACCTGCTGGTTTTGAATGGAAAAGTGCAGATAAAAATCTCGAATCAGACGGTGAAGTTAGCGACGGGGAAAATCAAGCTAAATTGCCATTAGAGTATCTGAAATCGATGGCAGTCTTGGTGCGAGAAAATAAACAAGGTAAGTTGATCAAACAGGTGCTGGAAAATCCGCAGAAATATGGATTAACCGTTGATTTAAGCAAATATGGGATTAAGATTGAAGATGTCGGAGAACGCGATCGACATTCTCAAGTACCTTGGGAAATCTTAACACTACTGCAATTTCTCGATCGCCCCCACTCACCAGACTACCTGAAAGCAGCATTGAAGATTTTGAGCGATCGGCAACTCATCCCCAAACAAGACTACAATGCCTTTACCACAAGCCCAGAGCAATTTCTGTACCCAGGCCCCCTCGACCCAAACCAATCAGACCCCGTTCGCAAATGTCGCTACTTTTGCTGCGGTTTATTGCAAGCCCGCTTAGAACTTCCACCATATCAAATCATCTCATTTCTAGCCCTAGCCCTGCAATACGACCAAACAGAATTAGCCACAGCAGACAAATTAGCAGAACGAGTCGCCATCCAAACTATTGGCAACAATTCAATGAGCAATATGTTGAGTGTGCTAAGCGAAATAGTCACTTCCGAAAGATTTGAACCAGTGGAAGCAGAAGAGAAAATAGAAGAACGCTATACCAGCAAAGGTCAACTAACAATTATTACGATGCACAAAGCCAAAGGATTAGATTGGGATTGTGTATTTTTGCCATTTTTGCACGACCAAATCATCCCCGGAAGCTTACGAGTTTTGCCACAAGCTAAATTTTTAGGAGATTTCACCTTAGCAGAAGTCGCGAGAGCACAAATTCGAGCGAGTTTGCACAAAAAAGATGCTTTCCAAAATCTGGGTGAAGCCTGGGAACAAGCTGGATATTTGAAAACAGCCGAAGAGTTTAGATTGCTATATGTAGCGATGACACGCGCCAAAAGCTTGCTGTGGATGTCAGCCGAGAAAAAAGGGCCTTTCACATGGAATAAACCCGATAATTTGCAGGAACTTAAACCTTGTCCAGTCATGCCAGTTTTGAAGCAAAAATTTCCTGATAATGTGATTTTGTAAAATTAACGAACCGCGAAGACACTAAGGGCGCGAAGTTTAAGAAGAGAAGCTTAAGCCTGAAATCTTGGTATAATACGAACAATCTCTATAAAAAAACTTCCCCTTTCTTCCTTCGTGCTCTACCCTTCGGGAACCCCTGCGGGGAACGCGCCTTCGCGGTTCGTTAAAAAAAAATCTAATTCACAAATGACCAACTCTGAAATTCTCACCAAAAACATCACAATTCCCAACGGAGATTTGCAAATCGCCGCCTACCTAGCCCAACCCGCCACAGCAGGGCAATTTCCCGCAGTCATCGTGATTCAAGAAATCTTTGGTGTCAACTCGCACATCCGCGAAGTTACCGAAAGAATAGCAAAAGAGGGATATGTGGCGATCGCCCCAGCCATCTACCAACGCCAAGCCCCCGGCTTTGAAACCGGCTACACCCCCGAAGACATCACAATCGGCAGAAAATACAAAGAACAAACTACCGCATCCGAACTCCTCAGTGATATCCAAGCTGCGATCGACTACCTCAAAACCTTACCATTTGTCAAACAATCAGGCTTTGGCTGCATCGGTTTCTGCTTTGGCGGACACGTCGCCTACCTAGCGGCCACCTTGCCCGAAATCAAGGCTACAGCCTCATTCTACGGCGCTGCGATCGCCACCCAAACTCCCGGTGGTGGTGCCCCCACGATCGATCGCACACCAGAGATTAAAGGCACTCTCTACGGCTTTTACGGCATTCAAGATGCCAGCATTCCTGCGGTACAAGTTGACCAAATTGCCACAGAACTGCAAAAACACAGTATTTCTCACCGAATTTTCCGGTACAATGCCGATCACGGCTTCTTCTGCGACCACCGCGGCAGTTATAACGCTACCGCAGCAGCCGAGTCGTGGGAGGAAGTCAAGCACCTATTTCAACAGGAACTTCAACCTGTTTAGAGATGGGGAGAATGGGAGAGTGGGAGAGTGGGAAAATTTTTCTACTGACAACTAACAACTAACAACTGACCCTTCGACTTCGCTCAGGGCACCGCAACTGACAACTGACCCTTCGACTTCGCTCAGGGCACCGCAACTGACAACTGACAACTGACAACTAACAACTAACATGAATTCCAAATCTACCGGTTCTCAAAGCGCAAAAGCATCCTTTTCAATGGACGATTTTGCTAAAGCCCTCGAACAGCACAATTACGAGTTTCAGAAGGGACAAGTAGTGCGTGGGAAAGTGATCGAGCACGACTCAAATGGTGCGTATGTTGATATCGGTGGCAAGTCTTCGGCTTTTTTGCCGATCGAAGAGGCTGCTTTGAGAACGATCGCGAATTTGTCCGAAGTCGTTCCTTTGGAAGAGGAACGGGAATTTTTGATTATCCGCGAACAAGATGCCAACGGGCAAGTTACTCTTTCTCTACGCCAGCTAGAACTTCAGCAAGCTTGGGAAGAGTTAAACGAAATGCGCGAAAGTGGCAAAGTTCTTCAGGTGCGGGTTTCTGGGGCAAATAAGGGTGGCGTGACAGTAGATGTCCAGGGGATGCGTGGCTTTATTCCGCGATCGCACTTAATCAATCGCGATGACATAGAAGGACTCATCGGTCAAGCTTTGACTGTCAGTTTCTTGGAAGTCGATCAAGAACGCGAAAAACTGGTACTTTCCCAGCGACTAGCAACTCAATCTTCTGCCTTCAGTCAGTTACAAATCGGTCAATTGGTAGAAGGTAAAGTCAGTAGCATCAAGCCTTTTGGTGTGTTTATAGACATGGAAGGAATTAGCGGTTTACTACACATCAAGCAAGTCAGCCAAAAATATATTGAAAACCTTTCCCAAGTATTTTCTCCAGGTCAAATCCTGAAAGCAATGGTGATTGACCTCGATGAAAGTCGGGGCAGAATTTCGCTTTCTACCCGGATTTTGGAAAATTATCCAGGGGAAATAGTGGAAAAGATGGCAGACGTGATGGATACCGCAGAAGAGCGTTCTGAACGTGCTCGAAAAACTCTTTCTTAAGTCTTGACAATTGTACTCGTTTACTCGTTTTTAGGATAGACCTAGGAACGAGTAAACGAGGGTAAAATTGGAGAAATGTGCGAAATGTGCGATCGGGCTTCATCTCTTGGAGGACGAAGATTGAAAGAATATATTGTAATTTTTGAATGGGCTGGGACTAACTATTCAGCTTATGTTCCTGATTTGCCTGGTTGTATTTCTACAGGTAAGACACTTGAAGAAACAGAAAACAATATTAAAGAAGCAATTGAGCTTTATATTGACACCCTCCGAGAGGATGGTAAACTCATCCCAGAACCATCGCTTAAGGCTAAGGCAATTTCTGTTGCAGCTTAGCATAAATTTAGAAATTAGGAGACGGCAATGCCGTGTCCCTACGATATTATTTTGGGTAGGGAGACGGCAATGCCGTCTCCTCTATATCATTCCGGTGTAACCAGAATCTACAGAACATGACTCGAAATTGTTTCAGTCTCCACCTTTCCTTCCAGCAGCAAAGGATTTTCCATGTCTAATATTATTTTCGGCTGATAAACCGCCAAATCAAACCAGAAAGTAGTACCCACATTCACCTCACTAACTAAATTAATTTTAGTATGGTGCTTATCAATAATATTTCTGACAATAGAAAGACCCAATCCCGTTCCTTCTAAAGTGTGAACTCGGTTTTCTACCCGGAAAAAACGCTCGAAAATTGCCTGTTGGTCTTCAGGATCTATGCCAATCCCAGTATCAGAAATTTCGATCCGCACCGTCGGAAAATCTTTAGATTCACGCGATAAGTTGTGGTGATCGGAAACACTATTTTTGTGGTGTTTAGTATCACCGTCTAGTAAATAAGCTCGAATGGATACCCTACCACCGGCAGAAGTAAATTTCAAAGCATTTCCTACTAAATTCGCTAATACTTGCAGCAGCAAATCGTAATGACCTAAAGCAGACGGCAAGTCGGGGTCAACGTCTTGCTCTAATTCAATGCCTTTATCCTTAGCATTCAATTTATAAGTTCGCAGTGTTTGTTCCACAGCTTGATGGAGATCAACGGCATCTAACTGATAAACTCGGCAGGATTCCAGCCGGGACAAATCCAACACATCGTTAACTAACCGAGTTAGCCGATCGGTTTCTCGATTAGCAATTTCCAGAAACTCCCGGCGCTCACTTTCTTGAAGGTCTTCTCCATATTCGTAGAGAGTTTCAATGAAAGATTTGATATTAAACAAAGGCGTTCTCAATTCATGAGAAATATTACTGATAAAATTGCTTTTAGCCTCATTTAGTTCCACTTCCCGTGTGATGTCCTGCACCGTCATCGCAATACCTTTGAGACTGTCGCGGTATTGTCCGGAACCTTGATGTTTCGAGGTTTGCTCGTAGAAAGTGCATTCTACAACCTCCGGACGTTCGGAGTTGTCACAGTTATTTTCCTCGTCGCGGATGCAGCTTTTGCACAGCGATTCGGAGCCTGGGGCTTTGTGGAGAATGACAGTAGTTAAAACAATCCGAATTGTGCGGTTGACTGGTTCCCTCATGGAAATCCTAAATTCGCCGCCTTCGCGCTCGCCCGCAGCTATTTGATGCAATGGCCTTGCCAACTCCTGCTGGACTTCCGCAGGTAAAATGTGCAGGAGATTAACTCCGATCGCATTTTTGCCTTCCCATCCAAAAATCCGCCTCCCCGTCGGATTCACTAAAATCACCTGTAAATTCGCATCTAATAACAGCGCCCCATCAGCAATAGTTGAGACCAAAGTTTCCAACTTAGCTTTTTCTGCTGTCAACTCTTCAATATTTTGTTCTTCATAACTTTCGAGTTTCTGAGCCATCTCATTGAAACTACCAATCAACTCGCCCAATTCTCCACCCAAAGGCAAGTCAACTCGCTGCTTGAAATTTCCACTCGCAATATTTTTCACCCCTAAAACTAATTGTTTAATCGGTTTAGTAATTGTCAGGGCATTAAACACAGCTCCCAAAATTACCATTACCCAAATAGTCACAAATACTGCTAAAGTAACATCTCTAGTCAAATTTGAAGAGATCACAGCAGCGGGATTTGGGTTAATGCCGATCGCCAAAACACCCAAATACTTGTCTTCATGAATTAAAGGCACAAATACGTCGGTAACTTCTCCATCTGGCGTCAAATGTTGTCGCACCAAAGGCACAGAAGTCAAATTTCTCGCCTCAATGTCCGCGATAAAACTATCGGGAAGTTTAATCTGACGGCGCAGAGTCAAAGAAGTTTGCACCTCCGACTTCGAGAAGGGTATCCCCAAGAAAATATCCCCCGCCTCGTCCGCATAGAGCATATAACGGACGCTAGAGGTGTTGCTATAAAATTGATGGGAAAAACGGGCCACCTCTGAGCGATCGTTTTTGGCAATCAACGGAGCCACATTTGCCGATAACAACAGACCGAGGTCACGACCGTAGCGAGTATCATTAAGTCTGGCATCTTGCTGGATGGTATTGACAGCCCAGAATGTGAGGCCGCTCATAATTAACGAAACTACGAGGGTAGCACCGGCCATCAGGCGAGTCTGGAGTGTAAACTCCGACCACCAACGAGCAATAATTTCTCCGATTTTGTTTAGTATGGCCAACATTTCACCAGTTAAAATTTAAAAGCATTAAATAAAGTGGCTTTCCTCAGATTTTGTACAGTGACTTTTACACTGTCACCACCGCAGAGATGCCAGATTTATTGTGACACTTCTAATTTGAGATTGCTTAACTTCCCCCAAGTAGCCGATGTCGAAATTTCTAATTTTTGTCTGCCAAAGCTCGACGGCCAATGTCACGACGACAGTAAACCCCTTCAAATTCAATACAATCTACAGCCTCGTAAGCTTTGGCAATAGCTTGTTCCAAAGTTTCTCCCACAGCAGTTACCCCCAAAACCCGACCACCATCGGTCACTAACTGCTGCTGCTTTGACTGAGTGCCAGCATGAAAGACTTCTGCACCAGTGGCTTCGGCTGCCTCAATCCCTGTAATCGTTTTGCCTTTTTCGTAATTTCCAGGATAGCCCCCAGATGCCAAAACAACGCAAACTGCTGCGCCAGACTTCCAGCGAATTTCTGAAAAGTCTCCTAAACGCTGCTTGCAGCAGGCTAGGATCAAATCTTCCAGGGGGGTTTCCAGCAGGGATAAGACGGCTTGGGTTTCGGGATCTCCGAAGCGACAGTTGAATTCCAAGACTTGGGGTTCTCCTTCGTCTGTAATCATTAAGCCGGCATATAGTACGCCCCGGTAGTCGATTTTACGTTTTTGCAGTGCCACTAGGGTGGGTTCCAGAATTTCGGTTTGAATCCTGGCCATCAGCTCTGGAGTGATAATAGGTGCTGGTGCATAAGCTCCCATACCACCTGTATTGGCTCCCTTGTCGTCTTCGCCGATCGCTTTGTGGTCTTGGGCTGGCAGCAGAGGTTCTACTGTAATGCCGTCAGTGAGCGCGAGAATCGAGACTTCTTGCCCTGTGACATATTCTTCGACTACGACTCGGATGTTATCTGTACCGAATTCGCCACGAAAAATGGTGTTGATGGCGCTGTGAGCCATTTTGACGTTGGTGGCAACGGTGACTCCCTTGCCTGATGCGAGTCCATCTGCTTTGATGACTATAGGAAGTCCCTGTTCAACAACGTATGCTTTGGCTGCTTCTGGGTTTGTAAATACGGCAGCTTTCGGTGTTGGGATGCCTGCTTCGAGCATCAATTCCTTTGCCCAGGATTTGCTCGACTCAATTTGGGCTCCGGCTTGGGTGGGGCCGAAAACCATAAGTTTTTTCTGTTGGAAATAGTCAACGATGCCTAGTGATAGGGGTAATTCCGGCCCGACGATGACTAGGGAAATGTTGTTGACCATTACAAAGCGTTCCATGCCTTGGAAGTCGTCGATGTTGAGCGACAAATTTTGGCAGCCTTTGGTGGTAGCTGTGCCACCGTTCCCCGGCACGCAGAAGACTTGTTTGATCCGCGTTGATTCTAGCAGTTTTTTTGCGATCGCGTGTTCGCGACCTCCGTTCCCCACAAGCAAAACTTTCACAGCATCCTCACCTATAATTTTTTGCCTGAATGGCCACTTTGCAGTGTTTGTACTTATTTATCTGTTTTTTGCAGTGCTGTCAATTATGCCATGGTTGAGGCTAGGGAATTGATAGATGTGGCACTTTTTTCGACGGTTGGGGGTTGACGCGCAGTTGCCTACTCTTTTCCAATGCCTGGGCCTGTGTCAAAATTAAAGGCTTTGGTAGCGATTTATTGTTGGGTGGGGGCGGGTTTATTGAGATTGTTGGTTCTTGTTATATCTTATTGGTGAACCTGCCCCTACAGGATATTCATTGTGATGCTTTTTGCTATAGAATAGGAAAGTTAACACAATGAAAATTACTGAAATGAAATTCACTCAAGCCACTGCTATTACATCTACCAAAATTCAGCGGGTTGGTGTTGTAGGTGGTGGTCAACTAGCTTGGATGATGGGGACTGCTGCTAGTAGACTGGGTATTGAATTGGTGGTGCAAACTCCCCATGCTACTGATCCTGCTATTTCTGTTTCTGCTGATTGTATTTTGGCGGCTATTGATGATGTTAATGCTACTGCTGAATTAGCCAATCGCTGTGATGTGATTACGTTTGAAAATGAGTTTGTTGATTTGGATGGTTTGCGGACACTAGAAAAGCAAGGTGTTTTATTTCAGCCGAGTTTGTCGTCCCTTGATCCTTTGTTGGACAAGTACGTCCAACGTTGTTATTTACAAGATTTGGGTTTGCCAACTCCCAGGTTTTGGGAATGGGATTGTAGTCAAGATTTGCCCTTGGATTTTCCATTGGTTATCAAGGTTCGCCGCCACGGTTATGATGGTCAAGGTACTTTTGTGGTGAAAGATTCGGCGAGTTTTGACTCAATTTGTGTTAAGCTTCAAGGTCTGGCTTTGTTGGTGGAAGAATTTGTGCCTTTCGATCGCGAGTTGGCTGTGATTGCTGCTCGATCGGCCAATGGTGAAATTGCAATTTACCCGATCGTCGAAACTCAACAGGAAAATCAGGTTTGTCGGCTGGTGATTGCGCCGGCCCTGATTAGTTTACAGGTGAAAGCAGAAGCTGAGGCGATCGCCCGCACTCTCCTCAATAGCTTACAAGCTGTCGGCATATTCGGCATTGAACTATTTTTAACCAGCGACAATCAACTATTAGTCAATGAAATTGCACCCCGCACTCACAATTCGGGACACTTCACCATAGATGCTTGCAAAACTTCACAATTTGAACAACATTTGCGCGCAGTTTGCCAACTCCCTTTAGGCAATTGCGATTTAAACTCTGCTGGTGCTGTGATGGTAAATTTACTCGGCTATGAATCGGCTGAGTCTGATTATTTAGAAAAACGAAAACAACTGGCACAAATCGATGGTGCTTTTGTGCATTGGTATGGTAAGAAAGTATCACGTCCGGGCCGCAAACTGGGTCACGTTACTGTTTTGCTCGATCGGGAAGCCATGGATCAGGGGCAGACGCAAGTTCTGGCGATCGCTCAAAACATTGAATCTATCTGGAATGCAAATTAAATTGCTCGAAGCTTGCCAAAATCGAGTTAGTTGTTGTATATTAAATAAAGGTTCTGCTGCGACGTTGGTCACTGCCAATAATGTTTTTTTGATCTATAACTCTTAACTCTCGGGAATCAAGATGTTTGGACAGCAGTAAACTGGGCTTGTACCCAGAAACTTTAAGTCCGAGCCAACGGTGCCCACCTGGTAAAATACCAGGTCAAAAGCTGAGGTAAGGCGGCGTTGCGGTAAACCCTTAAAATATTGATTGAGATAGGCGCTGTGAAATATGGCTAGCCTATTTTTTTTAATTAGGAATTGGGAATTGGGAATTGGGCATTGGGCATTGGGAATTGGGAATTGGGAATTGGGAATGGGGAATGGGGAATTGGGAATTGGGAATGGGGAATGGGGAATTGGGCATTTTTGACTCTTCGACTACGCTGAGAGGACGAACAACTAACTAATGACTAATGACTAATGACTAATGACTAATGACTAATGACTAACCTTCTCGTACCATCCAGACAAGCATCGACAAAATTATCTCGACTGGTGGAAACGGATAATCACTAACATCAATAGTCACAATTTGCCCTTCGAGTTTCATAAATCTCCAAGCAGTGCCGGTAGTGACTGAACCGTAAATAATCGGAATTGAATTATTGTTAATTTCATTAAATCTTTGAGCCGCCACCATTTCAGCAATGCACTGCCCCAAACCGCTGTTAATGTTATCTCGCTTCGCTTCTACTAGCATAACAGCAGGTGCTTCTATTTCAAATTGCTCAGGAGAGCGACTGATTAAAAAGTCGCAAACTCCGTTTAATCCCGCTGCGGTATCCACGGTGAAATCAGTGCCGGAAAATATGCTGATTTGGCGGTTGAGCAATCGTTTGACTTCCAAAAGTGCGGGAGCGATAATTAGTTCTGATTTGGCTTTTTCGGTTCCTACGGCGATCGCCCAAGGCACTGTATCTTCCAACAAACCTGCTAAAATGGCACTGGGGGCGATCGGCTCAACTTCCGGCAAAAAGCGCCCGCCTTCAACGGAGGTCAATCCGAAGCTTTGCTTAACTTTTCGCAGTGTAAAATCGCTGTATGCCATGATTTTAATTTTAATAAACTGCTACTTTAATAAAAATGGTGTTTTCAATGCCCTACAGTGAATTTACGCTCAGAAAGGCCAAACAGGCTTTCGGCTTAACAACCGTAGAAGCAGGGCGATTTTTGCCACCAACCGAACCGATCGCTCCTAGTGTATATTTGAGTGAATCCCTAATTGAAGGACTACCGCTTGCTACAGCTACGGGTTCAGAAAAAGCGCGATCGGAACTGATTATCAGTCCTATTTTAGTCGAAGTCCGCAAGATTTTACAGCGACAAGTGAGTCTATTTTCGGGAGAAGATTTTACTGTAGAGCCGGAGTTGGGATTGAGCGGAATCTGCGATTTTTTAATCAGTCGCTCTCCCGAACAAATATTAATCGAAGCGCCCGCGATTGTGATTGTTGAAGCGAAAAAAGCAGATTTAAAAGTAGGATTGGGACAGTGCGCGGCCGAAATGGTGGCGGCTCAAAAGTTTAATGAAATTAACAATATCGCGATCGCCACAATCTACGGAAGTGTCAGCAGCGGTACTGCTTGGAGATTTTTGAAGTTGGAGGCAAAAACTCTGACAATTGACCTCAATGACTATGCTGTGCCACCTGTGGAACCTTTGCTGGGGATGTTGGTTTGGATGGTGCGAGACGGTTAGGGCGATCGGCTTTAAGAAATCAGGACACGGCAACGGTTCCACAGGCGGCACAGAATAGTCATTGAGGTCAATTGTCAGAGTTTTTGCCTCCAACTTCAAAAATCTCCAAGCAGTACCGCTGCTGACAATTCCGTAGATTGTGCCG
>JAYSVM010000010.1:0-28764 GCA_043718495.1 Oscillatoriales bacterium | reverse complement strand
TACCTAAAAGGAATTCTTATCTGTTGTTTTGATTCCAGGGATGTTTACCATTGCCCTATCCTCTTTTCCCGGTCTACCGATTTGTCTGCGCCGCCAGTAGTTGTACTGGACTTCGCCCGCCCGAGCTGTCTGAATCCATCGTCGCGGGTGGGTCATTGACCAAACTATAGTTTAATATAAATCCGTCCTAAAAGGACGGGGTTTCCACCCACTTTTTTGATGATATCAAAGAATTTGCTCGTTTCCTCATCTACCCCCACGCTGTTCCACGCTGTGCTTGGAATTTGACTGGCGAGTGGGGGAATGGGAGAGGAAGAAAGTGGGAGAGCGGGAGAGTGGGAGAGTGGGGGAGTGGGAGAGTAGGAGAGTGGGGGAGAATTCTTCCTTCTTCCCTCTTCCTTCTTCCCTCTTCCTTCTTCCCTCTTCCTTCTTCCTTAAAATTCAAAAACAGGCCAGTCTGGTTCCCGATAATAGCGGTTCATGTCGTCAAACTTCCGCAATTCGGCTCGGTGTATGGACAGTTCTTGCGGCGTATCCAGCCATTGTTCGTTCAATTCAGACAGCAAAGCGCACAGGCGAGAACGGTCTAAATTCGGCCCGGTGTCCCCAAAATAGCCCAGGGTAATGTGTGCCGTAAAGTGATATTGCTGCTCAATTCCCAAACCAATTAAATCGGGATTTTGATAGATCGATCGGCGCAACTCTAGAATTTGCTTGTAAGAGTTTTCATCCGTCGGTGCAACACAAACACCTATAGCTCTAGTCATCACCATAAAGCCCAGCACTATCCAACGAATTGGAGGCCTGCCCGCTTGGACCGTTTTTGAGGTGGCAAAACGATCGGTCATGTGCGATCGTAATTGCAGCTCAAATTCAGGATTTTTATCCGAGGCATCCTGAAAAGCACTGCTCCAAATCAAATCTGCCACAGTTACATGGAAACTATCGGGAGGTAATGCGATCAAGGAACCCGGATGAAGTTCCTGCAATAACCGTTGTTGACAAGAGTGCAAGTTAGCATAAAGTGCAGCATTTTCTGCATCTTCCCCGGCAGGTGGCGTAATCACCGAATAGCCCGGAAAAGGCACGGCAACTTTGACACCAGCTTCGTCTAGTTTAAACTTGGGAGATTCCTGAATGTGTTCTACCTGGGACTTGTAGGAGTCCAGCAGCGTCATTCGCGCTACCCGATTTACATAAGCTTGATAAGTATCGTCCAATCTCCATTTCCTCGTGCTAATTAATAGCTTTGGGCACTTACCCTACTTGAAAATTGTTAGGACTTGCGCGTCCAAAACGAAAAATCTCTGCTTGAGATTCCTTCGTGCTGTTGAGTATGACAGAAGTTTTGACATACTCACCGCCCTAAAAGTGCGGTGATTCTTGACGCTTCATCGACGCTTTGCAACGCCCGGTTGTCTTACCCTGTCTCTGCGTCCGTTTAGAGTCGTGGCAATGCCCTATCCCGACTGTATGTATCGTTTTGTGTCAAATCCCCCGTACTTTAGTCGGGGGATCGGAAACTGTTAGACATCCAGTTCGCCGTCAGTCCCGCCGCTTCTGGCGCCAGAATAAACCAAACCCCGCTGCATATCCAGCGTCAACATAGTACCGTCCCGAATTACCCGCGTGGCATTCTCCACACCAACCATCACCGGTACACCCAAACGCAAACCAATAATCGCGGCATGAGAAGTCAAACTCTCTTCCTCTGTCACCACACCCGCTGCTTTCCGAATCATCTCCACAAAATCAGCGCTGGTGCGGTTGACTACCAAAATGTCTCCTGGGTGGAAGTTCGCGACATCCGCAGCAGTATGAGCTACTCTGGCCATGCCACTTACCGAACCCAAACCCACACCGGTTCCTTTGCCCAAAACCGCTGTCACCATCTCAACCTTAATCAAATCAGTTGAGCCAGCCACCCCTTGCAGAGTACCGGCTGTCATCACCACCAAATCCCCGTCGGAGACTAAATTTTTCTCTTGGGCGACATTGATTGCAGATTGAAATGTCTGACCGGTGGAGGGCAAATCTAGTACCAGCAAGGGTTTAACTCCCCAAACAAGTTGGAGTTGCCGAGCGACATCTACGTGAGGAGTAACTGCCAAAATCGGAGTTTTTGGTCGGAACTTGGAGACATTTCGGGCTGTAGCACCAGTTTTCGTCAGGGTCATAATTGCGGCTGCGTTCAACTGTTCGGCAATTTGACTGACTGCTTGACTGATGCCGTTGGTGATCGATCGCCCAATATCTTCTACATTCCTAATATTGCCCTTAATCCCTTCCCTCTCCATCCGCACCGCAATTCTCGCCATCGTCGCCACTGCTTCTACGGGAAAATTCCCCACAGCGGTTTCATTGGAGAGCATTACCGCATCAGTTCCGTCCAAAATCGCGTTGGCAACGTCGGAAATCTCGGCACGGGTAGGACGAGGATTATTGACCATGCTATCGAGCATCTGGGTAGCGGTAATTACCGGAATGCCCATGCGGTTGGAGGTGGCAATTAGTCGCTTTTGCAAAATCGGTACATCTTCGGCTGGTAGTTCTACTCCCAAGTCGCCACGGGCAACCATTACGCCGTTACACAGGGCGAGAATTGCTTCCATTTGCTCGATCGCCTCGTGCTTCTCGATCTTAGCAATAACAGGTACTTGCTTACCCGCACTAGCAATCAGCTCTTTAATTTCGAGCATATCCTGGGGATTCCGCACAAAGCTCAGAGCTACCCAATCGACACCTTGGTCGAGACCAAACATTAAATCTTTGCGGTCTTTATCCGTCAGCGCTTTGATTGACAGATAAACTCCCGGAAAATTCACACCTTTGTTGTTGGAAAGCGGGCCACCGACAACGACGCGACAGTACAATTCACGGGAATTACGGTCTACCTTTTCAACGACCATTTCCACTTTCCCGTCATCGAGCAAAATCACAGCTCCTTCTGGAACTTCGTCTGCTAGAGGCTCGTAGGTGACGGAGGAAATGAGCTGAGTGCCTGGAATCTGGTGGCTGGTTAAAATGAAATGCTCGCCGTTTTTGACAACAATAGAGCCTGTTTCAAAGCGGCCTAAACGAATTTTCGGGCCTTGGAGGTCTTGGAGGATGGCGACCGGCTGGTTGAGTTCAAAGGATGTTTGCCGGATTAAGCGAATGCTGCGTAGGTGGTCTTCTTCTGTTCCATGGGAAAAGTTGAGTCGCAAGGTTGTTGCACCGGCTTCTATGAGCTGGCGCAGCACTTGTGGATCAGAGGTAGCTGGGCCAATGGTGGCGACGATTTTAGTTCGGCGTAGGGCTTTTGGCAGTTGCATCGGCGGTGTTATCAAGAGGCTGGTTGAAAGACAGTCCAAGTGCCTATACTACAAGAAAACTTTACCACTGTGCCGATCGCACCCATTGTAAATTTCGCGGATCGCCAAAGTGCGATAAATAACATTGTGTTGAAGACGGTCAAAGTCAGAAAATGTAAGACCAAAACAGTATGGGCGTAAGTCTACTGCTGCTGCGGCTGTTGCCCTCGAAGGGAGAAGCCCCCGACCTACTGGTACGACCGTTGAAGGCGGGTAGTTCACATTAGCAGTTATTTCACAAAACTTTACTATTGACAGGCTTGTATCTTATACTACGCAAGTGGGAAATATGAAGGAGTGTTAACAAAGATGTCGGAGGCAGGACGGCCGCTGACAGTGCCTAGAGAGTTTCTGAGTCCTCCGGGTGACTTCAATCCAACGCTGCTGCTGTTTTTGAGTGCAGTAGCGATTATCGTGATCTCATACTTTGGTTTCTGGAATTGGGAATGGCCCCAATGGTGTTGTTTTTCGCTGAACGTATTGGCATTGCACATGGCGGGTACAGTCATTCACGATGCGTCTCATCATGCCGCGCACCGCGATCGCACCATCAATGCTATTTTGGGACACGGTAGCGCCTTGATGTTGGGCTTTGCTTACCCCGTGTTTACGCGGGTACATATGCAGCATCATGCCCACGTTAATGACCCAGAAAACGATCCAGACCACTATGTTTCTACCGGTGGGCCTCTGTGGTTAATTGCCGCCAGGTTTTTTTACCACGAGATTTTCTTCTTTAAGCGCAAACTGTGGCGAAAATACGAACTTTGGGAATGGTTTTTCAGCCGCTTATTTGTAATCGGAGTGGTGTATATCTCCATTCAATACGACCAACTAGGTTATGTGCTGAACTTTTGGTTTTCTCCTGCTTTAGTTGTGGGGTTGGCGTTGGGGTTATTTTTTGATTATTTGCCACACCGTCCATTTCACGAGCGCGATCGCTGGAAAAATGCCAGAGTATATCCAAGTCCAATTCTAAATATCTTAATTTTGGGGCAGAATTATCACCTGATTCATCACCTGTGGCCTTCAATTCCTTGGTACAATTACAAGCCAGCCTACGAAGCTGTGAAGCCACTCTTAGACGAAAAAGGTTCTCCTCAAAGTTTGGGAATATTGGAAGGGAAAAAGGACTTTTGGAGTTTTATATATGACATCTTTTTAGGGATTAGGTTGCATCACAAGAAAACCTCAGATTGATACAAACCCGGTTTCTCAAAGAAGCCGGGTTTTTTCATAAAAAAGTGAATTTATTATTTTTCCCCAGCCGCAGCCACCGCTAAATTCCAATCCGGCCGCAAATTTTGAGCTCCCCGCAAATAAGGATGGTAAATTTCAGTATGGGCTGGCCAGTTAACGTGAATTAAAAACCGAATGCACCGTTGCAAAGAACCCTTGACATACATTTGCTGCACATCCAATAATGGAACATTACACCAGTGAGGTCGTTCGCGGGCGATCGCAGCCGGAAACACAGCATCCAAATCACGAGTAGCAGAAAACGTAGCACTAATAATTAATTCTGGATTTATATCGTTTCTTGCTTCCAATTCATCTAATAATTCTCTCACCACTTCTCGAATTGCTTCCACCGAATTATCGCTGGCAGTAGTTGCCCCACGAATCGCCCGTACTTGCCATTCCACGCCAATATTTTTCATGTTTTTATCATTAGTTATTAGTCATTGGTCATTAGTTATTGGTCATTAGTTATTGGTCATTAGTCATTAGTCATTAGTTATTGGTCATTAGTCATTAGTTATTAGTCAATAATAAGTAGTTAGTTGTTAGATACTAGCCGTTAGGCATCTGTAATCAGCAATCTTTACTTGTTAGTTAATGACCAAATGACTGCTGACTAATAACTGCTGACTAATAACTAATGACTAATAACTAATGACTAATGTCACGGACGATACATCCACAGCGGCAAACCGCTAGTAGACACCTCGAAATCCAGCAAACTTTTGTAAGCCGAAAGCGCCGATATATCCAGACTACTCCCCAAGACGCGATTTAGGAAAGGTTTGGGTTTTTCCAGAGTGCAGGTTTCGGTCTTTTCCGGGTCAAGTCCCGCGAGTTCCGCTGTCCACCGGCGGGCGTCCTCTTCTGTTCCTAATCGATCGACCAAACCTAACTCTAAGGCTTGCTGGCCCGTGAAAACACGACCGTCTGCAAAACTTTTAACTTTCTCAACAGTCAGTTTTCGAGCTTCTGCAACGGTTTCTACGAACTGCTGATAGCTGGTGTCAATCAAATCTTGCAGAATTTGCTGTTCTGGTTCCGTCAATTCGCGATCGAATGCCAGGATATCTTTATACGGGCCAGATTTGATTACCTGAAAAGAAACGCCTACCTTTTCTAATAGCCGTTCTAGATTATTGCCTCGGATAATCACGCCAATGCTACCAGTAATTGTACCTGGATTAGCAACGATATATTCGGCTCCCATGCCGATGTAAACCCCTCCAGAAGCTGAGATATTACCAAAACTGGCAACAATTTTGACTTTTTCGCCCAAACGCTTCAGGGCGCTATAGATTTCCTGGGAATCGCCAACAGTACCGCCGGGGCTGTCTATGCGTAGCAGCAAAGCGGGAAATTTCCGTTCTTCAACGGTTTTGAGGGCTTCTAGAACTCGTTTACGGGTATCTCCGGCAATGGCGCCGACGACTTCGATGCGAGCAATTTGTTTACGGTAGCGAGGCTTGAATGGCCAAATCATGGGCAGTTTTATGAACTTGTGTAGCTAACTTCTAGTGTGCCTTATCCAAAGGCATCGGGCATTGGGCATTGGGAATCGGGCATTGGGAATCGGGCATTGGGCATTGATAGCCTCCTCTCCCACTCTCTCCCTCTCCCCCTCTCCCACTCTCCATCGATCGCACTTAACCCAACATCAATAATATATAATTGTAAAAATCGCTTAACAAAACTACATCATCCCCACGAGAATCACTCTCATCAATCATCTGGAGCCCTCCGCCATGCAGCTAAAACTTACCGATTCCAAACAACCCTTCGCGCCGCTGTTACTAATTGCGCCATTTTTCCTATGGGGAACCGCGATGGTAGCCATGAAAGGAGTCATGCCCCACACAACTCCACTATTTATAGCTGTCGTGCGGTTGATACCTGCGGGTGCGTTGGTGCTCCTCGCCGCAGCATTCATGGGAAAAGCGCAGCCGCAGGGTTGGAAAGCTTGGCTGTGGATTTCGCTGTTTGCCTTAATTGACGGTACTTTATTTCAAGGCTTTTTAGCAGAAGGTTTGGCCAGAACCGGTGCGGGTTTGGGTTCGGTGATGATTGACTCTCAACCGCTAGCTGTGGCGATTTTGTGTCTGTGGTTATTTCAAGAAAAAATTGGTTTTTGGGGCTGGCTGGGATTGGTTGTTGGCGTTGTCGGTATCAGTTTAATCGGGTTGCCCGATGGCTGGATTTTGGGGCTGTTTCATCCTGAAAACGTCCAGGTTTCTACTGATATCGGAAAGTTGTTTGAGGGTGGAGAATGGTTGATGTTGTTGGCGGCGTTGTCAATGGCGGTGGGAACGGTTTTGGTGCGCTGGGTTTGCCGTTATGTTGACCCAGTGGTGGCGACTGGTTGGCACATGATTTTGGGCGGTTTGCCGTTGTTGGCAATGTCGGCTGCAACAGAGTCTGACCAGTTTGTCAACATCGATTTTTCGGGATGGATGGCGTTAGGTTATTCTACAGTGTTCGGAAGTGCGATCGCCTACGGTTTATTCTTTTATTTTGCTTCAAGCGGCAGTCTCACCAGTTTAAGTTCTCTTACCTTTCTTACCCCAGTTTTTGCATTATTGTTTGGCAATTTGTTTTTGGGAGAAGTTTTGAATCCGCTGCAATCGATGGGCGTTGGGCTGACGTTGGTGAGTATTTATTTAATCAATCAGCGGGATACTTTAGCTGAGAAATTGGGGAAAGTGCGGCAAGGCGAAGCAAGTACAGAAGATGAAGTCACAGGTTTATTAGAGTCATCTGAATTTGATTCTGTAGAGTTACCTGTGCAGTTGCGTGTCAGCGAATTGGAATCGGAAGTTTAGCATTTTGCACCTCCATGATTCCCGTAGGGGCGGGTTTTACCAACAATCTTAACAACAATTAAAAGGATAAATAAACCCGCCCTAACTAACTAAAAAATCAGTCTTGAGTGTCCACAAAAACTGTCACCGCCGCTACCGCAATCAACATTTCATCATTTTTATCATTCAAAGATGCGATCGCCCTTCCAGCCACAACCATCCCACCTTGTTCAACAATCAGAGATTTTTCGCCAAAAGGCAACACCGCCAAAACCTCATCCCTTCGTACCTGTTCCGGGTAAGGAACCCCCACTTTCACCTCTACAATCATTTGATTTGGGTCAGTCAAACCCGCCACTTCCCAAACACCGAGTAAAGCATTATTTGCGATCGCATTTCGGACAGCCCTAGCCGCTGCAACAGTCGGTTCTTGTCCGTGCTGGTCAATACCCATTCCCATTTCAATGATAAAACATTTACGCGCCATAGCGACCTCTTTCTTACTTTTGATTTGTAATTTAATCCAATCTTTCCCAAAACAATTATCAACTAAAATGGCAGCAATTTAGATCATTTTTAAAACTGGCTAAAACAAGCTCTATCTTGGCGGTTAGGACATGATAAATGGTTGCAACCATTAATTTTCTTCCTTCTTCCTTCTTCCTTCTTCCTTCTTCCTTCTTCCTTCTGCTATAAATTATGGTAATATAACCAAATTCACCTTTCCTCGCAGACTGCAAAACTCATCGCTAGCTTGAATCATGGATAGTTTTCTACCAATTGCCTACTTTCAAAATCAATTCCTCCCATTTACCGACGCCAAAATCTCCATAGCCACCCACGCACTGCACTACGGAACCGGAGTCTTGGGCGGCTTGCGCGGAATTCCCGACCCCGAAAATGCCGATCGCATCTTACTATTTAGATTAGACCGCCACTGTCAAAGATTAAGCCAAAGTGCCAGCTTCCTGCAATGCGATTTGCCAGCGGACAAAATCCAATCAGTAATAGTTGATTTTGTCAAGAAAAATCAGCCCACCCAATCTTTTTATATCCGCCCATTTATCTACACCTCAAGTTTAGGAATAGCCCCCAGACTCCACAACGTAGAAACAGACTTTTTTGTCTACGGATTAGAACTCTCAGACTACTTGCCCAAGGAAGGAGTAAACTGTAGAATCAGCTCTTGGTATCGTCAAGAAGACCGCAGTTTACCCTTGAGAGGAAAAATTAGCGGCGCTTACATTACCTCAGCCTTAGCCAAAACAGAAGCAGTACAATCTGGCTTCGATGAAGCTATCATGATGAATAGTCAAGGCAAAGTCAGTGAAGCTTCAGGGATGAACATATTTGTTGCCAGAAACGGTAAATTAATTACACCAGGCTTCGAGCAAGACATTCTCGAAGGAATCACCAGAGACAGCGTGATGACTATCGCCAGAGACTTAGGAATTGAAGTCATCGAAAGACCAGTTGATAAATCAGAATTATTGATTGCTGACGAGATTTTTTTGTGCGGTACCGCAGCTAAAATTACGCCAATTAATCGCATCGAAAACTATCATTTACCAAAAGAGCGACCCATCACTGAAAAGCTCTTAGCAAAACTGACAGGAATTATCGAAAATCGTGATAGCAAGTACAAAGATTGGGTATTTCCCATTAGTTTGAATTGATTATTGTGAAGTATGCGGAGGACACGGCTTTTCTGCGGAGGACACGGCAATGCCGTGTCCCTACCCCAAAATAACATTGTAGGGAAACGGCACTGCCGTCTCCTCATTTCCGGTAGAGCGGAGGACACGGCAATGCCGTGTCCCTACCCCAAAATAACATTGTAGGGAAACGGCATTGCCCTCTCCTCATTTCCGGTAGTATTAATCCCAATACCACAGAATTTGACATAACTACCCGCACAAAATAGCCGCATGATGCTGAATATGATCTTCCATAAAACTTGCTACAAAATAATAGCTGTGATCATAACCGGACTGCATTCTCAAAGTTAGCGCCTGTCCAGTTTTTGCACAAGCCTCCGCGAACACTTCCGGCAACAATTGCCCGTCAGCTAGATACGAATCCGCCGTGCCACAATCAATTAAAATCGGATGATTGTATTGCGCTTTCAAAACCAATTCACTCGCGTCCCAAGCCCGCCAATCCTCTCGATTGTCACCGAGATAGTGGCTGAATATTTTTTGTCCCCAAGGGCTGTGCATGGGCGCGCAAATAGGTGCAAAAGCAGAAACTGAAAGATAGCGATCGCCATTTTTTAACGCACAAATTAAAGCCCCATGTCCGCCCATCGAATGACCGAATATTCCCTGTTTTTCCGGTATGACTGGAAAGTTTTTAGCGATGAGTTTAGGTAATTCATCGACAACATAACTGTACATCCGATAGTGAGCATTCCAAGGTGCAACAGTGGCATCAATATAAAAACCCGCACCACTTCCCAAATCCCAATTGTCATCTTCGCCAGGAATACCTGTATTGCGCGGGCTAGTATCAGGCACTACTAGCATTAATCCATATTTTGCTGCAAATTGTTTGGCTCCAGATTTTGCCATGAAGTTCTCTTCTGTGCAAGTTAATCCTGAGAGGAAATACAGAATTGGGACTGGTTGATATTCGGCTTGTGGTGGTTGGTAGATGGCGAATTTCATTTCGCTATTGCAGGATGAGGAGTGATGGCTGTAAAAGCCTAGTTTGCCACCGAAGCTTTTATATTCTTGGTGGAGTTTTAGGGATTTGGATATCATGTTTATTCTATTTTATTTGGGAATGGATTTTTTTTACCACAGAGAGCGCAGAGGAAGAGAGAAGGCAGAAGTTATGTAGGACGTGTGGTAAAGTACATTCTTCTTTGTACCCTGAGCTAAGCAGTACCCTGAGCGGAGTCGAAGGGCCTTCTTCCTTCTTCCTTCTTCCTTCTTCCTTCTTCCTTCTTCCTTCTTCCTTCTTCCTTCAAAATGTCAAAACTGTGCGAATTACTTCGCCTTTGTGCATGGCATCAAAAGCTTGATTGATTTGCTCGATTGGCATTACTTGAGAGACTAAACTGTCGATGTTGATTTTGCCATCCATGTACCAATCTACAATTTTTGGTACGTCGGTTCTACCTTTTGCTCCGCCAAAAGCTGTGCCTTTCCAAACTCTGCCGGTTACTAACTGAAATGGACGGGTACTAATTTCTTGGCCGGCTCCAGCTACCCCGACTATGACGCTCACGCCCCAACCTTTGTGGCAGCATTCTAGTGCTTGGCGCATCACATTAATGTTACCGATACATTCAAAACTGTAGTCGGCTCCGCCTTTGGTTAAATCTACTAAATAAGCAACTAAGTCTCCTTCGATTTCACGGGGATTGACAAAGTGAGTCATGCCGAATTTCTCTGCCATTTGTCGTTTGTCGGAATTCAAATCTACGCCGATAATCATATTAGCTCCTACCAGTCGAGCGGCTTGAATTACATTCAAACCTACGCCGCCTAAACCGAAAACTACGACATTAGAGCCTGGTTCTACTTTTGCGGTATTGATGACAGCGCCGATGCCAGTTGTAACTCCACAACCAATTAAACAAACTTTGTCAAACGGAGCATCGTCACGGATTTTTGCAACCGCAATTTCGGGTAATACTGTATAATTGGAAAAGGTAGAAGTTCCCATATAATGGTGGATTTTCTGTCCGTCTATGGAAAATCTACTGGTTCCATCGGGCATTACGCCTTGTCCTTGGGTAACTCGAATTGCTTGACAGAGATTTGTTTTTCGGCTCAAACAATATTCGCAGTTGCGACATTCTGGAATGTATAGTGGAATTACCCGATCGCCTATTTTGACGCTAGTGACTCCCGCTCCTACTTCTGCAACAATACCAGCTCCCTCATGGCCGAGAATAGCTGGAAACAAACCTTCGGGATCGGCACCGGAAAGAGTATAAGCGTCAGTGTGGCAAACGCCAGTTGCTTTTATTTCCACTAGCACTTCTCCCGCCTGTGGCCCTGACAGTTCAACCATTTCAATGCTCAAGGGTTTGCCTGCACTATGAGCGACTGCTGCTTTTACTTTCATGCTTTCTCCTGCGATCGATTTGTCAATTGTTTGATCAATATCTATTTTATTACTTAATTTCCAAATTTCCACATTCTCAATTCAAAATTATTTCCCCATATTACCACTGTGAACTTGCCGCTAACTCCGCCATCACCCATCGAAACCCGCAAAGCAGACCATCTACGGCTTTGTATCGAAGAAGATGTACAATTTCATGAGACTACCAGTGGACTAGAACACTATCGTTTTACTCACTGCTGTTTGCCGGAACTCGATCGCACTGAAATCGATTTAACCTCAACATTTCTGGGGAAAAACTTAGCTGCACCCCTGCTAATTTCTTCCATGACTGGGGGCACAGAATTAGCCAAAACTATCAATTACCGCTTAGCCGATGTCGCTCAACAATACAAAATTGCCATGGGTGTCGGTTCCCAGCGCATCGCCGTCGAAAATCCTCAACTCGCTGATACCTTTGCTGTTCGCCGTCGTGCCCCTGATATTCTATTATTTGCTAACATCGGTGCTGTTCAGTTAAACTATAATTATGGTTTGGAACAGTGTCAAAAAATTGTGGATCTTCTGGAAGCAGATGCTCTGATTTTGCACCTCAATCCTCTGCAAGAATGCGTTCAAACTGAAGGTGATACTAACTTTAAAGGACTGCTGGATAAAATTGCCAAATTGTGCGATCGATTACCAGTACCAGTCATTGCGAAAGAGGTTGGTAACGGTATTTCAGGTAAAATGGCAAAAAAATTGATCGCAGCAGGGATAAGTGCGATCGACATTGCTGGAGCTGGAGGTACTTCTTGGGCGAAAATAGAAGGAGAGCGTGCCCGTGATGACAAGCAGCGGAGGTTGGGTGCTACCTTTGCTGACTGGGGTATACCCACAGCCGAGTGCATTGTCAGTACCCGCGCCGCCTCGCCGGATGTTCCTCTGATTGCTTCTGGAGGCTTGCAGCATGGGCTGGATGCAGCTAAGGCGATCGCCCTAGGCGCGGATATGGCGGGGCTGGCAAGGCCGTTTTTGCAAGCAGCAGCGGAATCGGAATCAGCCTTAGAGCTCTTGGTTGAGGTTTTAATTGCAGAGATTGCCACTGTGATGTTTTGTACTGGTTGCGCTAATCTGGATGAGTTAAAACATCCTGGAGTTTTGGAAAGGTTAAGATAGAAGAATGTTAGTTGGGAGTTGACAGTTGACAGTTGCTACTTACCAATTCCCAATTCCCAATTCCCAATGCCCAATTCCCAATGCCCAATTACCAATTCCCAATTATCTAAATGAAAGATTTCATAAAATATACGTTTGCAAGTTTGCTGGGAAGCCTCCTAGGATTGGTTTTGATCGGTAGCATAGGATTGGGAGGACTCGTAGTTATCATTGCTATGGCTGCATCATCCTCTAAAGATTCAGGGCCACAAGTTAAAGATAAATCTGTATTAGTATTAGATCTTTCTCTTAATATTACTGACAGCAAACCTAGTCGTGGTACAGGGGCGGCCCTGGAAGAGGTGCTTTCTGATGAGGGTGCCGATACAGTAACACTGCGAAGTGTTTTAGATGCGATCGCATCTGCGGAAAAAGATCCGAAAATAGTTGGTATTTATCTTCAAGGAAATTCGGATTCCGGTGGTAGTGGATTCGCAAATCTCAAAGAAGTGCGATCGGCATTGCAACGTTTTCGAGATACCAAAAAACCAATCTTTGCTTACGAAATGGATTGGAATGAGCGAGAATATTACCTCGGTTCAGTTGCCAATACAATTGCTGTTAATCCCTTCGGTTCTCTGGAAATTAATGGTTTTAGCAGTCAGACAATGTTTTTAGCCGGCGCTTTAGAAAAATATGGTGTTGGAGTACAAGTTACTCGCGTTGGTAAATACAAGTCAGCCGTAGAACCATTTTTGCTAAAGAAAATGAGTACGGAAAATCGCCAGCAAACTCAAAAGTTGTTAGGAGATATTTGGGGTCAATATCTGACAACTGTGGGGGCAAACCGCAAATTGACTGTTCCGCAATTGCAGACGATCGCAGATAATAGTGGAACCTTGATGGCTGAGGAAGCTCTCAAAAGCAAGTTAGTTGATAAAGTTGTCTACTTTGACGAAATTGTCACCGAACTTAAGAAACTAACTGGAACCGATGCAGAAGATAAATCTTTCAAACAGATTAGTCTGAAAAATTACGCGAGAATTGCTGAGAATAAAAACTCAAATCGCGGTGACAAAAACAAGCAAGTAGCTATACTTTATGCCGAGGGAGAAATTGTAGACGGCGAAGGAGGAGCGAGTCAAGTAGGAGGCGATCGCATCGCTCAAGAATTGCGTAAAATCCGAGAAGATGACGACGTAAAAGCAGTTGTTTTGCGTGTCAACAGTCCCGGAGGTAGCGTAACGGCTTCTGAAGTCATCGGACGGGAAGTCGTGCTGACAGGTAAGAAAAAACCCGTTATTGTTTCGATGGGGAATTTAGCAGCTTCCGGTGGCTATTGGATTTCGATGGGTTCGAGGAAAATTTTTGCTGAATCGAATACAATCACTGGTTCGATCGGCGTTTTTGGAATGCTACCCAACGTCGAAAAGTTGGCAGCCAACAACGGGCTGACTTGGGATGTGGTGAAAACAGCCAAATTTGCCGATATTAACACGATTTCTCGCGCCAAAAATCCTCAAGAATTGGCTAATATTCAGAAGGTAGTCGATCGCATTTACGATCGATTTATCACCAAAGTCGCCAACTCCCGTAAATTGCCGAAAGACAAGGTACAGGAAATTGCTCAAGGCAGAGTTTGGTCTGGTGCGGCCGCGAAGGAGTTGGGTTTAGTCGATACAATTGGTGGTCTAGAAGATGCTGTCAAGGAAGCGGCGAAGCAAGCTAAACTAGGCAATGATTGGCAATTGGAAGAATATCCAAAACGCCGGAGTTGGGAAGAGCGTATTTTGGAAAAACTTTCAGGTGTGCGCGCTTCTAAAGCAACTGTTAAACTAGACCCGCTGACGGCAGAGGTTAAGAAAATGCAGGAGGAATTGGCTGTTGTGAAGTCAATGAATGATCCCCAGGGAGTTTATGTTCGTATGCCTTTCAATTGGCGCATTGATTGATTAGTTGTAACATCAATTCCGGTTGCATTGTTATGATCTAGAGGACACGGCAGTGCCGTGTCCCTACCATGATTAATTAGGGATGCTACCGGATTTAATATAACTCTCATAAAAAGTCATTTATTCAAACAGCAATCCTCCAGTATTCTGCCTGGAGGATTGTTCAATTCATAGACTCGAAATTCACAATATTTATTACACAGCACGCTGAGTTAATAATCCCCAGATGAAAAGTACAACGATCGCACCAAGGACAGCAAAAGCAATGCTAGGTAGAGTTAACGCACCAAAGGAAGCCCCGGCGCTAGTTCCTACAAAGACTTGACCTAAATAACCTCCCACTAGCGCTCCCACAATTCCTAAAACTGTGGTTGCTAGGAAACCGCCACCTTGTTGTCCGGGATAAATAGCTTTAGCGATCGCGCCGGCAATCAGTCCTAACACAATCCAAGCGATAATGCCCATTTCTTTTTCTCCTGAATGCTTAACGTTTCTTGTCTTATGTTCTTAGAATAACAACAGATATTCATTGATTGTCTCTACCATAGGGATGAACCTAAAGTGGTAAAATCTCTAGCTGTAGGTTGGGTTGAGATTAGTTATTAATTATTCTTAAAAATAGGAAAGTGTGCGCCCCATGGATCTAACTTTGTGCATGATTGTCAAGAATGAAGAAGCAACACTGCCACGGACTTTGGCTAGTGTTAAGGATGTTGTTGACGAAATGGTGGTGTTGGACACAGGTTCGGGCGATCGCACTTGTGAAATTGCGCGAGAATTCGGGGCAAGGGTTTATCGCTTTGAATGGTGTGATGACTTCGCAGCAGCCCGTAATGATTGCCTCAAGTACGCTACGGGTGACTGGATTTTAGTGTTGGATGCCGATGAGGTGCTGGTACCACAGATTGTACCTTTAATTAAGCAGGGCATTCAGGGCGATCGCACTTTACTAATCAATCTCATCCGTCAAGAAGTCGGCGCATCTCAATCTCCCTATTCCCTCGTGTCGCGGTTGTTTCGCAATCGCCACGACATCCGTTTTTCTCGACCTTATCACGCCATGGTAGACGACAGCGTGGCTGAGATTTTGCAGAGGGAACCTGAGTCGAAAATAGCTACTCTCCCGGATGTGGCGATTTGGCACTCTGGTTATCACAAAGATGCGATCGCAGCTAAAAACAAATTCCAAAAAGCTCAAACTGCGATGGAACGATACATCACCTATTATCCCAACGATGCTTATGCTTGTAGCAAATTAGGCGCTTTATATGTAGAAAACGGACAAATTCAGCGAGGAATTGATTTATTAACTAAGGGTTTTATGGCAGCTACCATTGATGATTCTATTGTTTACGAACTAAACTATCATTTGGGAATAGCTTACCGCCAAAAGCAGCAATTTGTGAAAGCCAAGGAGCATTATCAAGCAGCAATTAATACCAATGTGTTCCCAGCACTCAAGTTAGGTGCTTACAATAATTTGGGAAATTTGCTCAAGGATGAAGGAGATTTGCCCAGTGCCGAAAAAGCCTACAAAGCCGCTTTAAAAATTGACCCCTATTTTGCGATCGGTCACTACAATTTGGGACTGACGCTGAAAGCCGGGGGAAATTTTGTAGATGCGATCGCCTATTACCGACAAGCAATTAAAATTGATCCAGAACACGCCGAAGCTCATCAAAATTTAGCAGTAGCCCTGTTGAAAATCGGGAAAATGCCTGAAAGTTTAGCCGAGTTCAAAAAGGCGATCGCCCTTCACTCAGAGCGCCGTCCTTTTGAAGCAGAACGCCTACGGCGGGGACTGCAAGAAATGGGTTTGATGTAACTGAGATATTGCACCATTCTCAATCAGCCTTTCAGGGGCTGATATCCTGTCTGGTTGCAGTCACACATGAGAGGAGACGGCAGTGCCGTATCCCTACCGCAAATAATATTGTCGTGTCCTTAATTTCTGTCTGGTTGCAGTCACACATGAGAGGAGACGGCAGTGCCGTATCCCTACCACAAATAATATTGTCGTGTCCTTAATTTCTGTCTGGTTGCAGTCACACATGAGAGGAGACGGCAGTGCCGTCTCCCTACCGCAAATAATATTGTAGGGACACGACACTGTCGTGTCCTAATTTCGGTCGTGTCCTAATTTCTAGTAATTCAGATTCCACCAAGAAAATTAAGCAATAACCTCAACTTCTCCACTATCCAAATCGTAGCGCGCCCCAACAACTTTAAGAGTTCCCGCTTTAATTGCCTTAGCCAAAATAGGAGACCTAGCTTTTAAATTATTTACGCTCATTTTCACATTAGCTCTGACTGCATTATCCCAAGCATCACCCGGTAGACCTTTGGTTGCATAAACCGCCGGTTTAATGGCTCTTACCAAACTACCAATGTGTCCCGGAACCGGTTTACCATCTAAAGCTGCTTTGACAGCACCGCAGCGTTCGTGACCAAGGACTACTAGCAACGGAACCCCTAATTCTACTACGGCATATTCCATATTACCCAGAACCACATTGTCAATAAAATTTCCAGCGATTCGGATATCAAAGAAATCCCCCATTCCTTGGTCAAAAAGAATTTCAGGGGCCACCCGCGAATCAGAACAGCCAAGGATAGTCGCAAACGGATGTTGACCATTAGCTACTTCTACAATTCGCGATCGCCCTTGGTCAGGAAATGTCCGTTTTTGCTGAATATACCGCCGATTCCCATCCATCAATTTTTGGAGTGCAGCGTCAGGAGTGATGTTGGAGGTTGTCTCTGCATTTGCAGCCTCAGTTTTTAACAATACCCCTGTAATACTTGCCATTAATGTCCCTGTGCCAGCCATCAAGATGACATTCCGTCTGGACATCTTGCCTATTTTTTTCGGGTCGATCATTGTTTAGAACTCTGTTTAAGTGTTAAACATTCTGAGCATAATATGTACAATAAATTTTGACTGATTTTTTTATGGTTTCTTTACAAACAGTCTCTCACTAATTTAAAAAAAACATTAATAATTATCAAATATCCCAATATAAATACCAAATAAAAGCTATAATTGAAAACTAGCAATAATTTTGATCAGTAAATAGAAATGGCTTACGTTGCCAGCATTCATATATATCCGGTCAAATCCCTTGACGGCATATCTGTCAGTCAAGCGGCTATTCTTAGCAGCGGTGCTTTGGAGGGCGATCGCTCTTTTGCTATTTGTGACGACCAAGGTGAATTTGTTAGCAGCCAGCGCCATAACGGAACCTGTTTTCTGCGTTTGTCCTTTAATGTGATCAATCACATAGTAGGGCTGAAAATTCAAGGCACTGAACAAGAAAATTTTTTTCATATCGATCGAGAACGCGCCAGAATAGAATCTTGGTTGACTAGCTACTTTGGTTTTCCCATCAAGTTAGTTGAGAACTTGATAACTGGCTTTCCCGACAATATCGCAGCACCAGGACCAACTATCATCAGTACCGAAACAATTGCAGAAATTGCATCTTGGTTTCCGAGAGTTTGTGTGAACGAGATGCGACAGCACTTGCGAGCTAATATTGAAATTGGAGACGTGCCTCCGTTTTGGGAAGACCAATTATTTGCAGCAAGTGATGAGGTTGTTCGCCTTCAAATAGGGAAAGTAATATTTGAAGCTACTCACCCTAGCCAGGAGTTTATTGTATCGACGCGCAATTCTTTCAGGGAACAAGTTTATCCCAATTTTCAAGAAGTATTCACAGCCAAGCGGAATCAAACAATAGCTGATTCCGCAAGACGATCGCCTTTAAGTCACTTGTCCCAACTCAACATTAACACGCGAGTCCTCGATCGCACATCTGGAAAAATACTACAAATAGGAGATGAAGTCAAAATCATCAGCATCAAGTCGATTGCGGATTCTAGGTTTTAGACTTTCTCATGTTATCATCTGCATTAAATCGTAAGCTCATGGAACCACCCGTCGATCGCATCCGCCTCTCCCAAACCGGCAAAGACCAACTATCAAAACTCAAACGATCGACCAAAATTGACCAGTGGAACATCCTCTGTCGCTGGGGGTTTTGCCGATCGCTCGCCGAACCCAGCATACCATCCCCAGTACCGATTCCCAGCGACAGCAACGTAGAGTTAAGCTGGGATGTTTTCGGTGGCGATATGGCGGACATCCTGATAATTGCTCTCAAACAGCGCTGTTACCAAGATAACTTAGGTACAGAAAAAGAAACTCTCGCTAAGCAATTTCGCCTCCACTTACACCGAGGTATCGGTTATTTAGCTGGCGATCCGAATATTAGGAGAATTGAAGACTTAATTGCGATCGCCTTATCACCTGAGAAATTAAGAAATTAACTAACGACGGAGGACACGGCACTGCCGTGTCCCTACCGCAAATAATACCGTAGGGACACGACACTGTCGTGTCCTAATTTGGGCCACTAACAATTCCGGCGCAGCCGGAATTGATATAACTTCTTATTTCAACAACAGCGGGAAAAAATGACCCACTGGGCCTTGACCTTTTCCAATATCTAAGGCATATTTCAGAGCAGTAGTAACATAATCCTTTGCTAATGTCACGGCGGTAAACAAATCTTTACCTAATGCTAAGTTAGCTGCGATCGCAGCACTCAAAGTACATCCAGTCCCGTGACTATTAGCAGTATCGACATTCTCTGTTTTCAACACGTCCAACCGCGTACCATCAAACCAAACATCAATTCCCCGCAAATCCCCTTTCATCCCGCCGCCTTTGACTAAAACCGCCTTCGCCCCTAAGCCATGAATTCTCTCCGCAGCCGATCGCATATCATCCACAGAATTAATCTCTAAACCGCTCAAAATAGTCGCCTCAAACCGATTAGGAGTGATAACAGCAGCCATTGGAATCAAAATATCCTGCAAAAATGCGATCGCCCCATCATCAATTAATTGATCGCCCGATCGTGAAACCATCACCGGATCGACAACCAAATTCCTCAAGTTCAAACTCTCTACCTGGTTCGCCACCACCGCCATAATTTCACGATTTAGCAACATCCCAGTCTTCAAAGCATCCACCCCAATATCCTCAACTACCGCCTCAATTTGAGCCGCCACAGCCTCCGCAGACAAAGCATCAACCCGCTTCACCCCCAAAGTATTTTGAGCCGTCACGCAAGTCACAGCGCTCGTACCGTGGACGCAGTGAAACGCAAAAGTCCGCAAATCTGCCTGAATCCCAGCCCCACCACCACTATCAGAACCTGCTACAGTCAAAGCCACCGGAATCTTAGATTTTTGATTAATTACCATTATTTCTCCCTCCCTAATACTATAGGCAATCTAGATGCAACACAGCTTATATATCAGGCAACCATCACCTGATTTCGTCCCGCAGCCTTTGCTCGATACAGCGCAGCATCCGCAGCCTGAATCACTGCATAACCAGTTATACCGCGATCGGGATAGCAGGCTACTCCCAGTGAAGCTGTGATAGATTCCATCATTTTTCCTTTATAATTCAGTTGCAGTTGCTCGATCGCCTTTCTGATTTCTTCTGCTTTTTGATAAGCTGCTTCTAGAGAAGCTTCCGGCAAAATCAGGGTCATTTCTTCACCACCGTAGCGACAAGCAACATCCGAAGCTCTAATCATACTATTTAATAGCTTACCGATTTCTTTCAAGACTAAATCTCCGGCATCATGACCCAAGGTGTTATTAAATCGCTTGAAGTGGTCGAGATCGATCATAATGATACCCACAGAATATTGATTGCGATCGGCTCTAGCAATTTCTTTGGTGATAAATTCTTCCAGATAGCGGCGATTAAACAAGCCTGTCAAAGGATCGCGAATGCTTTGGTATAGTAACTTTTCTCGTAGGGTAATGTTGGCGATCGCTAACCCTAATTGTTCTGCAACTCTCCGTGCTAGTTGTTGCCTATTTTCAGTTAGTTTATCGGGTTTTGAAGCACACAAATATAGCAAACCAATCGTCTCTCCTTGGGCAATCATGGGAATGCAAAGAGACTCTGCTGGAGGATTTTGGTGGTCAATATGGTTGCAGAATAGATCGTGTTCCTTACTACCAATCCAATGGACTCGCCCCCGTCGTAGCGCCCAACAATCTTTGGGACGAAATATGGTTTCTGAATACAGCGGATTCCCCCAGGATGTCACCATTTCTAAAATATCCCGCGAGTTGGTAATCATAAAAATAGCACCACAACTCTCAGGGAATAACGGTTGGGATAGGGTGGCGATTGTGGCGCAAGCTTCCGCAACTGTCAAACAAGATTGTAAATAATCGCTAATTCCGTTGAGCAGAAGCATTTCAGCATTTCTTTGTTTGAGTTCAGCAACTCGTTCTTGTAATTCTTTATTAACTTTTTGAAGAGCTTCTTCGGCAAGTTTGCGATCGGTAATATCTTCAGAAGTACCAAAAGTTTGTTTAACTTTACCGTCAGCATTTCTCATAAATACTGTATCTCGGCTGTGCAGCCAGCGCCATTCCCCCTGGGCATTTATGACACGATAATCGATTTCCATAAATTCATTATCTTGTAAGGTAGCACACTTTTGGAACGCCTCATAGATCCGGGGTAAATCCTCTGGATGACAAATCATCGGGAACAAGTTGGCTCCCATCAATCTAATAGCTTCAGCAGAATAGCCCAGCATTTCCGCTACAGAACGATTCGCATAAATATTGCGTTGTTCAATCAGATCGTAAATGTAGAGAAGATTAGGGGTGGTATCTGTAATTCTCTGAATCAAATGCTGGCTCTCGCGGAGTGCTTTTTCAGCTTGTTTGCGATCGGTGATATCCCTCGAAAGGCAGAGAATTGACTCAATGATACCTTGATTGGTCAGTTCAGGAGTCATTTCCATCTCGAAAGAACGGATGCCATTGAGTGTCGATACCTCAAACTCAATAATCTGTTTTTCTCCGGTTTTCAACAGAGCTTGAGCGGCAGTTTCCCAAGTATTGAGCATTGCTTCTGGCATTGCCAATTCGCGGCAAGTTTTTCCCAAAAATACCTCTGCTGAAATTCCTGTGATTTGCGTCAAGGAGGGACTGATATAAAGATTTCGTAGCGCCGTATCGAAGCGTTCGATAATATTCGGAGAATTTTCTACTAGGGTTTGGTACTGCTGTTGTGACTCTTGTAAGGCAATTTCGGTGGCTTTGCGATCGGTAATATCTTCACCAATACTAAATATACCTGTCGGTTTTCCGGCTGAATTTCTCAACAGTGTATTATTCCAAACAATAAATCGTTCTGTTCCTGATTTCGTCAAAATCCGATTTTCATAATAAGAATGATTCCGAGATGCCAATATTTCTGAGAACACATTTTCAAGCTGTTGCCAATCAGCAGGAGGCACAAAGGTTTCAAGCCAGGAATCACCTAAAATTTCTGATTCTGTATAATTCGTAAGCTTTAACAAAAAAGGATTTACATACTTTATCACACCAATTATGTCAAGTTCCACAACCACTAATTGCACGTTGTCGAAAACAAACCTCCAGTGTTTTTCTGCCTCTTGCAGCATAATCTCTGCTTGTTTCCGCTCGCTGATATCTATTACAATACCAACGACTCGCAGCACTTGCCCTACTGCATTGCAAATGGCTTCTCCCTTCGCAAAAATATAGCCAAAAGAACCGTCTTCCCGAATTATTTTCAGGTCTAGTGCATAGGGTTGTCCACACTGAATAGCATTTTTGATGGAATTTTCAAGACGTTCTCGATCTTCTGGGGGAGATTTTTGCAACACTTGTTCAGGACTGGGGTCTGGCTCTTTGGGATCGAGTCCATAGATCTGAAGTATTTCAGAAGACCAGATAACTTTGTTCGTCAATACATCTAATTCCCAACTCCCCAATCTGGCAAATCTTTGTGCTTCTTGTAAGTGGGCTTCGCTCTGTCGTAAAGCGATGGTACGTTCTAAAATTCGTTGTTCGAGTTCTATATTCAGTTGTTGGAGTTTTGCTTCTGCTAGTTTACGATCGCTAATATCCCTTGCTACCCAACTTACTGCTGTCTCAGTGATGGGATAAATCATTACTGAAAACCATAATAAGTTGGCTCCCACAGAGAGAGAGTAGTCAAATTGGGCTATTTTTACAGAGGTTACCACTTCCAGAATTCGTTGCAGCCAATCGCTATTTAATGGCTCTTCAAAAAAGCGATTAATCGTCTCATTAACTATCTCACTACGGAGAGCATCCATCGATCTATCATTCATTGGGGCCATGTCGATAGTCCCTAGAGCATCACCTTCGAGATTGACGATCAGGATCACATCAGTCATGGCTTCCAAGATGGCCCGAATCTTATTTTCCGAGTGAGCTAGTTTTGCTTCTAGAAGTTTGCGCTCTGCAATTTCTTCATGGAGGTGAACATTAATATGGCTGAGGTAGGACGTTTGTTCGTATACTAACTGTTGGAGGGTATTGAGTAGCTCAGGTAAAAATATTTGGCGATCGCGATCGGAATCATCCACAATTAGTTTAGTATGTGGATCAGGCGATCGCACGCTTTTGAGAGCAGCCACTTCCGCTCGCAACGCCTCTAATTCATCAATGAGTTGTTCTTTGGTTTTGTCACAATCGCTCATTGAAAATCCTCCTAGAAACCCCAGGCTTTGTATCCGATAATAAACTGCCAGATTGAGCCGTCGGCTCAATCAATCAATCCTCCCATCTAAAATCTCAACTCAAAAATTGAGCATCCACAACATCCGTGTTCTACTATCTCTTTAGTGTATAAATTATAGCCCCTGACCATGATTTGTCACTATAGCATTGCACACTGATTGTGGCCCTGTTATTTGCTATTGAGGATGGCATCATCTGCGTCTCTCCCTTCCTCGTCCCAGCAAATTGCTATGATCAAAAAAATTGTAAAGTATTATTTTAAACAGCCGTGAAACTCACCCGAATTGACCTCAACTCTTGGATCTTCCACATAGCGGGCCAGACTATCCTCGTCGATCCCTGGCTGCTTGATCCCCTGGTATTTTACGGTCAACCTTGGCTGTTTACCGCCTACCACAACACCCCTGTTGCTTACACTCCCGACACATTACCGCCGATCGACCTTTTGCTAATTTCCCAAGGCTTAGACGACCACTGTCACAGACCAACACTGTCCAAGCTCGATCGCACAATTCCCGCGATCGCATCTCCTACCGCCGCCAAAGTCCTCAGCAGTTTAGGCTACACCAATATCACATCTTTGACAAATTGGCAAGAGTTGAATTTTAAAGAAAAGTTACAAATAACCGCTGTTCCCGGAGCCGAAATCCAGCCCGGACAAGAAGAAAACGGGTACTTACTCAAAGACTTAACCAGTGGCGAAACACTTTACTATGAACCGCACTTACCGCCCTTAGAAAAAGTCAAACAAAAAATAGACACAGTAGACGTAGCGATCGCCCCCATCATCGGTCAAATCTTCCCATTCCTCGGACAAATCATCATGGGCCCATCTCAAGCCCTCAGCCTCGCTCAAACCCTAAAACCTCGGTTTTTTGTACCGACAACTATGGGAGATATCCGAGCCACAGGCATTTTACCGATGTTTGTGCGATCGATCGGTAGCATCCCCGAATTTCGTGAATTACTTACAAAATCCGGGCTTTCCACCCAACTCCTCGAACCCGAACCAGGACAAACCCTAGAAATTCCCGATCTTAGATCAATTCCGGTTGCACGGGAATGATAGAGGAGACGGCAATGCCGTCTCCCTACAATGTTTTTTGGGTAGGGACACGGCACTGCCGTCTCCTCATCTAGGAGACGGCAATGCCGTGTCCCTACGGGGATTGATGATATTAATCGAAAATCCAAAATCCAAAATCCCAAACTATCTTGGTGGCCGTCGGTTGCGTAAAAACTCAGGAATATCCAAGCCAAAATCCTGTTTTGGTTTAGTATCCTGCGTCTGTTGAGCTGGAGTCACCTGAACAGTAGCAGCCCGCCAAGGAGCATTAGCATTTTGCGTCCTACTCACAGGCTGCTGTGCTGGAATTTCCCCCGAAAAACCAGTAGCGATCACAGTAATCTTGATTTCGCCCTGAAGCCGCTCGTCAATCACAGCCCCAAAAATAATATTGGCATTGGGATCGACCACTTCGTAAATCGTCTCAGCCGCCGCATTCACCTCATGCAGCGTCATGTCAGTACCACCAGTAATGTTGAACACCACACCTCTAGCGCCCTCTATCGACGAAGCCTCCAGCAAAGGCGAAGAAATCGCTTGCATCGCCGCTTCCCTAGCCCGTGACTTGCCAGAACCCACGCCAATACCCATAAGGGCAGAACCTGCATCCGCCATGACTGCTCGCACGTCAGCAAAGTCAACGTTTACCAAACCAGGAATGGTAATAATGTCCGAAATACCCTGAACCCCTTGGCGCAAAATATCGTCAGCAACTCGGAAAGCCTCTTGCACAGGCATTTGTTCGGAAATCACCGACAACAGCTTGTCGTTGGGAATCACGATCAGCGTATCCACTCGGCTTTTCAACTCTGCGATACCTTCCTCAGCTTGACTGGTGCGCCGCCGCCCCTCAAAAGTAAAAGGTCGCGTGACTATACCCACAGTCAAAGCGCCCATTTCCTTGGCAACCTCTGCCACAATCGGAGCCGCGCCCGTGCCCGTACCGCCGCCCATACCTGCGGTGATAAACACCAAATCTGCACCGTTCAAGGCACTAGCCACCTCGTCGCGAGATTCCTCCGCAGCCTTTTGACCGATCGCCGGATTGCCTCCTGCACCCAAACCGCGTGTCAACTTTTGTCCGACTTGCAAGCGTTTGGGCGCGTTTGATAGAACTAGAGCTTGGGAATCGGTATTCACGCACCAAAACTCTACGCCAGAAACCTCGCTAGCAATCATGCGGTTAACGGCGTTGCCCCCACCCCCGCCGACGCCAATTACTTTGATTTTGGCTGCACTACTGGGCATGATGTCTTTGGGATTGACCATAAGATCGATATCAATACTATCTACATTTACATAACCAGACTTGCGTCTAAACGGATTGGTGGAATCGTATGCCACCGGAAAATTTTTGACTTCTTCCGAAGGGGGACTGTCTTGGCCAGACCCCTGTCTATTATTAAGCGTCATTATAGTCGGGATGGTAGATTACAGCTTGTTAACTCAGCACCAATTCACAATCACTATAGGCTAAAAACTAGCGCAAGGAAGGCTCAATATTAGCAAGCTTGGATCTTGTCCAGCAACTAGCCTAGAATTGCAGCAGATTTCACCTTTGTGAAGTAAACCGCGCGATCGATCCGCGTAGGGACACGGCAATGCCCATAGGTGTCAACTTAAGCCTGAAAGCCCCCCCAGTCCGTTAGTGAACCCGGCAGTCCGCCAGGGGTTGAAACCCTTGCCGGACTATCGGTTTTACCTGATTGTTGACACTAATGGGTAATGCCGTGTCCCTGCCTTCTTGTACCTTCGCCACGGCCATGCTCAATTCTCCGCGCGAGTTGGTGCGGGACTTGAGTTCTCAGAACTGCTAGGGATGGAGACCTGGTGGATGGTGGGAGAAGCCGGATTTTTCAAGTCAATGTATGCAATTTTGCTTGAATCTAGCTGTTTTGGCAATTGTCGCATCCTGTTTAAAACTTTTAGTTGCTCGATCGTTCTGGAACTGGGCGGGCCTAGGTGTACAGTACCGATCTCTGTTTTCAGGATCAAGTTGTTCGGGTTTTGCCAATCTATTTCAAACACTTTCACGGTCAAACCGTTGAACCCTTGGTAGAATTTCGGCCATTCGGCGCGATAAAGTTCCAAGTTCCCGATGACTTTCAAGGTTGGTAAAGAACGGTGAGACTGTGTTTCCTGACTGTTGTTGCCGATCGAGCTATTTTGTGATTGTTTGTCAGTAGTATAGCTATCAAACGGCATCCAACCACCTTTAGCATCCAGCCACCCTACTTTTTGTTGGTCGGTTTTGCGGCCACTCACCGCAGTAGGTTGTGCCACCGCTACCGGCAGCCGTTCTGCTACTTCTACCGTCAAACTCGGCGGAAATAGGTTGCGAGTCACCTTAGCTTTGGCGATCGCACCAGTTGCTTCTAACTTAGAAGCCAGGGCTTGCGGTTGAATCCCCCACAGAGACTGTGGGTATGAAAGTGGCATCAAAGACCGCACTGCCTTGTCCGAAAGCCAATGATTGCCTTCTACTTTCACTTGTTCCGATCGAGCAATCAACCAAGTCGGCTGGGCAATCCACCACAGTAAACCCCCTGCCATCCCAGTTGCTGCCAGCATTTGCCACACAACCGCAGCCAATCGGGCGCGCCGAATGCGCTGCAACTGTTGACGCCTGCGGCCTAACTCTGTTTCTGAAACTGATGCAAAACTAGCCATCTACATCTTGACAATTTGGTAATCATGAATTATGGACAACTCAAAACTCTTTAATGTCTCTCAAGCTGCCTCTTGTCCCTTCCATTTAACCAGATCCCCGCAAAATTACCCAAATTAATCATCAGCTCAGTAGGATCACTGATCCCTGAGAAAAATAAAAACTACCTAATTGTTCACAATTCAATTACAGGTAAGCCGATTAGCTGACAGAGGTTGTTTAGGCATTGAGGGCATTACCCCACATGGCAAAAGGCGAAAATTCAAACTACACTAAAATTTGAAAGTTTATACTTTCTATGAAATTTTTTAACTTTAGTTAGCTTCAATTGTGATCGCACTGGAATTAGACAGATTCTATAAAGCCTGCAACCCGAGTAAGACCCTTGTCGCGGGCGACCCAGGAGATTATCAATACTACATTGATTTTGCTTCGGTACGCGGAGGCAAAATCATTGAATCTTTGCAGCGCACAATTACCCGTATCTCCCCTGACCAGCCAACTTGTCAGCTATTTACAGGACATATCGGATGTGGCAAATCTACTGAATTATTTCGCCTCAAAGCTGAGCTAGAACAAGATGGTTTTCACGTCGTCTACTTCGAGTCTTCTCAAGATTTAGATATGGGGGACGTAGACATCAGCGATATTTTGCTGAGCATTGCTCGCCAAGTCAGTGAAACGATGGAGTCAGCTAAAATTAAACTCAGACCGAGTTATTTTAAGAATTTGTTTGCAGAAGTTGCAGAATTTTTGCAGACTCCCATCGATTTGTCAGCCGAAGCAGAGTTATCTGTAGGCATTGCTAGAGTTACTGCTAAAACGAAAGACTCTCCCAAATTGCGATCGCAACTTCGGCAATATCTCGAACCCCGCACTAACAGCATCTTGCAGTCAATTAACGAAGAACTCCTTGACGTCGCCAACCTCGAACTCAAACGTCAAGGCAAAAAAGGACTCGCAGTGATTGTGGATAACCTCGATCGCCTCGATCCCGCTCTCAAACCCAGCGGACGCACCCAGCCAGAATACCTGTTTTTAGACCGTGGTGAACAGTTGAAAAAACTCAATTGCCATGTCGTCTACACTATCCCTCTGACTTTACTTTTTTCTAATGACTTCGGTAGACTCACCAGTCGATTTGGAGTCAAACCCAAAGTAATGCCAATGGTACCGGTGCAAATTCGATCGGGCGAAGACCACACCGAAGGCATGGCACTATTGCGACAGCTAGTATTGGCTAGAGCCTTTCCCAATGTTCCTCCTCTCCAACGCCTCGATTTGATTACTAAGGTATTTGATTCTCCCGAAACCTTAGACAGACTCTGCCGCATTAGTGGCGGTCATGTTCGCAATCTACTGATGCTTTTATATAGTTGTTTGCAACACGAAGACCCGCCTTTTACTCGTGAATGTTTGGAAAGTGTGATTCAAGAATACCGCGATGACTTGCTGGGTGCTGTCAATGATGTGGAATGGGAATTGCTGTTTCAAGTCGTAACCCGACAAACGGTGACTGGTGAAGAAGAGTCTCAGATTTTGTTGCGAAGTATGTTTGTTTTTGAGTATCGCGATCCAGAAGGTCGTTGGTTTGGTATCAATCCAGCCCTGGCAGAAACGAGGAAATATAAGGAGTGGCAACAGCGTGTTCAACAAACATAGTTTTGAGTTTTGAGATTGCTTTATGATAATGCCGATTTTAGATTTGGGATGAAAAAAAACAAGCCCTCGCATTAATCAGTGGGGTCAATTTTTCAATTCTTTAATCTAAAATCGATATATTGTAGGATATATTTACAAAAATCAGAGGTTCCTATTATCTGAAATTAGGAGACGGCAGTGCCGTGTC
>JAYSVM010000090.1:0-5490 GCA_043718495.1 Oscillatoriales bacterium | reverse complement strand
GTTTCCCTACCGCGATTCATTGTAGGGAAACGGCACTGCCGTATCCTAATTTCTTTCGCCGTCTCTCATGAAATGGATGCCTCCGAAAATGCGACTCATCCCCGATTCATCAGCGGCTTCACCGAAGTTTTCGTAGGTTCGCAAAGTATTGACAGTTTTATCTCCCTTGTCCGCAAAGCCGTAATCCGCACCGAATACAGCGTTCATAACAGGCTCTGCCGCACCGCTAAAGGTACTGTGACCCGACGTGTACTCATGGTGTCGTTGCCTTGGTCACCACAAATTTTGTCTTTGCCTGCATCACCTTCGAGAAAGTCGTCTCCGCTGAGGCTTCTTTGCTGGTGATTTAAGCTTAATCAACTTTCTGGCTCGACTGTAAACGCCCTAACGGAAATTTATTAAATCTTTAAAATTTAACTGGTTTTTTATGAAGTTTTGCACTGTCACACTGCGTAATAATACAAGCATTAAAACTGCAAAAAACGATATTTTTGTTAAGTCTTTACAAAATAACTGTTATTTTTAAAGTTTAGATAAAGATGTTTGTAACATCATAAAACGAACGCATTGTCTACTTATGTAAGTAAATAGTTATTAAGCACTTCTCAAGGCTGCGATCGGGTCGAGTTTGGCTGCTTGGCGGGCGGGGATAACGCCGAAGCAGAGGCCGACGGCACCGGATACACTGACTGCAAGGGCGATCGCGATCGGTGATATTCCAGCTTGCAAGGGAGTGAAACTTCCGATTAACAAAATGCCACTGACACCTACGCAAGTGCCGACTATGCCCCCGGCGGCTGACAAAATCACCGCTTCCACAATAAATTGAAACAAGATATCTTGCTGGGATGCCCCGATCGCCTTTCTGAGCCCAATTTCCTGAGTACGTTCGCTGACAGACACCAGCATAATATTCATAATCCCAATGCCGCCAACTAATAAGGAAATGCTAGCAGTAGCAGTTAGCAGAATACTCAGAGAACCGGAAATCGCCCCCATTCTTGCCATTAAATCTTTCTGATTTCTGACCGTAAAGTCATCTTCTGTGGTAATCTTATGTCGCAATCTCAGCAAGTTTTCCACCTGAAATTGCGCCGCATCCATTTGCAATTCATCTTTAATCGAAATAAATATCGACGTGACAGCTAAACCGTAGGGAGATTTGCGCCCGATGACGCGATTGGCCATTGTGGCGATCGGTACTGCGGCCGAATTATCAAAATTAGTGCCAAAAGATGTACCTTTTGGTGCCAATACTCCAATTACTTTCATACTGACATTTTTAATCCGCACCTGTTCGCCAAGAGGATTAGCATTCCCAAAAAGTTTTTCTGCTAATTCCGATCCTAGAACCGCAACTTGGCTGTTTTGCTTAACATCAATTTCAGTCAAAAACCGCCCTTTTGCCATTTCAAAGCTTCTAACTTGGAGAAATTCTGGAATAGTGCCAAAAATCAAAGCAGACACATTTTTGTTACTGTAGCGAACTAATTCCGAACTATTAAGTTCTGCGGAGACACCTTGAACCGAAGGGACTTGAGTTGCGATCGCCTTTGCATCTGGCAATATCAGAGTTTGAGGTGTATTTCCGAGTCCACCACGCCTAGCATTCGGTACTCCAGCCCTGACAATCAATACATTTGTACCGAGGGATTGAACTTGTCCTGCTACAAACTTTTGAGCACCTTCTCCAACTCCAATCATCGCAATTACTGAGGCGTTACCCACAATCATCCCAATCATGGTTAAACTGCTGCGAGTTTTGTTCGCGACTAGAGTTTGACCGGCCATTTTAACGCTTTCAATAAAATTCATAATTTCGGAATTGGGGAATTGGGCATCGGGCATTGGGCATTGGGCATTGGTAATTGAAACCAATAAATAACCAATGACTAATGACTAATAACTAATGACTAATAACTAATGACTAATGACTTCTTAAGCACTTCTAAGTGCCACAATCGGGTCGAGTTTCGCAGCTTGTTTTGCGGGTACGATGCCGAAGAATAAGCCGATGCTACCAGAAACACCGACTGCAAGTGCGATCGCCACAGGAGAAACACTAGCTTGCAAAGGAGTAAAAGCAGCCACCAAAAGCACACCGCCAATACCGAACCCAGTACCGATCGCACCGCCCGCTGCCGACAAAATCACAGACTCAATCATAAACTGAATTAGAATATCCTGCGGAGAAGCTCCGATCGCCTTTCGCAGCCCAATTTCCTTCGTCCGTTCCGTAACAGAAACCAGCATAATATTCATAATCCCAATCCCGCCGACAAACAGCGAAATTGCCGCCACAAAAGCCAACATCAACGTCAAACCATCAGTAATAGTGCCCAAAGTCTTCATTAAATCTTTCTGGTTGCGAACAGTAAAATCATCTTCCTTCGTGATTTTGTGCCGCAATCTGAGCAGATTTTCTATTTGAAACTGGGCGGCTTTCATCTGAGTTTCATCCTTGATAGAAACGGAGATAAAAGTTACCTTTGTACCGTAGGGAGACGATCGACCGACAATCCTATTTGCCATTGTTGTCAGCGGCAAATAAACGTTCATATCTTGATTGTCACCAAAACTAGAACCTTTCCCCTGCATCACTCCTATTACTTGAAAAGTCGAATTTTTGATGCGAATATATTGACCAATTGGCTGTGCATTACCAAACAATTGTTCTGCTGCTTCGGAACCTAAAGCTACTACATTTTCTTCCCTTTGTAAATCTAATTTGCTTAAAAATCTACCTTGGGCAACATCAAAGCTTCTGACAGTCAGAAATTCTGGTGTAGTTCCGACAATGGAAGATGAAACGTTTTTGTTGCGGAAGGTAACGAGTTGACTGTCATTGAGAGTTGGTGCGACTTCATCGACAGAAGGAACTTGAGATGCGATCGCCTCTGCATCTTCCACTACCAATGTCTGCGGTGGAATCACCGGGCGGCTCTGGGCTTCAGGACTTCCGGGAATGATAAATAGCAAGTTTGACCCCAGAGAGTTAACTTGTCCCGCTATGAATGTTTTAGCCCCTTCACCGATGCCAATCATCGAAATTACCGAAGCATTCCCGATGATAATTCCTAACATAGTCAAGCTGCTGCGGAGTTTGTTTGCCATCAAAGTTGTGACGGCCATTTTCACACTTTCAACAATATCCATGATTCTATTTTAGATTTTAGATTTTGGATTTTAGAATTGGTAATGGGGAATGGGGAATTGGGAATTGGGAATGGGGAATGGAATTGGTAATGGGGAATTGATAAATAGATAATTAGTAATGACAATTGATAATTGGTATTCCCAATGCCCAATGCCCAATTCCCTATGCCCAATGCCCTATGCCCTATTCCCTATTCCCTACTTTTGATTCTTGATAATATCCTCAAGTTTTGTACCTTGAGGAAGTTCAGTGAAAACCCGATCGCCTGCCTTCGCACCCTCCAGAATCTGAATCTTATTACCAATAGTCGATCCAACCGTCACAGGCTGAAACTTCGGCTGTTTTTTCTCATCAGGAACTAGCACACCTGTTTGACCTTTATTAGTCACAATTGCCACCGTCGGCACAACTAGAGCATTGCTCAACTTTTGACCAACAAATCTTAAATCTACATTCATCCCAGACTGCAATGAATCTTTGCCAGTATCGATCGCAACTCGCACCTGAAACAGCGTTACATCCCGTTCTTTCACAGCTTCCGGCGCAATCAACTTAACCTTGCCTTTAAACACCTTATCTGGATAAGCATCAGCAACTATTTCAACTTCTTGCCCCGGTTTAATTTGGCTAATATCAGCCTCTGGAACCTTCGCTAAAACTTCCACATCTCTAGCTAAAGCCACAATCGATGTCGAAGTTGCCGAAGTAGCTTCCGATGCCGAAGTTGCCGGAGTCACAAAAGCTCCTTGGATCGCGTATCTTTGGGTGATGACACCAGCAAACGGAGCGCGAACTTTCGTATCTTCCAACTGCACTTCTTGATAGCGGACTTGAGCTTGGGCTTCGGCTAATTCAGCTTGAGCTTGAGCTATCTCTTCCGGGCGAGAACCGTTTTCTTGTACGGCAAATTGGCTTTTTGCTTCAGCAACTGCTGCTTCGGCTTTGGCTATTTCTTCGGGACGGCTACCGTTTTCTACTTGCGCTAATTTGCTTTTAGATTCGGCAACTTCAGCTTCGCCTTTGGTGATTTCTTCCGATCGCGTCCCGTTTTGCAATTGCTTCAATGCTTGCTGCTCAACTTCCACAGCAGCTTGCAGTTGCTGGATCTGTGACAACCGACTTTCTTCAACTTGTTGCAAACGTTTTTGGGATTCGGTTAATTTAGCTTGAGCAGTACGATTTTCTTTGATTAATTCATCCAGTTTATCTTTAGCCAGAGCACCTTCTCTTACTAATGGCCGATTCCTTTCCACTCGTTTCGTGGTTAGTTCAGCTTGAGCTTTATTCGATTCAATTTGGCTTTGTGCTTGGGCAATTTCTTGTTTTGAACTACCCGTTTGAGCATCTGCTAAACGAGCCTGAGCTTGGGCTAATTTAGCTCGTCCTTGACTGACTGCTTCCACACGACTACCCGATCGCAGTTGCTGTAAGTTGGCTTGACTTTGCTGCAAGCGGGCTCTGGCTGCTGCGACTTCTTCAACCCGGCTACCAGCTTGGAGTTGAGCAAGACTGGCTTCGGCTTGATCTAAACGAGCTTGGGCGCTGGCGATGTCTTCCGATCGATTCCCGGCTTGAATTTTGGCAAGTTTAGCTCGAACACTGGCTTCGCGGGCCTTGAATTGAGCGAGTTGGGCTTCGACGTCGCGACTTTCCATGCGGGCAATTATTTGTCCAGCTTCGACTTTATCGCCCTGTTCGACAAATAACTCTGCGATCCGCCCGGAACCTTTGGGGCTGAGGTTTACGCGCTGTACGGGCTGTACGGTGCCGCTAGATGTGATCCGCACGGTGAGGTTTTGTGCTTCCACGGGCACAGTCATAGTGGCGATCGCATCTACTTTCGGTTGCGATTTGCTCTTCACTATATACATGGTGGTCGGTACAGCTATCAACCCGGCTGCAACTAGCGCTAGAGCCCACCGCTTCGACTTTGGCGCGGGTTTCTTGGTTGGCTGCTTTTGAGCGGTTTTTTTATCTGCAATCTGGCTATCTGCGGCCTTGGTGTCTGCGCTTTTAGTATCTTCCACCTTGACCTGAGTAGTTTCTTTTTTAGGGCTAACGATCATACCGACTCACCTAATTAAATCTCAGGATTATTTTTAATGTAAAACTTTTGCGGATGTTTGGCATCATCTTTGAGACTCGTCCGATCGGGTGATTTCCAAAAAAGTTCCCCAACCAACATCTAATATTAAGTATAGCTAAGTTTTGTAATGTTTAATAAATATTACTTCTTTTGATTGCCAGGAATAATGAAACGATCGCATCTAAAAATTAGGAGACGGCAGTGCCGTGTCCCTACAATGTTATTTTGGGTAGGGACACGGCACTGC
>JAYSVM010000089.1:0-5517 GCA_043718495.1 Oscillatoriales bacterium | reverse complement strand
CAAAACCCTACATAAAAAGGCTTTTAGGGGAAATTTATTCTCACCTACCCCTACCTTGCTCATGACTTGTTCGTTGACCCTCTCCTTTTTGGAGGGGGTCTTTTTTTGTGAAATTGAATCGATTCGAGCTATTTGTAGGCGGTGTCTAATAATTAGGCACTGCCTAGTACCACTCTCGCTTTCGCGGTCGTAAGTTGAGTACATGAACTGAATCGATTCAAATCGATTCAATCAATTCGCCCAAGAAAGAATCGAATCATGGAACTTGAAATCGTTGATGTGACTGACGTTGAAGGGGTAGACGAAGGCTTGAGTCGCCGTATTGATTCTGAATCAATTCGTGAATCGATTCAATGTCGAGTTGAATCAATTCACGAGAAAACATGGTTTCCTGCTGCGGAGGCTAAGCACCGATCTGGATTAGATCAATCGACATTCGTTCGGATGATTACTGACTTAAAGGATCTCCATAAAATCCCTGCCCAAGCACTCCGACGCGGGCAAGCTCGTAGTACCGAATATTCGCGAATCTGCATTAGTTTATTGCGAGCCTTGGATTCTGGGGATACCGAAACTTTCGAGTATCTGAAACAGGATCTTGTCCCGGTTCAGGTATCTTCAGCGCTAGTGATTTCTACTGGGCATACTCTTAGTCTCGATCGCAAAATCGAACAATTACACCAAAGTCATTCTTCTACTTCGACTGTTTTGGCGTCGCGACTTCAGGAAACTTTGGCTAAGATTGCCGATCGCAATCAGACCTCCAACGAGCGCAATTCCAGCCTGAGTAATGCTGAAATCCTTGCTGCTAAAAATCGTGGTGCATTGAGAGCTTTGGAAATTTTCGATACGGAGCAGTCCACCTGTGATGAGCTTTTGGCACATCTTAGGACTGCGGAATTGGACAGCTAATTTTTGAGACGACTGTGATGAATACTCCAATAAAAATAACACCGATGCTTAATTTTCAAACCAATCACCAACTGGATGCCGAGCCTAATGAGTTCGACTTTCCCGAATGCCAGTACATTGCAAGCGGACTTGAACCCGCGACAGCCCAAGAACTCGGAAATACCTACCGGGCCGGCGATGTCATAGAACCGATCGGACATGAAGTGGCTGATCGCATCAGCAACAGACTCAACCAAATGCAAAGCCAGCGGACAACCCTCGAAAAGTAACCCGCCGGCCTCACAAGTCAACCCTCTGACGCAAATCAGGGGTTGCCCATACATAAGGAGATTTTAATGGATTTCAGAGTAGCAAAAACATCAGGAGCGGGTCATGTAGCCCGTGAATTTGGCTATCAGTCCGGGCTCCTCACGCCAGAGATGGTTCATGAAGCAGCCCGCCAAGCAAAAATATTAGACCTTCAGAAACAGCTACGAACTGCCTACAACCGGCATGATACCAAGATTCGCGCCAATAAAGTAGAAATTGAGCGGCTTACTTTAGAAGCAATAGAAGCTGGCCTGACAGATAAAGCGCAAATTGATAAATTTGTGGATAAAGCCATCATTGCCGGAGCCAAGCATGATGCTCATCTTGTCAATTTGCAGCAAAAATTGCAGCACGAATTGAACTTAATTAAGGTTCAGGGCGCGAGTAATCAAACACTCGCAAACATGGATTTTCGCCAGCGTTTGTTACTAATTAAAGCCAATCATCAAGCCAAAGGCGAAATCCAAACTAACAGCTTCCAACAAAGCCTCAAAGCAATCCAATCCTCACCTCAGCAAGCAATCGCTATGCAGCAGCGACGCTCAGCTTTCAACAACTACATCAACGCCAAAGATTACGATGCCATTCCAGCCGTACCGGGTAGTTCGGCTGGTGGTAACAATTCATCTATGAGCGTTGGTGGCAATGGCAAAGGCTTCTTAGGCGGTTTGTTTGACTTCTTCAGCGGACGCAAATAATAAACTTAGTAGGCGGGTAAATGCCCGCCTTTTCTCTTCATGAATATCTCAGAATTTGATGCTTCAGAATTTGACTACTTGAATGCTGGCAACTTCTCACAAGCTGAAAATCAAACCCAACCTGCGAAAACAGGAATTACAAGCATCGAACGCTTTTGGTGTCTAACAGGCAACTGGGGAGAATTCGGTTCCTACTTCGGTGCTGGTCTGTCTGCATCGCTTATGGTGCGGGCAATACCGGCTCTGATACCTGCTGCTGTAATTCTTATCCCCGCCGCTATTTTGGGCTTGGGATTGTGTGCACTAACAGCGGATGGGCCCTCCAAGCTTCGTTCGCAACTAATCCTAATCGCCGTCGGGACTGCTTTGTTATCTGCGAACTGGGATGCTTGGCAAGCTTGGATAATTGCCAACTCTCAAATGCTGATTTTTAGCTTTGCATTGATTGTAATTACCGTTGGTTTTGTTGGAACACAAATTTGGAGCAAATTGAATAATGCTAACTAATAAAAATCAGGCAATTGTATCAGGTCTACTAGGTTTAGGTGTTGCGGGTTTGGCAGTAGCTACGGCACTCCCATTCAACGATCGAATCGAGTACAAAATCGGCAACAGGATTGAATCACAGCCAGCATGGTTGGTTCCCTCAAAAGCTGAATTTAGAAGTGTAGAGCGCGGTTTTGGTGGCATCAAAATCTTGCTTGCTCTCTTGGCTACTGGGGGCATGGTGACAGTGATGCTCATCGCCAGACAAGAAGCCGAACAGGAGCCTATCAGACAGCGGATTAAACAGTACAAAAACCAGGCTTTTGAGTTTGACTTCGCTGCTGAATCCGCATTCCAAATGGCACAAACTCAGCAACGTTACAAGAAGTTGCTTGAAGCTGACGAGGTGGCGATCGAAGGTGAAATCGAGCAAGCTTACCTCGAATCTATGGGCGTCACTCAGCAACAGCAGCCACAGCTAACCGGAACAGCGACGCTAGACAGCACGACCCATCCCGGCGACAAAGTGGAACAGCAGGCAACACCAGGGGCGATCCTCTCCGAGGGCTGCGCTAACGAACCGGAACAGCCAGACGGTCCCAAAATTCCTAAACTCATCTGGTATCCCAGCGTTTTGATTTACGGTGCACCGGGAAGCGGCAAAACTCACTTCGCAGAACAGGAAGTGGGTAAGCGTCTCGTGGCGGGTCATCGTGTAGTAGTGCTTGACCCCCACGCTGCTTATGGTGCTTGGCAAGGTTGCGAGGTCTACGGCGGCGGGATGGATTACGCGGCCATTGATACAAAGCTTGCTTGGTTTGCCGAGGAAGTAGCCAAGCGGTACAAGGTTGTACAATTTCAGCCTAGCCCGAAGTTTCAGCCATTGACATTCGTCTGCGATGAGTTCACTCGTTGGGGGAATAAGTGCGCCAACAGTGCCGAGTTTTTCGAGCAACTGGTGACGGATATCCGCAAAGTTGAGATGTTCGGCCTCATCATCAGCCATACACGCACTCTTGCAGGATTGGCCAATGCTAAGGGCTTTGCCTCACTGCGGGATGAGGCGCTGCTAGAGATTGAGATTTTGGGCAATCAAGATGAGGAATCGGGGCGGGCAACCCCACGGTTTGAAGCGATGGTCAAGTTGCCGGGACAAAGTTTGTCCGATCGCACATTGGTCAAACTGGTGAAACATCCAGAGTCATGCGCTACTGGATCTGCGGTAGTTGATGGTGTTCCGAGCGTTCCCATTTCCCTTTCCGACAAGCCATCGGGAACGCCCCGGAACGTTCCGCAACAGGACTCGGAAAAAGTCGGAACACCTGATGGAGCAAGGGCGGAACGGATGAAAGGTATGTTGGCAGAAATCTTAGCCGGCAGATCGGAAATAGCTGTTTTTGTAGCAGAATCGACACTGGAACAGGAGGAAAAGTTGGAGCTAACTCATTTAATTATTGAGCAAGATTTGGGCATAGAAAAAACTATCTGGTTACTGTGGGGCATTCGACGTGGAGGGCGCAATCACCACTTGTACACTGAAGCAAAGGTAATGCTCCAGCAATTGATCGACGGCCACGGATGTTGACGTATTTTGTAATATTGATAGAATGAGTATTTTGAAATACTCACCGGGAATCACAGCCACAGTGATTCTTGACGCTTCATCGGGTTCTGCTACCGAAGTAGTCTTACAATCCCTCTGCGCCCGTTTAGAGCGCTGCGCTGAGCGAAGTCGAAGTGTCGTGGCGATTCCCCATCCCGACTTTCTCAATATTTTTAGCAGCATTTTCATCTCTATCTTGCTCAGTGCCACAATTCAAACAAAGCACTGAGCGGATAGACAAATCGATTTTCCCCCACTTAAAACCACAGTCCGAGCATATCTGGCTAGTGGGTTCCCATCGACTAATGACCTTGAATTCCCTGCCAAGCTTTTCAGATTTAGCCTCGCTCATCGTTCGGAATTCGTACCATCCTTGCTGACTAATCGCTCTTGAAAGCTTCCGGTTCTTGACCATGCCCGATACGTTTAAATCTTCCAAAACAATCACTTGGTTTTCGTTGACTATTTTGGTTGACAATTTGTGCGGAAAATCTTTGCGAGTGTCGGCAATTTTATTGTGCAGTTTGGCTATTTTAATCCGAGTTATATTTATTCGCTTAGAATCTTTGGGTTGGCGGGCTAATTTGCGCTGTAGTTTGCGAACTTTGCGGTCTAGTTTTTTGTAGCTAGGACTTTCTGCTTTTTCGCCATTGCTCATTACCGCAAAAGTTTTGATTCCCAGATCAATTCCGATGCTGGGGCTTTTAGCCTCAGACTGAATTAATTCAATCTCCACAACAAAACTCAAGAAATAGCGATTTGCACAGTCTTTAATCGCTGTAACTGAGCTAGGTGCTGATGGTAATTCCCTCGACCAGACTGGATTGACAATTCCAATCTTGGCTAGATAAACTCCATCACCTTTCAAGGAAAACCCTCCAACTCTAAAACGTGCTGATTGACTGCTGGTTCGTTTCTTGAACTTAGGATATCCGACTTTACGACCTTTTCTTTTTCCCTTGCAAGAGTTGAAAAAATTTTTAAAAGCAACATCTAAGTCGGCAACTGACTGTTGCAGTGGGACGCACGACACATCTCCCAGCCAAGCCCTTTCCTCAGTATTTTTAGCCTGAGTAATTACGATTTTTTGCAAATCTGCTGAACTGGGCTTTTTCTCAGACTGTTTACAGATTGCAAGCGCATCGTTCCAGACCACTCGGACGCAACCAAACAGTTGAGCTAGGCTCTGTTGCTGTTGGTTGGTTGGGTAAAATCTGTAGCGATATCGTGCTTTCATGGTTTATGCTAAGATTGGTCTGCCACTAAATCATATCTTGGTTTGCAAAAAGTGAATGCCTTGAAAGGGGTTTCTAGCCGTCGCTACGGACAGGCTGGATACACAAAACCCCACAAAGAAGCTTTATGGAGTCCTAGTTATTTTGCGGTTTCTGTAGGCGGCGCACCTTTGGAGGTATTATAAAACTTCATTAAGATTGTAAGCATCAATAGACAATGGTAGTATCATATAGCCAAGAAAGTCAACTGAGAGAATTATTGCAATCGTTAAAA
>JAYSVM010000088.1:0-18606 GCA_043718495.1 Oscillatoriales bacterium | reverse complement strand
AATGCCTATGCAGACGGTTTGCCGGGGATTGAAATGTCTCAATCTAGGTCAATGTCGAAATCCCGTAAGGGAGTAACTAGGAAATCTAAGAAGTGATTCTTAGAGGCTCCGCGCCGACCGGGCGGAGTAATGTCACTTCAGGTCGAGCGTCACAATCACCACAGTAATATTGTCACGGCCGCCCTTCTCCTTAGCTGCTTCAATCAAAGCAGTTGCAGCCCCCTCGCAGGCGCGAATCGACTTCAGAGGCCCAGCAATCAAAGGATCAGAAAGTTCCTCAGTCAAGCCGTCGCTACACAGCAGCAAGCGATCCCCAGCTTTGACATCCACCGGCAAAATATCTATTTCACGCAAATCATCCCGGCCCAAACACTGGGACAAAACGTGACGCCAAGGATGATTGCGAGCCTGTTCAGTAGTCAGAGCCTTTCTTTGTACAGCCTGAGCGACCCAAGTTTGGTCTTCAGTAATCTGATCCAAGTGAGAGCCATGCAATCGGTACAAACGAGAGTCACCGACATTACCACACCAAGGCCGACCCTCATCCCTAAATACTACGACCACAGCAGTAGTTCCCATATCAGACCGTTCGGGATGGTTTAGCTGATCTGTCAAAATTGCTTGATTGGCAATCAAAAAAGCCTGTTCCAACAACAGCGGAGAATCCTCTGGCCCGGACCAATGTTCAACCAGATAGGATTGAATCGCTTCAGTAGCAATCCGGCTGGCTTCTTGACCTCCTGCGTGTCCTCCCATGCCGTCGGCCACTATGAAAAATCGCCCATCCGAGTCGATGTAGTACGAGTCCTGATTTACAGAACGAACTAACCCTGTGTCTGTCTTACCTGCGAAAGAGCGTTTCATAGATTGCTGGTTGGACTCATGGAGCTTCCAAGATAGATACAACTAGCGCGACTTTTCTGCTTACAACTCTGACGGTGAAAGGGACTTGAAACTTTTTCTCATCCACATATTAGACCGCGAGTTGCGCGAAAAATTGCACTTCCTTAATCTTTAATTGTAGATCCTCTGATGCCACTCCTCTCTTAAAAATTAAGTTGAGAATTGTGGCTGGCAAAATCTCGCTATATAGCATTTCTCAAGGGTTGTTAGGTATGCCCGATGCCCGATGCCCGATGCCCAATGCCCGATGCCCGATGCCCGATGCCCGATGCCCAATGCCCGATGCCCGATGCCCGATGCCCGATGCCTGATCGCACCTGATGTTACTGAGAAAGGCTATATATTTGCTTAGGACATTCTATCCAGGCGATCGATCCGCTTAAACAAGCGCAGCAGCACAAAGCCAGTACCCGCAGCTAACAAAGCCACAGCGACAGCCGGCCATACTTGATTGCTGACAAACAAGATTGTTGCTGACAAGGTAAAAGCACTCATCATCAAAGTATAATTTGTGCCCATTTGAACACTGCTAATGCGCCGGAGCAAACGGTCTGTTTCGGCTGAACGGACGCGAATCCGCAAATCTCCCTGTTCAAGTTTGTCAAGAGTTTCTTCAATCCGGCGGGGTAAACTCAAGGCTGTCGAACTGACCTGAGCCGCCTGACGGCCGAGTTCGTTAAAAATACTGCTAGTTGGATCGGACCCATTTCCATTAGTCATAAGCTGCATGGCAAAAGGCTGTGCCACCTCCATAAAGTTAAACTCTGGATCTAAACCTCGCCCCACCCCTTCAATGGTCGAAAAAGCTCGCATCACAAAAGTAAAGGTAGCTGGGAAGCGAAAAGGTTGGTCGTAGGCAATATCGTAAAGGTCGTCTGTAATGGCGCTGACGGACTGATTTTCAAAGGGCTTGTCCATGAAGTTATCCAGCATATACTGGATCGATCGCCTAACCGGACTCATATCACCCGTAGGCACTAAAGCCCCCAAATTAATCAAAGAATCCATAATTCGTTGACCGTCTTTGGACGCAATACCGTAGAGTGTCTCCATCAGTCCTTCGCGGACATTGGCCTGAATTTGACCCATCATGCCAAAATCGTAGAAAATCAGATTTCCCTCAGCACTGACAGCGATATTGCCGGGGTGAGGGTCAGCATGGAAAAAGCCGTCGTTGAGCAACTGCCGTAAATAAGCTTCAGCTCCCTTTTGGGCGATCGACTTGCGATCGATTCCAGCAGCCTCCAAAGCCTCATAGTGACTGATTTTAATCCCCGGCAGGTACTCCAAAGTTAACACTCGCGGAGCCGCATACCGCCAATAAACCCGTGGTACCCGTACCCAGTCGCAGTTACTAAAATTACGTCGAAAAGTATCAGCATTCTTGCCTTCATTGAGATAATCAATTTCCAGCCACAGAATCCGACAGCACTCTTCATAAATCCCCATCCAATCTCGGCCACGGCCCCATTTGGGATGATTTTGAAAGTAGCGAGCAATTCCCTTGAGAATTTGTAAATCAATCTCGAACAGCTTCCGTAGTCCAGGTCGCTGCACCTTGACCACCACTTCCGGGCCTGAGTGCAGTTGAGCCTTATGTACCTGGCCCAAACTCGCAGCCGCCAGAGGAACCGGATCAAAGCTCTGGTAGAGTTCGTGAACCGTCTTGCCCAAATCCTGCTCAACAATTGCCTCTAACTGCTCGTAGCTGAAAGCAGGCACTCTATCTTGCAGCTTAGAAAGCTCCTCGACATACTCTGCCGGGAACAAATCGGCGCGAGTCGAAAATAACTGACCCACCTTAATAAAAGTCGGCCCCAAATCTAAGAGAGTTTCTCGAACCCAGATAGCCTGAAAACGGCGTCTGGCAACTTTCTTGTCTTCGGTAACACCTTTGAGATAGCTCCAATCTTTGCTATCGAGCCACAGCGAAGCCAGCCAGAGCAATACAAAAGCCCAAATGTCGAAGAAGCGTCGCTGTCGGGAGTATTTTTCGCGGTTCCAGCGATAAGCCTTACTGCCATAGGATTTACCAGGAGTTGTTGGCAAAACGGTATCGCCAGTAAGCTTTGGGTATCGCTGAGCATTAACAGAGTCATCAAGGAGAGCAGACACTTGGGTTCCTAAATTGCTGATTTTATATCGTTGCTGTCATTTGTATTGAAGAGCGCAAACTGATGCGCTCCTAGGATAAATTTCGATCGGCGCTGAGCTAGGGTAAACTGCTGCGGTAGCGCTGTAATTCCGATCGCACCAAAGCAACTTCTGCACGTAACTCATCAATAGTCACTTGCAAGTCTGCTGGTTGGACGTCTTGAATATTGGTAGTAGTTGCAGTGCCTGTTCTGCCTTGCATTGCGGAATCTGCTTCTCGATTAGCTCGTTCCATCACTCTATCGGTGAACTGGCGTAGTCGCTCTCTTTGTTCGGCATCAAATTTGCCTAGTTCAGAGAAAGCGTTAGTCGCTGTAGTTTCCAAGTGTTCGTATACTGCCTCTGCAAGTGCTCTGCCTATGAAAAAAGCCTGAACTGGTGGTTTACTCATAAAAAACGCAGGTAAGTGTTGTCATATAACTTCACATTATAGCTCATTGCCGGATGCTTTAAACTCAAAAATGGTTCTAGGCTCATATAACAACTGACCCTTCGACCCTTCGACTACGTTCAGAGTACCGCAACTGACAACTGACTAATTTTTAGGAGGTTCTGGGAAAGGTGGTGTTGGTTCTGCAACTGTCGGTGGGGAGTCAGGTACGATCGGACTATTGGAATTACTGTCAATACGGCTGGGTATTGGGGCTTCGATCGATCGATTCGGCAACGTTACTGGTGAAGGATCAAGCTCAGGCGGTGAAAACGTTTCACCCGTCTTAGCCACGGTTGGGCTAGGAGCTGGGGCCGATTTGCGGGGCGGTTCAGGCGGCAGGGGTTCAACTTCCGGTACTGGTGCTGGGGTGATTGTACGTGATGGAGCGATTTGGATTCTCGGCTCTGGGATGGGAGTTTCTGAAGGCTCAGGTTGAGGCTGTGGAGTGGGAGTTTCTGAAGGCTCAGGTTGAGGCTGTGGGCTGATCGGAGTTTTTGGGCTTGGGGATGGAGAAGGTTCAGAGCTCACTTCTGGGGAATTGGTGGGTTCGGGGATGCTGTTGTCTAAGGTGGATTTGGGGAGATTGTCAACTTCACTCGGAGGGACAGGACTACTTTCGACTGATGGCTGCCCAAACATTGGCCCAGACAAATCGCGGGATTTGAGCAAATCTTCCAGAGATGGCAAGGATTGAGTTTTCGGAATATTCCTGCTGAGTTTGGTGACGTTGTAGCGCAACGCTAAGTCAAAACCCATCCACCCTGCAATTACAGAGGTGGCAACAAAGGCTAGCAGAGTCAATTGTGGAGGCGGAGGTGCGGGCAAACGCAGAGTTTGTTTGGTTTGTACTGGTGATAATTCCTTGGTTTCCTGTAACTGGGATAGCCAATTGTCGATGGTTTGGGGGCGTTTTTCTGGTTCGGTTTCGAGTCCCTGAAGGATAGCTTGTTCAACTCCGGGGCTGAGGTTGGGGTGCCATTGTCGTAAGTCTTGGAGGGGAATTCGATCGCGCAGGGGTGCTGCTATTGGTGGTTGGCCGGATAGTAAGTAATATAAGGTGGCTGCGATCGAGTAGACATCTGTGGCGGGTGTACATTTACCGTCATAGAGGTATTGTTCGATCGGCGCGTATCCTGGGGAGAGCAAGTTAATGTGGGTTTGTTTAGTGCCGGCGGTAAAGTCTCGTGCTATCCCGAAATCGATCAGCATTACGATGTGAGTGTCGGCTCGCCGGATCATATTTTCTGGTTTGATATCTCGGTGCAGCAAGCCGCTTTTGTGGATTGTGCTTACGGCTGAGGCTATTTGCCGAATGTAGTGTAGGGCTTGGGCTTCTGGTAGTGGCTGGGAATCACTGACTATTTTGGCGAGGGTTTCGCCGGGAATGTAGTCCATTGCGATAAAGGACTGTCCGGCTTCTGTAAAAAAGTCGATGACTCTGACTATGTTGGAATGCTGACAGCGTGACAGACGTTGGGCTTCGGCGATAAATTGCTGCTGAAATTGGGCCGATTCTGGGTGTTGACGCAGACTTTCGTTGAGGGTTTTGAGTACGACGGTTTGATTGAGATGGGAGTGGGTAGCTCGGTAAGTGATGCCGAACCCTCCTATGCCCAAAGTCGCGTTAATTGTGTATTTTCCCTGCTGGAGGGCTGTTATTGGCGCTAAGTTCATCTTTTACTGATGCCGTGTCCCAACCTATGCTACCGCCTTTGGGTGATTAGAGCAGAGTTAGGGTTAGGGTTCGATCGCTGCTTTTTGTTTTTGCTCTGCTGTATCTTTTGATCTGGCGATCGCTTTAATGGACTGTTCCAGTAATTTTATCTGTAGCAGATGTCTTAAAACTTAACACAAAAATTTCCAATAAAAATCCCGCTCTTGTGGAACGGGAAAGCCATCAGGGTGCATCTATATCTATGACTATAGCCTATGGGGGGTATAACCCCTTTTTTGTTTATAGAATCTTTACAATTGACTGATTTATGTAAATATTTAGGTTTTAGCTTGACTTGTGAATATAATTATGGTAAAGAGTTAGGCCGTAAGTTTTGAGTTGAGTGCGATCGAAATGATGATAAATTTGGTATAATTAAAGTATAACTATTTGAGGAATCTAGTCTTGAAAACTGCTATTTCTCTTCCAGACCCAATTTTTGAAGAAGCTGAAGTAGTTGCTCAAAAGTTGGGAATATCTCGGAGCGAACTATATACCGAAGCCTTGAAAGTATATTTACGGCGATATAACCGAGAGCGGATTTTATCGAAACTTAACGAAGTGTATTCTCAAGAATCTTCAGATTTAGATACGGTGATGACAACAATGCAATTGCTCTCTCTTCCACAGGAGGATTGGTAGTGTATCGTGGTGAAATTTGGTGGGCACAACTACCTGATCCAGTAGGCTCAGAACCTGGTTATCGTAGACCTGTCCTAATTATTCAAGATGATACATTCACACAAAGTCGGATTAGGACGGTGATTGTTGTCATTATTACTTCCAATATTGAACTTGCAAAGGCTCCTGGAAATGTTTTGTTACCCCGTGACGCGACAGGTTTATCCAGAGATTCTGTTGTAAATGTCTCCCAAGTATTGACTGTGGATAAAGCATTTTTGACTGAGCGTATTGGTTCATTATCAGTTAGCTTTCAAGAAGAAGTGGATGATGGTTTACGTGCAGTTTTGTACCTTTAATGAGGAAGAATTACGATCGCACTTAACTCCCCCATCTACTTTCCGTGCTTCGGCAAATGGTGCAGCAAATACCAGAAGACCGCTATATTGGCGATAAACACCCCTAGCTTAAGTACAGTGATACCCTGAATTAATTCAAATATTTCAGGCGGGATACTGATACCAACCAAAACTAAAACTAAGATTGTCGCCCAGCCTTTTTCATACCACAAGCCAACACCCTCAATAGCAGTTAGGGCTGCATACAGTCCGGCGGCTAGTCCACTAAATAGTAATGTTTTAGGCTTGAGTATGAGAATTTTATAGCAACCGCCAAGGCGGTTAGGACGCAAGGCGTAATACATCCTCAATCGCATCTCGTAAACAATCAAACTGATCTAGCTGTTTACGAATGCGACTTTTGAGCCAAGACCAGCATTTTTCAATTCTGTTCAAATCTGGGGAATACGGCGGTAAATACAACAATTTACACCCTACACTTTGAATCAATTCCTCAATTCTACCACATGAATGAAATGTGGCATTATCCATCACTACCACCTGTCCTGTGACAAGTGTTGGCAGTAAACAAGTTTCTAGCCAAATTTCAAAAACTGTTCGATTACACGCTCCAACAACGGTAAAAGGGGCAAGTAATTTTTGGTTACATAGAGCAGCAATCATATTTACCCTACCCTCACGTCGCCCTGATTTCAGTGCATGAAACCTGTGACCCTTGGGGTTCCAACCGTAATCATACTGATCTCTATTATCCATGCCAGATTCATCAACATAGACAATTTGAGCCGAGGGACTCGTGGACAATTCGGTTACAAAAGCCTGCCTTTTGATTTCATCCCTCTCCCGGTAGCCGTAAGTTTTTTTTTCGAGTAAAACCAATTTTTTTCAACGCCCGCGAAATTGTACGACCGCTAATTTCTCCATCCCAAAGCGAGGCCATTTCAACTTGGGTTTTATCCCCATAAGTCTTGGCAAACTCACGAAATTTCTCCCAATCAGTAATTTTATGACCGTTACCCCGAGGCTGATTCGGTAATGCTAAAAAGTCTCCTGTTTCCGTTTGTCGCTTCAACCATAAGCTGATTGTGTTGCAACTGATACTGAATAGTATGCTAGCTTCACTAATCTTTAAGCCATCTAGTTTGATAGCTTGAATGACTTTCTGACGTAGGTCGTAACTGTATGGTTTTGGCATGAGTCGTGCGATCAGGTAAACAGTACAATGGATCAGGGACTTCTTCGACTTTACACCATAACCGCCTTGGCGGTTGCTATATCTAATAAAAATTCAACGATTTTAACCTTACTTTCTAATAAATAAGAATCCGAAAATTCTTGCAGAAATTGGTGATTCTTCATTGCAAAAAGCAAAGCAATCGAAGTCACTGTCAAGAGAGAAGCAACAAAAGTTTTATAAACGACTATTGCTATTAAACCAGGAGGACGTTGTTTTTTCACGGAAGAAGGAAGAAGGAATAAAGCCTTTGGGCTATTGGGGTTTGTAACTATATACAGTTGACAATATCAATAATTCGGAAATATTGCCAGCTATTTTGATTGAGGATAACGTTGTGCTAAAAAAGTAATAGCAGAAGTGCGATCCTCTTCGAGGGCTGCGCTAACGCCCAAATGCCCATCCAAAGTCGCCGCCAATAAATCATCCAACATCAGTTTAAACTCAGGCGAGGGCTTGTAACCCAAAGCCTTCAAATCGTTGCCATTCAACGGCGGAGTAACATTCGCCCACTTGGTGAAAAACTCCCAAATTTGACGACGAATATTGCGGGGACTTTGTAGGGCGATCGCAATTAACATCGGCAACTCATAACTCCGTAACAATAGCACCAATTGACTCGGTAACTCACACTTCGGCAAACGCTCTAACAGCTCGTGATTGCAGGCTGAAAAATCTTGGAGCCGCTTAATGCTGTCAACAGGCAATTGAAGATTTGTCGCCACTTTTTCCCGATATTCCGGCGCTAAATAAGCGATTAAAACTTCCAGTCGCATTTGCCAATCAGGAATATTGATAATGGGGAATTGGGCATCGGGCATTGGGCATCGGGCATCGGGCATAGTTTCTTTTCCTTCCCCCCTTGGGGGGGGTAGGGGGGGGTTCTTCATCCCTCTTCCTTCTTGCTTCTTGCTTCTTGCTTCTTCCTTCTTCCTCCCCTGCAAAAAACGTTCCAGCAGACGTAATTGATGCCAGAGTGATTTGTCCAAATCCAAAGTAGGATGAATGCAGCGCAACGCCTGTAAATCTCCCAACATTTGCAAAGCAACTTGCCAATAAGGAGCTTGCAAAATGTATTTCAATTCACTTTTTAGCCGCGTTTCCAAAGCCGGAGCGCGACTATTTTCTCCTTGAATGCGATCGTAAATCCCGCTAGCCAAAGCGTAGCGAATGTATGCTTCCGTCTGTGGCTCAATGGCAAATCCCAGGCGCACTGCAAACCGTACTGCTCGATAAATTCGCGTCGGATCTTCGATAAAACTATTGGCGTGCAAAACCCGAATTTGTTTTGATTCCAAGTCCAACAAACCGCCAAAAAAATCTAATAATTCGCCACTGCGCGGCACACCCAATCGCACTGCCAACGCATTAATTGTAAAATCTCTGCGGTACAAATCTTGGCGAATCGAACTGGCTTCAACTTCAGGATTTGCGGCGGGATAAGCGTAAAATTCAGTCCGAGCTGTGGCAATATCGAGCCATAGGGAGCCGAAAGGAGAATTTTTGTGCCAGAAAAGGGCTGCGGTTTGGAATTGACCGTGAATGTCTAAACGCGCTGTGGGGTATAGTTTTTGTAGTTCGGATGCTAACTCGACTCCTGCGCCGGAATTGCCCGATCGCGCATCACCATCTACAACCAAGTCTATATCAGCTAAAGTTAGTTGATCGTCGGTGGCTAACAGTAAATCTCGAACAGCTCCACCGACAATATACAGTTGCCAGCCACGCTCTTGTGCAATATTGGCTGCGATCGACAATAATTGCCATAATTCAGGACTAATGCCCGATCGCAACAACTGCTCAACCGATTCAGGCTGATGATAATAGGACAACTCTGCATTATTTTCGGTATCTCGTGCTTTTTGCTGGTGCAATTCCCGCAACACATCAGTGCGAGTCACAATTCCCACCAGTAAGCCATTTTCCAACACCGGCAAACGCCCGATATCATACGTCACCATCAAAGATTCAATTTCTGGTAACAAGGTATCAGGGGTGATAGTTTTGAGTTGCGGAGTCATGTAACCCTTGACAGGAGCGTGACTGAAGCCATGATGTAGGGCAATATCAATGTCGCGGCGCGAGATAATTCCTGCCAATCGATCGCCCGTATCGACCACAGAAAGTCCCGAATGTCCGTAACGTAGGAGGATACGATGAGCCTCGGCTACGGAAGTTTCTGGGCGAATACTCCGCACTGGAGATGACATTAATTCGCGGGCTGTGGGCGGATGGGGAATTTGAGCTTTCAGGCTATCAGCTAACTGATTCAAAATTAGCAAGGGATCGACATCTCGTAGGGCGAGGGAGGCTGCTCCAGCGTGGCCTCCGCCGCCAAGGGGTTTGAATAATGTGCTCAGGTTTGTATTGTCGATGCGCGATCGACCTATAATAGTTAATCGATTGGAAATTGGAGATTCAGGGAAGTTGCGATCGATCTTTTCGCTATTTTGCTTGTCACCAAATTTATAGACATTTCCTAACAGCAGAGCATCGGTTTCAGTTAAATCCAGCAAGCGAGATGCTAATGAAGAAAGTCCGGGAACAAAATCATCCGTTGTGAGCAATACCCAAGCTACACTGTTACCGTGTACCGTTTGCGATCGCAAATTATTCAGAGCTTCTTTCAGCAAATCCTGCAATTGAGCAGACAAACCCGGTTCTACATATTCAGCGATTACCCGCAAACTCGCTCCTTGTGCCATCAACCACCCCAAAGCATTTGCATCCCTCGCCGTTGCGCCCTCGAAGGTGAGGGAACCAGTATCGACATGGATACCGAGGGCCATGACTGTTGCTTCTGAGGGATCGAGATGAGATTCTTGGTCGCTTTTTGGGACTTGATTTGCGAGTTTTTCCCTGAGTTTTTCGACAATTAAAGTAGTTGTAGCCCCGACTGCTTCGATTTGGCTGACGGTAGCGGGAATGTCTGAATGTGCTTCTAAATGATGATCGAAAAGGGCAATTTCATTGAGTTGTGGCAAATCTAGCCACTCGGCGGCTTTTCCTAGCCGATCGCGTGTGCTAGCATCAACAATGGCGATCGATCGAATTTGTTGCGGATTGACCGATCGACGTTCGATTAACGGATACTCATCACGGTGTAGCGCCAAAAAATCTCGCACCGTCGGGTGACAACCACCAGTCAGCACAATTCTGGTACCGGGGTGAAGTACACAAAGCCCCACCGCCGCTCCCAATGCGTCAAAATCTGCTGTAGTGTGGCACAAAACTAAGTCCATAAAAAAATTCCGCATCTCTAACCCAAATCCTCCCCGATTCCGGCCCACCGTCAGCGAAGGAGCCGATCGCACTATAACTCAAGCTTGGTTAAATTATGATTCTAGTTTGAATCGCAGCAGCCAATAATGGTAAAATTCTAATAAATCTCAAGAGCTGTTCTCGCAACTGAGAATTTGTACGGGCCAGTCGAATTTCAACAACCGACAATTTTCCCATCGATCAATCCACCCCTATATCTAAAGGAGATAAAGATGTTATCAATTGTGTTTCAATTTGTTTTACTGGGTTTGGTACTGCTGTCATTTGTGATGGTAGTTGGCGTACCAGTTGCTTATGCTTCTCCCCAAAACTGGACTCAATCTAAAACACTGATTTTTGCAGGTTCTGGTCTCTGGTTTTTGCTGGTTATTGCCGTTGCTGTTTTAAACTTTTTGGTAGTTTAAAATTCGGCAATCATCAAGGCAAAATAGTTGTGGGTTTTGAATTTTGACTTAAATTTATGCTATGATTTATTAGTCTTAAGTTTCCAGTGAGTTACTAATTGAAGTTATTTTTTCAATACACTAATTCAGTGCCAAAATTTAAGACTCACAACTCATCACGAAAACCTAAAAAAACTAATCAGAAGCCGGAAGGTAAGACTTTTTTAATCGTCAAGCCTATAAATCTTTAAAACTTGGCATTCTGAATTTATTGTCTTGCATTGTTACTGTAAATCTAACATCTAAAGTAGAGCATTATGGCAGTTTTCGAGGGAAATTTTACTCAAACAGAATCTTTGCGGTTTGCGATTGTCATTGGTCGTTTTAACGACATGGTAGTCAACAAACTATTGGAGGGTTGTCAAGATTGTTTAAAGCGCCACGGGGTTGATATCAATCCTCATGGTAATCAAGTTGATTTTTATTGGGTTCCGGGATGTTTTGAGATTCCTTTGGTTGCTCGTCAAGCTGCTTTTTCTCGTCGCTATGATGTAGTAATTTGTCTGGGTGCAGTGATTCGTGGCCAAACTCCTCATTTCGATTTTGTAGCTGGTGAAGTTTCTAAGGGAATTGCTGCGGCGGCTTTTCAAAGTGGGGTACCAGTGATTTTTGGGGTGGTGACGACGGACACCATGCAGCAAGCTTTGGAAAGGGCCGGAATTAAGAGCAATTTGGGCTGGAATTATGGGATGAGTGCTTTGGAAATGGGCACTTTGATGCGTCAAGTTAATGGTTTGGGTGGAAGTTCTTACGATCAATTGGCTGCTGCTTCTGCTGTGGAAGTGCTGTCAGGCGATCGGGCTTAATGTATAATCTCATCAAATAGTCAGCCAATCTGTAGGTTGGGTTAAGGAACGAAACCCAACATCCAATTAATCAGTGTTGGGTTTCGTTCCTCAACCCAACCTACTACTACTACTAAAGACTCTGGGTTTCCCACTTACCGAGCTTTTTTATGACCACTGTAACTGCAAAACGATTCTCGATCGCAGAATATCACCGTTTGGCAGAATTAGGATTTTTCTGCCCGGATGAGCGACTAGAATTGATTCGTGGAGAACTTATTATCCTTGGTGTTTCCAGCCTAAGCTGAATTAACGATCTAAATAAATTTAAAACACTCCCTGAATTCTAAGTATAACCGTATACACTTGTTTTTGTTCGCGATCGCTCTTTGGCTTACCGAGTATTAGAAAACACATTAATTTTATCAAATACTGATTTATTTGTAAATTTTTTAACTAATAATCGCCCATTATCTAATATTTCTCAACAGTTTTATCAGATTTCTCCGAATCTAGTTGCACAAATATGAAAAATTCGTTATGTTAAGTTGTGTGTAAGCATTGAGGCTCTCTCAACTCGATCCTAGGATAACTTTCAGTACAAATGCTGTACAAACAGTATTTAACCTGTTTTTAACAAACGGATCTAAAAGTAAATTTTTAGGTCTATTGTTAAGGTAATATTAAATAACCAATGAGTCCAGTTAATATCTAGGAAGTTGGCCAGCAAAGGGATTGATAATTTTGACAGTCGCCCAGATACTTACAGTTACTTATCAACACAAAAGTGCAAAATTTTATGGGTGACATTCAAGCTACGTTTACATCTACCGATCGCGCTTTTCATATCGAAGGCTACGAAAAAATTGATTTCAGCTTACTCTATGTAGATGGCGCTTTCCAGATTGAAAATCCAGAGATTGCCGATAGCTACCGCCAATTTGGTCGCTGTTTAATGGTTGTAGACGAAACAGTTTATGGTCTGTATGGCAAGCAGATGCAGGCTTATTTCAAGCATCACGAGATAGATCTAACAGTCTTTCCAGTAAGTATCAAGGAACCCGATAAAACCTTAACAACCTTTGAAAGCATCATAGATGCCTTCGTTGATTTCGGACTTGTGCGGAAAGAACCTGTGTTAGTAGTAGGTGGTGGATTGACTACCGACGTAACTGGTTTTGCCTGCTCCTCCTATCGCCGTCGGACTAACTACATTCGCGTACCAACAACCTTAATTGGGCTGATTGATGCGAGTGTGGCGATCAAGGTAGCCGTGAACCACGGTAAACTAAAAAACCGCCTTGGTGCTTACCACGCTTCGCAGAAAGTAATTTTAGATTTCTCCTTCCTGAAAACTCTGCCGATCGACCAAATACGCAACGGCATGGCAGAGTTAATTAAGATCGCCGTAGTAGGCAACAAAGAAATCTTTGAGTTGTTAGAAAACTACGGCGAAGCACTGCTGCATAGCCATTTTGGGTATCTAAATGGCACATCTGAACTGCGCGAAGTAGCACATCGCTTAACCTACAATGCGATTCAGTCGATGCTGGCATTAGAAGTACCAAACCTACACGAGCTAGATTTGGATCGAGTGATTGCCTATGGTCACACTTGGAGTCCGACACTGGAACTAACACCGGAAATTCCGATGTTCCACGGCCATAGTGTCGCCATCGATATGGCTTTTTCCGCGACTATTGCCCAACAACGCGGCTACATTTCGATCGCCTCGCGCGATCGCATCCTAGGATTAATGAGTCGCCTCGGACTAGCAATTGATAGCCCTTATCTGACTCCAGAACTGCTCTGGAAGGCTACAACATCCATCGCCCGTACCCGTGACGGTCTTCAACGCGCGGCGGCTCCTTGCCCCATTGGTGACTGCTTTTTTATGAACGATTTGACTCGGACTGAGTTGGATGAAGCCCTAGCAGTGCATCAAAAAATCTGTCAGGGTTATCCACGCAATGGCGATGGCGAGAATATGTACGTGGTATTGGATAAAGTTGGAACTCGCTCTACAGCAGGGGTATAAGGATGAGACCTGTTACCCCAGTCGGAATTTTGGCGGCTAAACTGGAAAGTCTTGTCCAGCAGGTAGAGTCTCAAGATGCGATCGATCCAGCTTTCAAGGCAGAATTACAACAAGCCTACGAATTAGCAAATGGTCTCGATCCCTACCTGAATCTTTGCACAACAGCGGAATCTCCGGCTTTAGCCACCTTAGTAAAGCGTACCCAATCAGAAGATTGGAGTCAGCGATTCTCCGACGGCGAGACAGTACGCCACTTGGAACAAGAGATGCTGTCCGGCCATGTGGAAGGCCAAATGCTGAAATTTCTCGTCCATCTCACCAAAGCACAGCGCGTGCTGGAAATCGGGATGTTCACTGGCTACTCAGCATTAGCAATGGCCGAAGCCCTTCCTGTTGATGGAGAAGTAGTAGCCTGCGAAGTAGATACTTACGTCGCTGAATTTGCCCAGAAGTGTTTCAACGAATCGACTGCTGGCCACAAAATCTCAGTGAAGGTGGCACCGGCTTTAGAAACAATGAAACAATTAGCTGCTGCTGGAGAAGTGTTCGATTTGGTGTTTATCGATGCTGACAAAGCTGGATACACAGACTATCTCGATTTACTACTTACCACAGGTTTGTTGGCTCCCAATGGCTTAATTTGTGCCGACAATACTCTGATGCAGGGACAGCCCTATTTGTCGGGTACTGCTACTGCTAACGGAATTGCGATCGGCAAATTCAATCAGGCTCTGGCTGACGATCCGCGTGTAGAGCAGGTGTTAGTGCCATTGAGAGATGGGATTACCTTGATTCGGCGCGTTTAGTTAATGAGGAGACGGCAATGCCGTCTCCCTACCCCAAAATAATACTGTAGGGAAACGGCACTGCCGTGTCCTGATTTCCTGGTTGTGCTATAGTTAAGTAGAAATCTTTGTAATTACCAATTGCTAAGATAATGCAAGCTAAAGAAATATCAATTTCCCTATCACAATCACTACTACAGTTCATTGAAAGCTACAAAATTGCTAAAGGATGCAAATCGCCATCCAAAGTAATTGAATTAGCTTTGGAATTGTTGCGGAATCAAGAACGAGAATCTGCTTACCGACAAGCATCTAGTGAAGTAGACTCCGTTTGGGATTTAACAGTTGCCGATGGATTAACAGATGAAACGTGGTGAAATTTACTATGCGAATCTCAGTCCTACAGTTGGTTCTGAGATAGACAAACGCCGTCCCGTATTGGTGGTAAGCAATGATGCTAATAACCGTGCCGCCAATACAGTTACAATTCTACCAATTACCTCGAATATAACCCAATACAGTTCAGTTAATGTTTTTTGTCATTGCGAGCTCTTAGCGAAGCAATCGCAGTATCTGTTTTTCACATGGTTTTGTCTCTATGACTATTTGTAAATATTGCTCTAAAACTGCATTTAGATGTCGATTAACATAGATAATTAATTCATCAGAACCAGAGATTTACTGCCGGAAGGCTTTTCCTCTACGAGTATATTTCCAAAATCGGGATGCTCCCGTTAGTACGTCATACCAAAAACTTATTATGAAAACAATTTCAGTTGCAGCGATGCCATCTGAACAGGAAACAAACGCGGGGAATCGGCGCTTCCAAACAGCAATTAAAACCCTAGCAACCCTAAGTTTATTGCTATTAGTAATGCCCCTGAATCTCGCTTTGACGATAATAGCCCTACTGAGAGCAATACTAATCAAACCGTTCCAGTCGCGATCGCACCTAGCCACTCCCCAAACGATTTTGATCAGTGGCGGCAAGATGACTAAGGCATTACAGCTAGCCCGATCGTTCCATAGAGCCGGTCATCGGGTAATTTTGGTTGAAACCGAGAAATACTGGCTAACTGGTCATCGTTACTCTTGGGCAGTCGATCGCTTTTACACAGTACCAAATCCCCAGACAGACGAATATCCACAAGCACTCTTAAAAATCGTCCAACAAGAGAAAGTTAATGTTTACGTGCCAGTCTGTAGTCCAGTCGCCAGTTACTACGATGCCGAAGTCCAAACCGTACTTTCTCCCCACTGTACGGTAATGCACGTAGATGTCGAAATGCTGCAACGATTGGATGATAAGTATACATTTGCCGCCGCTGCCGAAGCCTTGGGGCTACGAGTCCCAAAGTCTTACCTGATCACAAATCCCCAACAAGTAATCGATTTTGATTTTAGTGATGCACAGCGCAAGTACATTATCAAAAGTATTCCCTACGATTCTATCCGCAGATTAGATCTCACTAAATTACCCTGCGAAACCCCAGCCCAAACAGCCACTTTTGTCAAATCTTTACCAATTTCTGAGAGTAAACCTTGGATTATGCAAGAGTATATTCCGGGGCAAGAGTTTTGCACTCACAGTACAATCCGTGATGGTCATGTTCAGTTACACTGTTGCTGTGAATCATCCGCATTTCAGGTAAACTACGAAAATGTCGATCGCCCGGATATCGAAAATTGGATTCGTCAGTTTGCCAAAAGCCTCAATTTGACTGGACAAATCTCCTTTGATTTCATTCAGGCGGCAGATGATGGAGAGATTTATGCGATCGAATGTAATCCCCGCACCCATTCAGCCATCACGATGTTTTACAACCATCCCGATGTAGCTAAGGCTTATTTAGAACACGATGCTCTACCTGAGACTGTGCAGCCCTTGGCATCTAGTCGTCCGACTTACTGGATTTACCACGAAATTTGGCGCTTGGTGACTCATTTGTCGTCGCCAAAGCTAGTTTCTGAGCGGTTACAAATTATTACCCAAGGCAAAGATGCCATCTTCGATTGGAACGATCCATTACCATTTTTGATGGTGCATCATTGGCAAATCCCACTGTTGTTATGGGGAAATTTGCAGAAGCCGAAAGAGTGGATTCGGATTGATTTTAATATTGGCAAACTTGTGGAAATAGGAGGAGATTGAGTATGTCAGTATTACGGGTTTTGCATTTAGTTGGATCGGCTGTCAGTGATTTTTACTGTGATTTGTCGCGCCTTTACGCCCAAGATTGTTTGGAAAATACGGCTAATTCAGCACTGTATGAATTTCATATTGCCTATGTTTCTCCCGATCGCACTTGGCGTTTTCCCACATCTCTCGATCCAGGTGCGATCGCGGCCGCTCATCCCATGTCTTTAGCGGGCGCTGTGCAGGTGCTGACCGACCTCCAAATTGACGTAATGATCCCCCAGATGTTTTGTATCCCAGGCATGACTCAATACCGCAGCTTGTTCGATCTGCTGAGTATTCCTTATGTGGGTAATCCCGCAGAGTTGATGGCGTTGGTGGCTGACAAAGCGAGGACTAAGGCAGTGGTAGCAGCCGCTGGGGTAAGTGTACCGTTGGGAGAAGTGCTCCGTGCGGGCGATCGAACTTTGATTGATTTCCCGATCGTCCTCAAGCCACTAAATGGTGATAATTCCATTGGAGTAACCTTCGTTAAAGATGCTGCTGACTATGATGCAGCTTTGCAGAAAGCATTAACTCATTCCGATGAAGTGCTAGTAGAAAAATTCATTGAATTGGGTAGAGAAGTTCGCTGTGGAATCATCGTCAAAGCAGGTGAGTTAGTCTGTTTGCCACTAGAAGAATATGCTCTAGATGCTGATACAATGCCGATTCGGAGTTATGCCGACAAACTGAAACAAAATGACGATGGAAGCTTAGGTTATGCGGCTAAAGATAGTACCAAATCGTGGATAGTTGACATCAGCGATCCGGCAACTGAGAGAGTTTGGGATATGGCCAGAAAATCCCATATCGCTTTGGGCTGTCGCGATTATAGTCTATTTGATTTTCGGATAGATCCGCAGGGACAACCTTGGTTTTTAGAAGCGGGGTTGTACTGTTCTTTTGCTCAGAAAAGTGTGCTTTCTGCGATGACGAAAGCATCAGGAACTTCTCTAGATACTTTTTTTGAGAGTATGTTGCAAAATGCTTTATGTGAAATCCCAAATAACTAAGAAATTAGGACACGGCAGTGCCGTTTCCCTACAGTATTATTTTGGGTAGGGGCACGGCACTGCCGTCTCCTCATTTTTGCTGATTTTTGATTTAGTCGATCGCCGCGATCAGTATTTTGATATTATGGACGCGAGACTATACCAAACTTCACTTCCTATGTCAAGGATTACGAACAACGTTGTCGTAAGTCCTTGTGTAATATTTGAGCTTTCCGCATACTAATCACCAGACAGAGGAAACCACAACATGATCCAAACCATATCGAAAACAATCACGTTTGATGAGTTCGTTGCTTGGTATCCAGAGAACTCTGTCCATAAGTACGAACTACACAATGGAGAAATTGTTGAAATGCCTTTAGGAACCGGCCGCCATTCCCGCGTTATAGGTTTAACCAGGGACGAAATCAGCGCAGAAATCAGGCGACTGAAATTGCCTTGCTTTATCCCCGGCGACTGCCTGCTCAAACCCGTCCGCAACGAGGCGGGCTACCTGCCAGACGCAGTTGTCCTGGATGAAGCAGCTCTCGCCAACGAACCGCGCTGGGATAGGGAATCCATCATCACGATGGGGTCTTCGGTGCGACTGGCTGTAGAGGTCGTCAGTACCAACTGGCGGGACGATTACCATCTCAAATTCGCCGACTACGAAGAAATGGGCAT
>JAYSVM010000087.1:0-18892 GCA_043718495.1 Oscillatoriales bacterium | reverse complement strand
GGATATCGTCAAAAAGTCTAGCAAAACTACCCAGATCGAAAATTCTTATAAGCTCAGACAATGCTGTTTCATATGCTTCAAAGTCGTTTGCAAATTTAAATTTTTGCTCTCTATCATGATAGTTTAGTCCAATTTCTTTAACAGGCATATAGCGCATATAAGTTGGAATGTTATTATCAATGCTATTGACTTCAATGCTATTGACTAACCAAGCACATAAATAGATATAGATGTCTACGAATAAATATTTTTCATGCTCATCATTTAACTGACCAACATCAGCTTGTTTAATTTTGAACGCCTTTGATGCAGCGGCTGTAGCTAATCGGTTCCAAGATTGCTTTTTTATGTTCGTTATTACTGCACGCAAATTTCTTCTACTCTGATAATTATTAAAACTTTTTGTTAAACCAGTCTTAATTTGTTCGGAGCCATTAGGGAATTTATTACTATATTCCTGCAAAACAAGATATATTATTTTTTCCCGATTAGATGTATTTTCATTAGCCATATATATATCGGCAAGATAGCGAAGCCGCTCGTCTTTTATGATATTAGCATCTTTGTTTTTTTTCAAATCTTCTATTTCTAGAGTTGACTTATTAATTTGTCCATTTAATTCTTCGATTTCTAGAGTTAACTTATCAACATTGCTGGATGATTCTTTATCAAATTTCTTTACCTTTGCAGTAATAAAAGTTTTTGTCGATTCAGAACCAATCGCTACTGTTGCCAACAATAAAAATAATGGGGACAACACAAGAAATAGCGGATTTTCTGATATTTTTGGTATATTCATACTATAAATTATAAAAGGGACAATACCACAAAATACACCAATAATAATAAAGACAATTACATACAAATTAAACCGATCAATTAATTGAGAAATTACCTCTTCTTTGTCAAGAGGATTGTTTGAATTGCCTCGTTTTTTTTGACTTTTAGAACTCATTTGTTATTTCCTCTTTGTGAGAAGGTTTGGTATGAAGCCAACCTTAATGATAATTCAAATCCTTACTGACAGCACTCTTCGATCAACAAATTTACCATTTTCAGTCCGAGTCGATCGGCACAGCGCACCCCTCACATCCCCTTCAAACACCCAAACCCACGCAAAGTCACTACCAACGCCCGTTTCAGCAGTCTAGATCGATAAGTTAGCAACCCATTAGCCAAGCTTGGGGATCGCATAAATATAATTTCACCTCATCCATCGGTTCTTGGGGCCTGTCCGGCGATATACTGATATGCGGTAAAGCATTAAAAATCTTTACAAACACCCAAATCTCCAAGCCTACTCCTACTAAGGATGGGTGTAAAAATATATGCGATCGCTCAAAAGCTGGAAATAATGAACCCAGGAATTGACTTACAAGGAAGTTTTGTAGAAGCCCTGATGAATTGGGGCTTATCGGCAGAAATCGCCCAAGTGCTTTGGCTACCTTTGCCAATGGTACTGATGGTTGTCGGTGCCGTCTTCGGGGTACTCACTAGCGTCTGGCTAGAACGGAAAATCTCCGCCGCCGCCCAACAGCGGATTGGCCCGGAATTTCTCGGCCCCCTGGGAGTCCTAGCACCCGTTGCTGACGGTATGAAGTTGGTATTCAAGGAAGACATCGTACCCGCGAAAGCTGACGCCCTGCTATTTACGCTAGGCCCGGTAATTGTGGTAATCCCAGTTTTTCTCTCCTACTTAATCGTGCCCTTCGGAGAGCATATGCTGATCGCCGATATGGGGACAGCAATATTTCTGTGGATTGCTCTATCTAGCATTCAGCCGATCGGCTTGCTGATGTCGGGCTATGCTTCTAACAACAAATACGCCCTCCTCGGAGGACTCAGAGCCGCCGCTCAATCCCTCAGCTACGAAATTCCTCTAGCTTTGGCAGTATTGGCAGTTGTGATGATGTCCAATAGCTTAAGTACGATCAACATCGTACATCAACAAGCAGGCTACGGCATCGTCGGTTGGAACGTTTGGCGGCAACCCGCTGGTTTCCTGATTTTCTGGATTGCAGCACTCGCAGAATGCGAACGTTTACCCTTTGACTTACCCGAAGCAGAAGAAGAATTGGTAGCAGGATATCAGACTGAGTATACAGGCATGAAATTTGCCTTATACTACATCGCTTCCTACGTTAACCTCGTCCTTTCTTGCCTGCTAGTAGCCGTTTTGTACCTCGGTGGTTGGGAATGCCCGATTCCGGTCGGAGTTATTACGAACGCCCTGGGATTGAGCGAAACAACTCCTTGGTTGCAGGTAATTACTGGCACGCTAGGCATTACAATGACCTTGTTGAAAGCCTACTTCTTCCTGTTCTTAGCAGTTCTGCTGCGCTGGACTCTGCCACGAGTTCGGATTGACCAATTGCTAGATTTAGGATGGAAGTTTTTGCTTCCGGTTGCTCTAGTTAATTTGCTATTAACCGCAGCTTTGAAACTAGCCTTTCCCTTTGCTTTTGGCGGTTAATTCATAATAGGTGACAGGTAATATAGCTGTAGGGAAACGGCACTGCCGTGTCCTGACTACCGGATATGACTGTAGGGAAACGGCACTGCCGTGTCCTGACTAATGCCGTGTCCTGACTACCTTTTAACTATCATTACCTATTATCAATTAGCAAATACCAAAAACTCAAGTACAGAGAGAGAACACAATGCTAAAATTCCTCAATCAAGTAGGCGCATACGCCAAAGAGACTGTTCAAGCTGCTAAGTATATCGGCCAAGGGCTAGCTGTGACCTTCGATCACATGAGACGCCGCCCGGTGACAGTGCAGTATCCTTACGAAAAACTAATTCCTTCCGAACGTTTTCGGGGCAGAATTCACTTTGAATTTGACAAGTGCATCTCCTGCGAAGTCTGCGTTCGAGTATGTCCGATCAACTTACCTGTAGTGGATTGGGAATTTAACAAAGAAACTAAGAAGAAGCAACTCAAGCACTACAGCATCGATTTCGGGGTGTGTATCTTCTGCGGTAACTGTGTAGAATATTGTCCGACTAATTGTTTGTCGATGACAGAAGAATACGAGTTAGCCGCCTACGAACGTCATGAATTGAATTATGACAACGTGGCCCTAGGACGTTTGCCCTACAAGGTTACAGACGATCCGATGGTGACACCGTTGCGCGAATTCGCTTATTTGCCGAAAGGTGTGATGGATCCTCATGATGTCCCTAGTGGCGATCGGCGCGCAGGCCTTCGTCCAGAGGAAATTCTCGAAAAATAGGTAATGGGAATAGGGAATGGGGAATGGGGAATTGGGGAATGGGAAATAGTTAGTGGTTACTTGTTAGTAGTTTTTCTAATAACAAACGCCCAATCCCTCGGTTTTGATCAACTTTTCAGCCCAATTACCAATGCCCAATGCCCCATGCCCAATGCCCAATGCCCAATACCCAATTAACAAAGGATTAAAAATCGTGAATTTAGCCGAAGGAGTTCAGATTGTTTCGTTTGGGATACTGTCCTTAATGATGATTGGAGGAGCATTAGGAGTAGTGCTATTCTCAAACATCGTTTACTCAGCATTTCTGCTGTGTGGCGTATTTACCAGCATTGCCGGCTTGTACTTATTGTTGAATGCTGACTTTGTAGCAGCAGCCCAGATATTAATTTATGTTGGCGCTGTCAACGTCTTAATTTTGTTTGCCATTATGTTGGTAAACAAACGAGAAGAGTTCCGCAAAATTCCTAATGCTTGGGTGCGCCAAGTAGCAACCGCAGTAGTTTGTGCAGGCTTGTTTGCGCTTTTGGGTACGATGGTAGTTTCTACTCCTTGGGCGATCGTTGTCACGACAGGTGCACCACCGGCCGAAAGCTCGATCGTCACCATAGCCAAACACTTCTTTACTGACTATTTGCTACCATTCGAGTTAGCATCGGTGTTTTTGTTGATGGCAATGGTAGGAGCAATTGTATTAGCCCGCCGTGACTTCTTCCCCGATGAATTGTCCAACAAACTATCTGAAACACCAGCATTTAGTTTGCCAGAAAGACCTCGCGAATTAGTTGCGGCCGGAGATACTTCTTTGCCCGAATCTAAGTAATTTCATATTGGTTCCCAGGCAGAGCCTAGGAACCAGTTAATTACTCTTCTTCCTTCGGAATTCTTCCGAATTCCATCCGTTACATCCGTTACAAAATCCGCTGCCGAACTTCCTTCTTAAATTTATGCAACTGCAACTCCAGTATTTCCTGTTATTAGCTGCTGCACTTTTCTGTATTGGTACTTACGGTTTGATTACCAGCCGAAATGCAGTGCGCGTGTTAATGTCGATCGAACTAATGCTGAATGCCGTCAATCTCAACCTGATGGGTTTCTCCAACTATCTTGACCCAGTACAGATTAAAGGTCAAGTATTCACCGTGTTTGTAGTTACGGTAGCCGCTGCTGAAGCCGCCGTTGGTTTGGCGATCGTGTTGGCGATTTATCGCAACCGCGATACCGTAGACATGGAAGAATTTAATTTGCTGAAGTGGTAATTTAGTCATTAGTCATAAGTCATCAGTCATTAGCACTCCTTATGATATAGAGTAGAGGACACGGCAGTGCCGTGTCCCTACCAAGATCAATTGTAGGGACACAGCACTGCCGTGCCCTCCGTTTATATCATTCCGATGCTAACGGAATTGATATGAAAAACTAATTCAGACTAATGACTGCTGACTATTGACTAATTACTTCTAGTAATTTCTAGAGTAATTCTGCCACCAAAATCAGGAATCGGGGCAGCAGGTTTGGAAAGTTGTAGCTTCACTTTATCAACTAATGGTAGTTGTAAAAGTGCTTGGGCAATAGTATCTGCTAGACGTTCAATCAACAAAAATTTCGAGTTTTTAACTAGCGTTTGAATCATACTAATTGCACTGCGATAATCCAGAGTATGTTCAATATCATCACTTTTTCCAGCTTGCGATAAATCCAGCCAGAGAGTGACATCCACTTCAAACCACTGCCCCAAAACCTGCTCTTCCGGTAGATAGCCAGTGTATCCGTAACAGCGAATTCCTGTAAGTTGAATAGAATCCATTTTGCAATAAACTAAAAGTGCGTTACCTATACCAGTTTTTATTAAACCAGATAAAGTGAAATAAACGGAGGAGACGGCAGTGCCGTCTCCCTACAATTGATCGTGGTAGGGACACGGCACTGCCGTCTCCTCTATATCATAAGGAGTGCTTACCCTATCTTAAACTTCAAAACTGTCCTCCCTTCTCCAAATTGTCTAGAAAATCTTCAGCAACTTCACACCATTTCAGCCTAATTTCTGCATCTTCGGGCTTGTCTGTCAATGTACGACCTTGTAACTCAGGATATTTATTGTAAAATAGTTCATCTACTTTATGATAAAAAATATCCTGCTCAATATTAAGATTTTTGCGACGCTTACCAATTTTTTCTTGCCTAGCTATTTCTGCATCTACAGACGTATTTGGAAGTTGCGGTAGTTCTGGAAACTTGGGTAATTCAGGAAGTTTGGGTAAGGTAAAACCTGTTTTAACTACACTAAAAGCTAACATTCCTGGTAATAAAACCATACTTAAACTCGCGACTTTTTTCCAAGGAATTAACTGGAGAATGTTGAGATTTTTGACAATCTGAGGGTTTTGGTTGACAGGAATATGATTGTTTGTAGCAGTTTGAGTGCTGTTTTTAAAAGGGCGGCCGACAAAGTTCAGTGTCACCATTTGGGAGATGATACTGCCAATTTGGGATAATTTTGGATCTTTGAGGGCTTCGCGGACTTCTTTTGCAGATTGGTAGCGATCGCCCGAATTGTCTGCTAACATCCGATCCAATACCGTAGCGAGATTTTGGCTGACTGTAACCTGTGCTCGCCAATCCCAAGTTTTCTGATTAACATCGTACAATTTCTGAGGCTTTTTGCCCGTTAGCAAGACTAAAGCGGTGACAGCCAAAGCATACAAATCGCTAGCCGGAGACACTTTACCCTGGCGCATTTGTTCCATTGGTGAATATCCCTGTTTGCCGATCGCAGTATCCGATTGTCCCTTAGACTGAAATAGAGCACTTGCGGCGATTTGTTTGACAGAACCAAAATCAATTAAAAATGGTAGTTTGTCAACATCATGCTGAATAATATTGTCCGGTGAGATATCGCGGTGAATTAAATTTTTCGAGTGGATATATTCTAAAATTGGTAAAAGCTGAAATAGCAGTTGAGTAACTTCGGCTTCGCTAAAATTTTTACCTTGTTGCTGGCGCGATATCAGTATTTCTTCGTAGGTTTGACCTTTGATATAATCTTGCACTAAAAATAAAGCTTGATTCCCGCCAATATCGGTTCGTAGAAGTTCTCGAAAGCGGGGTATTTGCGGGTGTTGGAGGCTGTAAAGCATACTCGATTCGCGATCGAACAATTCGGCCGCTTTCGGGCTGTGAACCACCGGAGAAAACTCTTTGAGCACACAATGCTCGTTGTATCGATTGATATCTTCGGCGAGGTAAGTGCGCCCGAAACCGCCACGCCCTAATTCGCGGAGGATGCGGTAGCGTTTTTCGAGAGTTGAACCAGGGGTGAGGGTGGAGGAGTTAGACATAGACAACTGAAGATTGTTCGAGTTGGGGCGAAGTATAGCTTATTGTAGCGAAATTTGTTTGGAATGGAGAGAAGAAAGGGTGATCGTCGGATTTAGCCAAAGCTTCCTGCATGACTTCAGCTCATTATGTCAATCTTATCTGATTTGCACACTAGACTTTGTAATGGGAGAACAGTGTTATTTAAGAGACCAAACGGTCAAGCTCTTTATTGAAATAGGTACATCAAAATATGTTTTTAGTTTCGCACTGATTCCTAAACGAGAAAGGCTATAAATCTTGGCTTAGATAACATCAACTTACTTCCACTGCCCCCAGTGTTTTGAGCATCGCCCCAGTCGCCTCAGTTACACCTTTAACACCTGCAATATTTAATCCTTCATAAGGTTTCGGAACAGGCAAAGTTTTGATACAATCACCCGTTACTGCATCCCAAAACTTAATCGTCTCATCTTGGCTGCTACTAGCCAACATTTGACCATCTAAACTAAAATCAACACACCACACCCAATTTTCGTGTCCCCGCAGAACTTGCAAGCAATCATTCGTCATCGCATCCCACAATCGTACAGTTTGATCGTGACCGCCACTCGCCAAGAGTGTACCATCAGGACTGAAGATTACCGATGACACAATACCATCATGTCCCTCGATGCTGGTCAGACATTCTCCGGTATTGATATTCCAAAACTTGATGCTACCGTCACTGTTGCTGCTTGCCAAAATATTACCGTCAGGGCTAAAGGCAACAGACCAAACCCAACCGCTATTTCCCATCAAAGTGCTTAAGACTTTCCCTGTACTGACATCCCATAACTTCACCGTCTTATCGGTACTCGCAGAAGCCAGGATATCACCATCTGGACTAAAAGCAATTCCCATCACCCAACTCTGATGCTCGGTACAACTATAAAGACATTGCCCTGTGCTAATATCCCATAGTTCGATCGTCTGATCCTCACTGAAACTTGCCAATGTCTTACCGTCGGGACTGATGGCGACTCCCCAAACCCAAGCAGAATGACCTTCTAAACTTTTTAGGCATTCTCCAGTCATAGCATCCCATAACCTGACACTCGTGTCAGAGAATCCACTCGCCAAAAAGTCCCCATTCGGACTGAAGGCAATGGATTTCAATCGATTAGTACGTCCATCCTGGATGCTTTTAAAACACTTCCCGGTTTTGATATTCCATAATCTCACGGCGCGATCGCTACTAGCTAAAGTTTGGCCATCGGGCGAGAAAACTACCGAATTTACTGGATTGCTTTGCCCCAATACTGTTTTCAGACAATGACCTGTTTTAACATCCCACAGTCTCACCGTACAGTCTTCACCAGTGCTAACTAAAATTTTGCCATCTGGACGAAACGCGACGGCCCAAACCCGACTGGTGTGTCCTTGCAGCGTTTTTAGACACTCACCCGATGCCACATCCCACAATCTCACGGTGCTGTCTTCGCTGCAACTTGCTAAAATCTGACCGTCTGGACTAAAGGCAACAGACACCACTATTTGTGAGTGTCCAGAGCAAATCCTCAAGACTTCACCCGTGCTAATATCCCAGATGCGAATCAAAGCATCATGACCGCCACAGGCTACCATTTTACCATCTGGACTGAAAGCAACCGATCGAATTTGACGACAGTCACTCTCAAACATTTTCAGGCATTGTCCCGTAGCAACATCCCACAGTTTAAGTATGCCGTCATCACCGCCACTAGCTAAAATATTACCTTGAGGACTGAATGCGATCGACCAAGCCTGACTTTTGTGTGCCGGCAAAGTTAGCAAACATCGTCCATGACTCCAATCCCAAAAACGCACAGTCCCATCACCGATGCCACTAGCAAGCATCTTGCCATCGGGACTGAAAGCAACTCCCAGCACACTGCTATGATTTCCCTGCAATATTTGACGAATCGACCAACTGCTAACATCCCAGCAATTAATCGTACCGTTACTACCGCCAGTAGCAAAGGTTTTCCCATCTGGACTAAAAGCAGCAGATAACACGATGCTGCCGTATTCTTTGCCAGTTCTCAGCAGCCTAACTTCTGGCATTTGCCACAAATGAACCTCACTATTAGTATCGCCCATTGCTAAAAGTTTTCCATCCGGGCTAAAAGCGATTGACAAACCGCTTCCCAGAACTTCAGCGAAAACCGAATTAGTTAAATCAGCCCCAGCAAAGTTGACAAAATGCAAATTTGTATCGGGTAAATAAGCTTGCCAAACAGTCAAATGAGAAAAATCCCAACCGCTTAAATCTGTCTGCATTTGACATAAGAGATTTATAATATTACCCGCAACATAGCCAGTTTCTAGTGTGGGTTTACCGCGCAGGGATGCCAGAATAGGTTTGAGTTGGTTTTCGATGATTTGCTGGCGTTCAAAAGAAAAAAAAAGGCGATCGGCAATAGGTTTAATTATCAGACAAGCTTGCGTATCTCTAATGTATTCTTTAGCTGTAGCTTTGAGCAGAGCATGGCTTCTGAGAATATCAATTTTGCTGGTTGCAATCTCAGTGCAGACTTGTTCGATTAATCGTTGCGTCATGTATTCCATGACGACGGGTTGTTGAGTGTAGCCCTCTGAGGTTTTTTCAATCATAGAATGTCTCAGGAGAGAACCTAAAACTTCTAGTAATTCTTTAACAGTTAATTTTGCGACTAAATCTTGTTGTAATTCACCCAGCGAGACTGGCTCCCGATTGATTGCCAGCCAGTACATCACCTTTTTTTCAAAATCTAATAAACGATTAAATTGTCTGTCTAATAGATTGCGAATATCATCAAATACTAAAGTTCCTTGATTTAAAAGTTCTAAAAATTTGGTGAGGCTACTTTCAAAAAAATCGCGAATAGCGGGAGCGATCATTTTTAAGGCTAGGGGATTTCCCGCATAGTGGGATATCAAAATATCCCATTCGGAGTCCGACCCTTGAAAAGAACCGATGCGTTGAAAAAAAATCCGTGCTTTGGGAGTGCATAAACCTTTCAGTTGTAATGAACGAACAGGCAAAGTTTCGCCTTCTTGAGCTGCTAAACCGATCGGCTTTTCTCGACTGGTTAATATCAGGGTACTTTTATGATTTATTTCGGCTACGCAGCGCAGAAGTTGACCGTATCCTTCATATCCCTCTCGATAACAACCCGTGCGTTCTTCTTCCTGTAGAATTGACTCGATATTATCCAATATTAACAGACACCGATGCTGTCGCAGATAGTGCAGCAGTCGCGAGATTCTACCATCTACGGTATCTGGTAAACTCGTTTCCTGTTGGTTCGACAGAAATTGAATCAATTCTAGCAACAAGTCAAGGAGAGAGGGAGCATTGCAGAGACTGTGCCAAATAATATAATCAAATTGTTCTTGGATGCGTTCTGCTACCTTAATAGAGAGAGAAGTTTTGCCAATTCCACCCATTCCCAACAGCGTTACTAGGCGGCAGCGATCGACGATCAGCCACTTTTCTAATAAGGCTATTTCCTCTGCACGTCCGTAGAAAATAGAAACATCAATTGCTTCTCCCCAATTAATCGATTTGTTGACTTTTGTTAAGTCAGTTGGAGCTCGATCGGCGATCGGATCAGTGCGATCGACTTGTTGGTTGATATTGTGACTAATTTGGCTATTTGGTAGTGGGACGGTTACTTGCGCCTGTTGTGCTTGCCGTCGCAAAACTGACTGAAAGTTACTCTTAGTGACTTTTTCTCCAAATACCCGACTGAGAATTTGCCATAACTGAAAGCCAACAAACTTAATATATTCTGCATCGTAACCCGCGCTTTTGGCAATCTGTGGATAAGACAGTCCTTCCCAAGTCTGCCGCAATACCAGTATGTGAATATCGTTGAGATGTTCTTGTTTGAGAACTGAGTCGAGGAAAAGCAGTGCTTCGTCGATCGTCATTTATTTAAAATTATTGGGTGTGTTAGCGAAAAATCGGTGGTTCCTGCTTGACGACACAGAGAATTAAGCAATTATACTCAAGATTGTAGCATATTTTGCGCGCAAGTTATAACTATTTATAACTATTTCTCACTGACGTAGCTGCCACAACCGAGTTATTACTGAATCAGGATAGATTTAACCACCATTACAAGTCAGATATGCCTCTTGCTACGCAAAAAAAATAGCTGGCGACTTGTCAAGTGAAGTCTAGATTACTACTGGGTTATTAAAGGAGTCATAAAAATGAAATTGAAGAGACTAAAATTAGCTTATTTTACAGCTTTATTAACTTTAAATGCTGCAAATATAATACAGGCTCAACCAGCCCAAGCCGGCGAAACATTTAATAATCCAAGACAGTATATTGGCAAGAGATACTGGACTATTGACTGGTGTATTCCTAGCGATTGCAGCGAGGAAGCAAGGTGGATAATCGCCAATGCTTACTGTCTAGAAGAGGGATATCAAAAAGCAACAAGATGGAGAGTAGTTCCCGACAAATATTCAAATCAAGTGCAATATCAGTTGAAAAAAGGAGGTACTGAAGGGTTGTGGCAAGAAATTCACACTTCTCAGGGAATTTTTTCTCAAATTAGATGTCAATAGAGCTATCGCTAAAACTAAAATTTTCCACAAAGTGAGAAACTAAACTATGAAACGCATAAAATCTATTCTGATTGGGTTATTCCTAGCCAGTAGCATAGGTGTCACAGATGCCTGCGCCCAGAGCGATAAACCAAGTCCGCTGCCATCTTTACCAGCACTTTCTACTCAGGTTCCCCAAACAGATTGGGATGTCGAAGTAATTTTAAAAAGCAAGTCTTTAGACAATCCCAAACTTTACGTAGTGCTTTTAGTGACGCTAATTTCTGGAGGGGTTGGCGGGATTGTTTTTGAGTTGCTGAACCTGCAAGGCAATATTGAGCGACCCCACGCACCCAGCGAGGATGAATTGGCAGCAAAACTTGCTTACGCTAGTGTAGAAAATGTAATTGATTTGGGCATTTTCGCCAGAATTATTATTGGTGCGGTTGCTGCTGTTCCTGCTATGATGTTTATCAAACCAGACACCGTATTGATTTTATTAGCAATGTCCTTACTCGCTGGTTCGGCAGGGACTGCTGTCTTCCGTTCCTTGCAAGAGCGACTCTTAATAGCTATCACTCAACAAGAGGCAAGTGAACAAAAAAGAAAAATTAAGCAGAAAAATAATAATACCAAGATGGACAAGGCGATCGTGGCTTTTGAAACCCTAGAAGAGGAAGTCGAAAAAAAATCAGAGAGTCCGGAAGGAACAACCAAGCTAATAATTCCAGCAGGCATTGTTTTAGACCTCAGTCGTTTCGAGGAAGTCAGAAAAGTCCTATCGCAGGTTAAAGGAGTAAATGCTGAAGCAAACAAAGCGATCGCTGCTTTTAAAAAGTTAGAGGAGGAATTGATCGAGAATTCAGTTAAGCCTCAAGGAACGATGGATCTGAAATTTACCAAAGACACTACTATAAACTGCAATTTGTTTGGGAATGTCAAGGACTGCTTGATCCAGGCTAAAGCAGCAAATGAGCTAACTGCGATCGCAGATAATAGCCAGTCATCTCAACCAGCAACCCAGATCCAAAACCACCTGTAAACGATCGCAAACCCGATCGGACATGATAACTGGTGGTTAGGTTTCAGCACCTCTGCTTGCTTAAAGCTAGCTTCTGGTTCTTCAGTACGTCCTAAATTACTCAATGCTATGCCTCGGTTGTACAGCGATCGCTCTTGTGTCAGTAGGGATGGCGAAGGGCGATCGCAAATTTTCTAGAAAACGATAGTACGAATACCAGTCGCCCGATTGGCAGGAACACACTTCATTATCCGTAGTGGTATTGGTATCCCAAAAACGGATGAAAATTAGCATTTCGTTTTGCGAAGTAATGCCCGAGTTTCAAAATCGTTGAATTAGTACATTTAACAAAGGATAAATTATGTCAAGAATAAATGGAACCAGTAAATCAGATACTCTTGTTGGAAAAGATGAACTAGACATAGTTTTTGGTGATGATGGCGATGATTTTCTTAGCGGCAAAGGAACCTTTTATGGGGAGAGAGGTGATGACCAGATAGACGGTGGAGCAGGCAATGAGGCTATTCGTGGCGACGAAGGGGATGACATTCTCAATGGCGGAGCAGGCAATGACGGTATGGGTGGCGGCGAAGGGGATGACACCCTCAATGGCGGAGAGGGCAATGATGCTCTTGACGGTGGCTCTGGTAATGACTCTCTTGCAGGCGGCATTGGCAACGACTCTTTGAACGATGGAGAGGGCAACGATTACCTTGATGGCGGGGAAGGGGAGGATTCTCTCAGTAGCTTAGGTAACAATGTAATCCTTGATGGCGGAAAGGGCAACGACACTCTCAGCAACTTTGGAGGCGATAACGTACTTCTATTTGGCGGCCCTGGCAATGATATCCTCGGTAACTCTGGCGAAAATAGCACCCTCTGGGGTGGCGAGGGTGATGATAGCCTTTGGGACAATAATTTTGACGGCAATCTTTACGGTGAACAGGGTAATGACTGCCTTAGTGGCTCGTATGGCAATGATTACCTTGATGGCGGTGAAGGGAATGACACTATCAATGGTGGTGAGGACGAAGACAGCCTAAAAGGCGGGCAGGGCAATGATATCCTCTACGCAGGAATTGGTACGCAAGACAGCAATAACGTTCTCTGGGGGGAGGAGGGTAATGACACTCTCATTGGTGGGAACGGCGATGATACCCTCAATGGTGGGAACGGCGATGACTATCTCCTTGTGCTGGGAAAGCTGGCAAAGCCGATTACTGTGGCTAATGGCAGTTTTAGTGATTATCTTCTTGAGGGTGGCATTGGAAATGATACTTATGAACTATCTTGGAGCCCCGCAGGCAGCGTGATTAATGATGCAGGTGGTACAAATGATGCCCTGCTCCTATATAAACACGACACGTATTCTCCAGAAATGACACTTTCAAGGAGGTTAGCAATAGGTATTACTGGCGTGTTCCAAGACAATACCTCATTAATAGTGGATATCAACCAAGATGGGAAAGCAAATCGGGCTGACGACCTAACTATTTTAAATTTTTACTCAGCTATTAGGAACGAAAACGACGTTATCACAGGCTACAAACCGGGCCCAGGCTACATCGAGAAAATGAATTTTGCTGATGATCCTGCTGATAAATCTTTAATAGTCAACTCAACAGGCGACGCGCCTGATGCAGATCCAAATGACGGAGTTGCTGATGTTAACATAGCAACACCAGGACTGCAAACTACTTTTAGAGCGGCAATTCAAGTTGCTAACGCCCAATCAGGCAAAGATACAATTACATTCAATATTCCCACCGGGGCGCTGACTATTCAACCGCAATCTGCCCTGCCCACTATTACTGATGCAGTCATTATTGATGCAACAACTCAACCAGGCATTGAGATAGATGGTAGCAATGCAGGTACCAACACACATGGGCTAACTATCACGGGTGGTAACAGCACCATACACGGACTGACCATCAATCGCTTCAGTGGCGATGGAATTCGGTTAGAAGGTAACGGCGGTCATGTAATTGAGAAGAATAAAATCGGCACGGATACCAGCGGCACAAAAGCCTTGGGCAACGATGGAAGTGGAATTCTAATACTATCGCAAAACAATACCATCGACGGTAATCTTATCTCCGGTAATAAGCTTTCCGGTGTCAGTATCACTGGCACTCTTCCAAATGAAAACACAATAAAAAACAATCTCATTGGCACTGATATCAGTGGCACCCAAGCCTTGGGAAATTTGCTCAATGGAGTGTTTATTGGTGAGGCTGCTAAAAACACACTTAAAGACAACGTTATTTCTGGCAATCAGGATGACGGAATCGATATTCGCGGTCAAACTGCAACAGGGAACATAATACAAGGAAACAAAATTGGTGTTGATAAAGCTGGCACTAAAAATCTGGCTAACAAGCTTAGGGGTGTGGTCGTCGATGACTCTGCTAGCAAGAACATCATTGGCGGGAAAGAATCTGGAATAGGTAACACCATTGGTTTTAATGGCAAAGCAGGGGTATCCATTGCTTCGGGTACAGGCAATTCCATTTTGGGTAATTCTATCTTCAGAAATGAAGGTTCTGGTATTGACCTAAACAATGATGGTTTTACTCCTAATGACTTTAGAGATCAAGACACTGGTGCTAATCAACTGCAAAATTATCCTGTGTTGACCTCAGTCACGCAGAGCAACGGTGTTAGCACGATCGAAGGAATTATTAATACCATCCCTAACGCCAGCTATAGATTAGAATTTTTTGCAGAAAATCCTAATACTCCAGGTCAAATATTACTGGGATACAAAGATATAACAACAGATCGATTGGGAAACATTATTGCCAATGACGATCGCAATTCAAAAAATAATCAAGCTGGTTTCATTGGTCTTAAAGGTGTTGATGGCTACATTAATGGGTTCCAGTTTACACCTCCAGAAGAAGTTAAAAACCAACTTCAAAAAGGTGCAAATTTCACTGTAACAGCAACTGATTCTAGCAACAACACCTCAGAATTTTTTCCTTGGAATTCATTTACTACTTTAAAAGGCTCAGTTACTCCGAAAGCGAACGGGTCTACAATTGAATCCACATTTATACCAGATCCATATAAGCTATCTGAAATAGCTGCGGCTTTTGGAGTTGACCACTTTAACTGGGTACAACAGGTTACTTACCTTCCTAGTGTACTTACATTAGAAAATTGGATCAACCCAAAAACTGTTCGCATTCCGTTGAATCCCGAAGAAAATGTAGAGTTTCCCGAAGATCCAAAGTCAACACAAAGTGGAAAGATACAGGAAATTAAAACACCTTTTCTAGATCCTATAGTTGGGAGCCGTAACTACTTTGTATACAGAAATGGCAATCTGTGGGGAACATGGATACACCCTGACCAAATTCAACCAGTTTCTTATAATCCAACAGTTGACGAAAAAGTCTTCTATTATGCCGAGGCTGATTTAGCTGAAGTAACTGATGAGGACTCAAAGTTGAGATTTAAGGATACTCCAAGCCAACGCGATTCGATCTTTCCAAAAGGTGGATATATCCAGTTTGAGACAAGACTTGTTGGAGTGCAAAAAGACGGTCATTTTATAGACTGGGATGGCCTTGGAACAAATTTTACTTGGAAAAGCAATTCAACTTACGGAAAGGAGAATGCAGGTGTAGCGCAGTTGATAGGCTCTGATGACAATAGCAATCCAAATCCAACCCCGACACCCACTCCTATTCCAACCCCAACACCCACTCCTATTCCAGAACCAACGCCAATACCAACGCCGACACCCAATCCAAAACCAACGCCACTACCAACGCCAATACCAACGCCGATACCCAATCTAAAACCAACGCCAATACCAACACCGACACCCAATCCAGAGCCAACATCACTACTAGAGCCAACACCAACGCCAACGCCAGAACCAACGCCAGAACCAACGCCAGAACCAACTCCAACACCTAGTCCAGAACCAACCCCGACACCAACACCGAATTCTATTCCAGAACCCACGCCCACGCCCACGCCAGAACCCACGCCAGAACCAACACCAACACCCAATCCAGAACCCACGCCAACGCTTGAGACGATCGGCGGTGACACCTTAATTGGCACTGACAATAACGACTCGATCGCAGGTACTCAAAATGATGATGTCTTAATCGGTAAGTTGGGAAATGACACTCTTTTTGGTGGATTGGGTAATGACTTGCTCTATGGCAATAAAGGCAAAGACGTTCTCAACGGCAATCAGGGCGACGATTCTCTTTACGGCGGTAAAGGCAACGATATTGTTCGCGGTGGCAAAGATAATGACCTGGTTTTAGGAGATTCAGGAGATGATGCCCTCTTCGGAGACCAGGGAAATGATACTGTCTATGGCGGTAAAGATAATGATGTTGTCCACGGCGGTAAGGATGATGACTTAGTTTCCGGGGACTTGGGAAATGACACCCTTTTTGGAGACTTGGGAAATGATACTGTTAGCGGTGGTGCTGGTGATGACCTGCTCAATGGCGGTTTAGGCAATGATTCGCTGATAGGTGGTGATGGTCGCGATCGCTTTGTGCTCAACCCTGGTGCAGGAGTAGACACCATTACTGATTTCCAGATTGGTCAAGATTTATTGGGATTAAGCGGCGGTCTAAGATTTAACCAGTTGACAATTAGCCAGGGTACAGGTATTCAGGCGCAGGACACCCTGATCCGTATCGCCAGCACTGGTGAGTTGTTAGCGTCTCTCACTGGTTTGTCATCCAGCTCGCTGACCCAAAATATGTTCGCTCTGATTTGATATCAACAGGACTTACGCACGCTCTACGGTGTGCCAAGGGTTTTGAGATTGCTTCGTGCCTCGCAATGACAGAAATAAGTTACTTGTGTGTAAGTGCCGATCGCAACTCGATCGCCAGTAGGGATAGTCTGACAGCTTCAGCGACTAAGGGAAAATCTAGTAGCACCAAGCACAAAAATCACTCCAATGCTTATACATCCCGATGAGTAAACTCCTTAGCCTCATTCCCTACATAATTAGCGGCAATATGACCATCTCCAACAACTCGATACTTATACGTCACCAACCCTTCTAAACCAACAGGGCCACGAGGTGGCATTTGCTGCGTGCTAATCCCTACTTCAGCACCGAAACCGTAGCGGAAACCATCGGCAAATCGAGTCGAACAATTGTGATAAACTCCGGCCGCATCTACTTGACTTAAGAAGGTTTCAGCGGCTTCGCTATCTTCGGTGACAATGACATCTGTGTGTCTGGAACCGTAAGTATTGATGTGGTTAATTGCTTCTTCTACAGAGTCTACTATTTTGATTGATAAGATTAAATCGCTGTATTCTGTAGACCAATCTGTTTCTGTGGCTGCGGCAATATCCAAGATTTCGCGGGTGGTTTCGTCTCCTCGCAGTTCGACTTTTTTCTGCTGTAATGCTTCGGCAACTATGGGCAGGAATTTGGGTGCAATTTCCCTGTGAACCAACATAGTTTCAATGGCATTACACGCGGCGGGATACTGCGTTTTGGCATCCACGGCAATCTCTACTGCTTTGTTGATATCCGCAGCTTTGTCTGCATACATATGACAAATTCCGTCGGCGTGTCCCAACACCGGAATTCGGGTATTGTCCTGCACAAACTGCACAAAAGAGTTGGAACCTCTGGGAATAATCAAATCTATATATTCATCCATTTTTAGCAGTTCGATGGTTTCTTCCCGCGTGGTTAGTAACTGCACAACTTCGGGATTGACTGCGGTTTCTGCTAATGCTTGGCGAATTACTTTTGTTAATATTTCACAAGAACGAACTGCTTCTTTGCCACCTTTTAGAATCACACCATTTCCCGATTTGATTGCCAAGGATACTATCTGAATTAAAGCTTCTGGACGTGCTTCAAAAATAATCCCTAAAACGCCCAAAGGACAGGTGATGCGCTTCAGAATCAATCCTGTATCCAATTCGCGGTGAATTTGCACGACACCGATCGCCTCTGGGAGTTTCGCAACGTCGCGCACACCCGCGATCGCACTTTTTAACTTGCTTGCGTCTAACTTCAGGCGATCGTACAACGGTTTGGCAATTCCATCAACCTCAGCCGCCGCGCGATCCGCCACATTCGCCGCCACAATTTCCGGCGCAGCAACTTCTAAAGCTTTAGCAATAGCCTCAATAGCTTGATTTTTGGCATCAGCGGACAAAACTGCTAACTTTCTAGCAGCTTGGCGCGTTTTTTGGGCAATTTCAAGAATTGACATAATAGAAACTTGTGAAAAATTTATTATACTCCGTGGATGCTCCATGAGATATTATGACGTGAACAGTTGGGTATCATATTGTTATCTGTGTCATATCCAGGTTAAGGTTCTATCGATTCCTTTGCGATAAATAAAAGGACTCGATTTGAGATACCGGAATTGATATAGCCTTTCTCAGTAACATAAGGTGCTATCGGCATTGGGCAACCCCTTCTTGGGGGAAGGCATTAGGCCTACCTCACTTTCTTGAGAACCGCTATATTATTCACAGACTGTTTGATCGGTATTGGAAGGGGGAGTGATTTTTTTGACAAATCTAGCAGGTATTCCAGCGACAATAGTATAAGGCGGTACATCCTTATTAACCAGAGAACCAGCAGCTACTACTGAATGTTCTCCAATGATACAAGGCCCAATTATAGTCACATTACTAGCCTTCCAAGCTAACTATGCGGGTTCGATTCCCGCCGCCCGCTCTTACAACAAAAAGCCTCAAACTAACGAGAAATCAACGGTTTGGGGCTTTTTAT
>JAYSVM010000086.1:0-50944 GCA_043718495.1 Oscillatoriales bacterium | reverse complement strand
TACCACATTATTTTCTGGTAGGGAAACGGCACTGCCGTATCCTCATTTCTACCACATTATTTTCTGGTAGGGAAACGGCACTGCCGTATCCTCATTTCTACCACATTATTTTCTGGTAGGGAAACGGCACTGCCGTGTCCTCATTTCTACCACATCCAATCTGATTAAGCTTCCGCATAAACAAAAGCAGGTACACGCTTATAAGCAGGCGTACCCGATCGCATTTCAACGCGCGGATTAAAAATCACATTAACTTCAGGATAAAACATCAAAGCAGCACCCACACGCACCGCCCCATAAATCACCTCAACATTTGCCATTTTCCCCACATTTCCCTGCACAGTCACCCGCTGATGTTCCTGCAAACCAGCACTTTCAGCATCCACACGATTCATCAAAATACAATTACGGTGCGGCATTCCCCGATACTTATCATCAATTTTATAAACCACCGTATTGTGTTGAGAATAGCTGCGTCCCGTCATCAATGCCACAACTATACCCTGTGTTGATTCTGATACTCCAAACTCTTGCGCTTCCGGTAATTTCAGCACTGGCAAAGGCGCGACAAACATCTTCGCTTTCCCAGAATCTGTAGGGAATTTCGGTTCCGTAAAAATGCGCCCGCTGATAGTAAACTCCTCTTTCGTTTCATCAATATTCCCAATCTTTTCATATCCTGGAATAGTTTGAGCAATCAATTGGCGAACATATTTTGGGTCTTGAAGGTTACGCCAATTTACCGGATAAGTACCGTGAATTCGGCTCGCTAATTCCGTCAAAAACTGCACTTCCGGAATCAAATCAGAATCTGTGAGATGAGTTTCCCCCTCATCATTTAAACGCACAAAATTGTTTCCAGATTCCACCGTTGTTTTGTAGGGATTTTCAAATCGATTGAGTACCGGAAGCACAATTGTATTGTGCTTAGCCAATCCGCTAAAATGCCCTAAATTCGGTTTAGTTGCCAGATAAATGATTGTTTCAATTTTACCTAAAGCACGTTTAGCTTGATTTGAATCTGGATTCGCCCCATACAAATTACCGCCCAGACAAATCAGCGTATCGACTTTGCCTGCATCTGCTGCTTCAATGAGCGATCGCGTTTCATAGCCCTTAACAGGACTCAGAGAACGCCCCAATAACTTTTCTAAAGCTTGTTGGATTTCTTTTTTCAGATCCACAGTCACGCCCATAGAGCCAAATCCTTGGACATTTGAGTGTCCTCTCACAGGCATTAATCCAGCACCTTCTTTGCCGACATTTCCCGTCATTAAGGCAGTATTGGCAATACTAAAAACATTATCTACGCCGTTATCATGTTGGGTAATTCCCATCGCCCAACCAAAGACAACTCGCTTTGAACTACCGATAATTTTCGCAGCAGCTTCAATTTCAGCGCGTGAAACTCCGCAAGTTTCCGTGATAGTTTCCCACTCAGTATCGCGGGCGTGCTGCACTACTGATTCCCAGCCTTCTGTATGAGCTTGCAAATAGTTTTCATCCAACAATCCTTGTTCAATTACAGACTTTTGAATACCGACAAATAAAGCTGTATCGCTACCAGGAATCGGTTGCAAGTATAAAGAAGAAATATCGGAACCGGGGATGAGCGATTTCACCGGAAAAGCCGGGGAACCAAACTTGACTAACCCGATTTCCATCATGGGGTTAATCACAATGATTTTACCGCCTTTTTCACGAATTTTAATCAATTCGTTCATCAAGCGGGGATGATTGTAGGCTGAATTCGCACCGGCTAGTACCACGCAATCTGCCTGTTTCAAGTTTTCGAGACTGACTACCGAAGTGCGGGTAGCAAACATCTCGTTTAAGCCGGTTGTTGAGGGAGCGTGGCAGAGATCAGAACAATCTGCTAAGTTGTTAGAACCCATGGCACGCATCATCAATTGCAGCAAAAAAGCCGCCTCATTGGAGGAGCGACCAGAGCTGTAAGATGCCACTCGTTCCGGGGTTTTGGTGAAAGCATCAGCCGCAATTTCATAGACTTCTTGCCAAGAAATGCGATCGTAATGAGACTTTCCACCCCGCAAAATCATCGGAAAACTCAACCTTCCCAGCCTGTCACATTCCATCGAAGTTAACTGCTGAAGTTGTCCAATACTCTGCTGTTTAAATACTTGAGTTGAGATAGCAGGTTTAATTTCAGCGGAGATTGCTTCAACACTTTTCATACACCGCTGAAGTTTTTCGCCCTCTTCGTTGGTAAAGCCACCTTTCTGCCCGCCAGTGCCCCAAGAACATGACAAACACGCACTTTTATGCAGCAAAGTTTTCCAAAGTTTCGGCCCTTCCGGGGACAATGTATGTTCGGCCCAAAACTCAATTATCGGCAAACCGCCACCTATCTCTGGCGTTTCCTGATTTTTCTCGCTGAAGGGCGGGATTGGTTGGACATTTTGTGACTTGGTGTCCATGCGGTTTACCTCGCTTTTGAATTGATTACTGGAATTTTACTCTAAATTTACTGCCATAAAGATTAGCCAATAGATAGATTTATTAATGGTAATTGGGAATTGGTAATTGGGAATTGGTAATTGCGAATTGGGAATAGAACCCCGACTTCTTAAATAAGCTCATGTAGGTTGGGCAGAGCAATAGCGAAACCCAACACCTTATTTTACAAGAGTTGGGTTTCGCTCTCGCCTCAACCCAACCTACATTATCTTGTAAGGAACACGGCACTGCCGTCTCCTCTATCATCAGGACTCAAATCTCATCGTTTCCCCTTATTTAAAGTCTGCTTTCCAAACCCAAGACAAAGCATTCTGTCGCCCTCGCTCACATTTGGGTCATGCTGCAAATAATTTCCCAACCAATCACAAGCCTTAGCAACTATCTTATTCAGTTCCAAATTCTCCACAGGCCAAAGAACCACATTTCTATCCATCGCAAAAGCCAGAGTTTTGCTATCAGAACTAAAAGTAACACTAAACATCCGATAGCTAGATTCCAAAGTCTTAGATATCGTCGCCTTCCCACCAGCAAAATTCCACAACTTAACAATATTGCCCGCACCAGAAGCCATTAACTTGCCGTCAGGACTGAAACTAACACTCTCAACACTATCATTATGTTTGTGTTCTTCGGCTAAAGCTGCATTTTGCCCATCAAAACTCCACAATTTAACAGTTTTGTCAGCAGAACCAGTAGCAATTGTCTTGCCATCAGGACTGAAAGTAACATCTTTAACACTCCTCTCATGGTCGAGAGTTGTCAGCAGCTTTGCCGACGAACCATTAATTTGCCAAAGGTAAACTTTATTGATTTCGGCAACTTTTGAAGCATTTTTATTCGGTTCTAACCTGTCGTTCACTATGGCAGCAATCGTTTTACCATCAGGACTGAAACTAACCCGAACTACTTGATTTATGTGGTCTAGCTTTGTTAGCAGAGTTGCCCGACCATTCTGCCAACGCCAAAGGTACAATTTGTTATCGTCGCTTCCTGTCGCAATTATTTTACCATCTGGACTAAAAGTCACACTGTTAACAATGTCGCCATGTTTGAGAGTATCTAACAGTTTCCCATCTAAACTCCATACTTTCACAGTTTTGTCATCACTAGCCGAAGCAATTGTACGATTGTCAGGCGAAATGCTGATCCAGTTCACAGAATCCTTGTGTCCGACTAAGCTTCTTAATAAACTGCCATTAGCCTGCCAAAGTTTCACAGTTTTGTCTCTGCTAGCAGAAGCAATTATTTTGCCATCCGAACTCAAGCTAACTTTATTTACCCAGTCGCCATGGCCAGCTAAAATTTTATTCAAAGGAGTATTGTCCGGCTGCCAAATTTTAATCATTTTGTCTTTACTTGCCGAAGCAATAGTGCCGTCGGGACTAAAATTTACGGCTCTCACGTCATCTTGGTGTCCTCGAAAAGTGTTCAGCAAAATGCCGGTGCGACTCCAAACTTTCACAGTGTTATCAGCACTCCCACTGACAATCTTGTCACCGTCACGGCTAAAAGTCGCACTGACAACTTCTTCGTTGTGTCCTTTGAGAGTTCTAATTTCCTTGCCTTCTCTGTTCCAAATTTTGATTGTGGTGTCGGCACTTGCGGATACAAATTCTTTGCCATTTGGACTGAAATTGACACTATAAACAATATCAGAATGCTTATTTAAAGTTTTGGGTATGGTTTGAAATTTCTCGCTTTTATCTAGTCGGTTCCAAAGTTTGATAGTTTTGTCAACACTTGCTGAGGCAATTGTTTTACCATCGGGACTGAATCTGACTCCGAGTACCCAGTCGGTGTGTCCAGTTAAAGTTTGCAGCAACTTTTTGTTAGCAATATTCCAGATTTTGATAGTCTTGTCGTAACTAGCAGAAACCAGGGTTTTGCCATCGGGACTGAAGCTGACACTGGTCACAATATCGTCGTGCCCTCCTAAAGTTATGAGCGCACTTTTATTATTATCTAGCCGCCAGATTCTAATTTTGCGATCGGCACAAGCAGTAGCAATAGTTTTACCATCGGGACTAAAACCAACACTCGTGACGCTATCACTGTGATTGAAAGTATTTAATAACTTACCATCTTTGCTCCACAATTTAACAGTTTTATCAGCACTTGCAGAAGCAACTGTATTGCCATCGGGACTGACACTTACATCCAGAACAAAGTTGCTATGCTGCTCAAAACGGTTGTATTCTTGCACCCCAGAAACTGCTCGTCTCAATCTTTCTGTAATCTGGTTTTTAGTATCAACAGGCAAAGCTGTACTCTTGAGAGAATCCGTAGCAATTTTAATGCTAGTTGCTAATATTCCCAGTTGGTCTTTCTCATTAGAAAGCACGAGAGCTTGCGAACCCGAATCCAAGGCATCAGTACGAGCTTTTTCAGCTTGTTGTCGCGCTTCATCTCCTAGTTTTGTTTGATAGAGTGCTAAGCCCGAAAGACCAGTCAGCCCAACCACCCCTAAAACTGCTAATCGTAGTTGCCATTTGCGATTTTGATAGAGTTTAGCTTCAGCCTCATACTGTTTTTCTTTAGCTTGGCGCTGTTTGTCTCTCGCTTCCGACAGCAAAGCATTTAGCTCTTTTTCCTTACGAAGTTGTTCTATGACATCTCTATTAATTTTGTGCTGCTTTCGGAGTTCCTCAAATTCTGCCTTAGTATCTAATTCCTGCTGCTGGCGGATGAAACTAACAAGATAGTCGTGAACTAGCTGGTAAAGCTCTGCTGGCAGTTCTGTCCACCGAAAAATCAAACCGGATTTAACCAACAATTCTAAGACTAAATCTAATTTGTCTGCTTCTTCAAATGTTGCCAAATCTAATGCTAATTCAGCGCGGTTTTTCAGAGGACGAATATCATCTTCATCTGTCAGCAAATACAAAACTCGGCGCGCCGCTCCTTCATTTTCCGGGCCGCAGTCTTGAATGACTTCTTCGAGAAATCTGGCTACTAATTTTTGCTTGGGATGGTTGCCTAGTTCCTGATATTGTGTTAAAGTCGTAATATCATCTTGTTGCAATTGTGCGCCCACAACTTGGAGTTCAATCGGGCGAACTTCTCCCAATTCTCCAGCTAAATCTTTGACTAATTCTTCGATTAGTTCAGGTTCCAAATGAAACTGAGAGCGTTCAGTCAAAGCGTGAACAATTGATCGAGCATCTGCTATGGAAAAATTTCCTAAATAAAACAGAATATCCTTGCTGAGAATGTCACCCAAAATGTCATTGTTGATGAATTGTTGATTGTTTTTGGGTCGGCAAAATTCCAGCAAATAGTGCAAATAGTCCTCCCGCAAAGACAGGATAACTTTTAAGTATTTGATGTTCAAGCATTCCCGCAGAAACTCAAAAAATATTTCTCTTTCTGATTGCTCTTTCCACACAAAGAAAAACTCTTCAAATTGGTCAAATATCAGAACAGTCACCAGGTGTTCAGAATTTATTTGCAACTCTTTGATGATTTTGTCATATTCGATTGTCTGTTTTTTGACTATCAATTCTACAGGCTGTTCGGGTGCAATCTTTTCATCATTATCAACCAATTTATCATTTAACGCAGGCATAAAATCATCATTTATTTCGCTGGCTGCAAATTCCGATTCGACTTCAGCAGAGCCTAAAGAGTCGGCTGCCATTGCCCGATCGAATATTTCAGCTTTGCTAGCAGATAACTGTCTGGTCAATTCCCGTGGCCAATTGTTATAAACTTGCAGCAACACTGGTACAACAGTACGGCTTTCTATCTTTTTTTGTTTGAGTGCAGGTACTAATCCCCCCGTGACAATTGAACTTTTACCAACTCCTGATTGACCGTAAATTACTGTCAGTTTGTTTTGGGCACTGTTCATCCTACCTATCAAACGGTTGAGGTCTTGTTCTCTGCCGGAAGCAGTAATTTCATCGGCAATCGTAGCATTGATGGTAATAGTTTCGGTAGCTGGATTAATTGCTTGTCTGTGGGGCTGCAACTTGCCGGCACCAATGAAAGCTCGGAACCGATATGTATGTTCTATCGATCGATAATCTTGCTTAATTTGAAATGCTTCGAGATATTCTCCTCGCTGAAAATAAACCGATCGCAATAATTCCAATACTCGCAAATACAACTGCGGGTTGTAGCAAGGCGGGGTTTCGGAGCGGGCAATTTCTAGATGTGCGATCGCCTCCTCAACCTCACCAAGTTCCTTCAGGGCCTCTGCTAAAATTAGTAGATATAAGCCATGATGCTGCGACTTTACAGCCGTTCCATGTCCGCTCACTTCTAAATTCGAGTTCAGAACATCAAGGGCGACTAGAGCCCATTCTTTTGCCCCTTGCCAGTTTTGTTGCTCCAAGGCTACCTTAGCCAAAAAGCCATAATCTTGAGCCAAATGAACAGTTGAATTTTCCATATTTTGATGTAACCTCCGAGCTTTAATCGCTAATTTCCAGAGTGCATCCCAATCTTCTAAATACTGTAATATTTCGCCTAATTGATTGATAAATTTACCAACATTAGCCTGCTGTCCGGCTGTTTCCAAAACATCTACACACTGTTGAAAATAATTTTTAGCTTCTGTCCAATAAGGACGATTTCCTGTACGATGCTGTTCCCCTTGGAATCGGTAGCAAAGCCCGATGTGAAATAGCAAAATTGCCTCTAAGACTGGTGCAGGGTGAACCGTAAATAACAACTTACTAAATTCTGTTTGATGACCGAGAAATGCTACTTGATACTTCCAAAAATTAAGACTTTTTTGATATAATTTAATAGCGTCAGGAATGTGGTGACAAGCATATTCATGGCGACCATTAATAAATTGTAAACTAGCTTCAATAGCTGGTTCCAAGTGGACATCGCAAGTTTGCAAGTCTTTCCTGGCAGACTCTAATTCAGTCAAAGAACTAGCACCAAGAATCGCCGAATTAGTTAAATGCCAATTGCCGCTTTCTAAAATATCAGAAAAAATGCGATCGGCACTTTTTCCCAAGAAGTCCACCAACTCATCAGGGCTGAGTACAAATTCAATAGTTGTTGTCCAACTTTCGATATCTGTGACTAAGCGAATCAGTTTTTTTAAGATTTTGTCTGTCACCCACAGCACTACCGGAAAGGGAAAGTTATTGCGAAATTCTTCCCTGACGTAGTTGGTAGAAGTCAATACGCGATCGATCGCATTTACCGACTCTAATCCAAACACCATCAAAGCCTGGGGCTGGCTACCAGCAAGTTCTGCTTCTATAGTTGTGTAAAGAGTTTTAACAGATGTAGGGAGGGGAAATTCTCGAACATCAACTGCACAATCTTCGTGCAATTGTCCTACAATTTGCTCTCTGAGAACACCGTAATTGCACCGCACCAGAGTCAGGGAAAATTGCCCCTGGGACATTTTGAGAGTGCGGGAGAGGGTTTGCAGGGAACTTTGGTTTTGCTGGGCTGGCGTGTCTGGGTGGTAGTGTGAATTAATCATATTGAATCTTTAAAAAAGATTTTCAGAGTCGGCGGTTACTATAATCCGAAAAAATACATACCCTGCTATTAGCATACTTAGAAAAAAATCAATCCAAAATCATGAATAGTTGTACAATCGAACAAATCCCAATTAATTTATTCGCAGATTCCTGAAATGCGACAACTCCGGCTGGATCTCCCCCTTGCTGCACTTATATAAAGTGTTGGCGGAGAGGAAGTAGTTTCTGTTTTAACTTCTGATTTCATAATGTTTGTTGTTTGGATATCGAAATTACCGAAAAAATTAGAGTCATCCCAATCTTCGCTTTCTTCAATACTGATGGATTGTGAGGGCAAATTGTCAAAATCAATTTCATCCTCACCGGGCAAAACTTGTTTGATGGGAGATACGTTGGTGGTAGTCGCAATAGCAAAGGATTGGGTGGTTTGCGCCATTAGTGCGATCGGGATTGCTACCATCGCAATGATCATTTGTCGCGGTGTCATTATTTTCATCATATTCTCCTTATAGAAATAGAGTTTAGTTGCTGTCCTAATAGTGCTTTGTGTTTAGAAAACTTATGGGCTTACCTATGACACTTTACCAAAAGTTTAACGGCCGATCGCATTTAGTAAACTGTTCTCTTTCCTATTACTCAGTAAAAACCCTTAAACAGTAAGGTTTTTTAGCCAACTGCGGGCCTAGGCAAAAACCCGCTTTTTCACCATAATTGGCTATTTTAGCTGAATTGTGGCCAGGCTGAACTGGGTTTACTAGGTGTCTGGCGTATAAGTGCGATCGGCAATTTCCGAGCTTTTGTGACTATGCCTCTTCCATTCCAAGCAGTTACAGTTGTCACATTGGCATACTCGCCCCAACAAACAGATCTGTTAGCACAAGTACAATGCTGATGTCAACCCTTATATTGTAACATTTCTAAAAAATCAGGACACGGCAGTGCCGTTTCCCTACGGGATATTGGCTGTATCTATTCTGATAAGCTGTTCGGCATTTAAAAGACGATTGTAAGGTGCGTCAGTTTTAAGGTATTTCCCGTGTATAGTCAGTGTTCTAGCTGACGCACCCTCATGCCTCGTTAGTGGTTTAAATGCTCCACAGCTTAGAACATTAATATGAAGTATAAAAAAACCGCCCCTACCGCAAACAATATGCTGGTATGAGCGGCTTTTTCTAGAGAGATTTATCGTTAGTGAAGGGTAGAAACAAACCCTCCCTCATTAACCGATAAGTCAACTCATATCAACTTAGAACAAGAACAATTCAGAATTGCCCGAAACTCCCAAGTTGACATCTACAGTTGCAAACAAGTTGCTACCACCAGGAGTAGAACCGTTGCTATCGTAATACAGTTTGGTAGATAAACCGTCAAAGATAGCCATGATCGAAGGTGCGGTTAAAGTTAACTCAAGCTGAGTAACAGAAGCTGTACTGCTGTACTTGTAGAAACTAGAACCCAATAACCCAGCCCCGGTTGTCAACGCTGCGAAACCAGTTTTGTCGAGGTTAATTACATCATCATTAATGCTGTAATTGGTAATTAAATCTCCGCCACCAGTAGAAGTTCCGGTGAACACAAATACGTCCAAACCAGCACCGCCGTTGAGAACATTGGTTCCCAAACCACCGATTAAAGTGTCATTCCCAGCGCCGCCGTTGAGAGTGTCGTTACCAGGGCCGCCGAAGAGACTATCGTTACCAGCGCCACCGTCGAAAATGTCAGCACCAGAACCGCCATTCAGGATGTCAGCAAAGTCTGTACCGGTGACATTATTTGCAGTGGAATTTCCTGTGAATAGGACAGGAGTAGTGAAGTTGTAACCGCCAACACCTGAACCGAAGTTGTTAAAGGTGGCTGTCGCGAAAGTACCCGCATTTGCAGCAGTTAAATCGACGATGCTACTAGCGCTAGGAGTGATGCCTGCGGCAGAAGATGCGATCGTACCTGTGAATACAAAGTCCGATGTTCCCAAGCTAACAGCAGCAGTACCAAAGTTAGCAACGGTAGTAGAACCACTTGGTAAAGTGCCGTTCGAGTCAAACACCAACACAGTCTCGTTCGCAGCATTCGTAAATACGAAGAAACCAGGAGTGGTAGAACTTCCAATCGCCTTAGCTTGAGCAGCTTCTACACTGACATAAGTACCGCCGGTGAAAATCACCAACTCTTTGCCAGTAATGTCAGGAGCACTACCGCTAACACCATCAAAGTTCGTAGTAGTCAAATTGCCGAAAGCGTTGGCGCTGAACTGCAATTTGTCAACCCCAGAAGCAAAGTCGGTAATGGTATCACCACCTTCAACTGGAGCTTTGTAAATAAACAGATCCGCACCGGAACCGCCAGTGAGAATGTCAGCACCGCCACCACCTTCGAGGCTGTCAGCAAACGGTGTACCAATCACGGTGTTTGCACTGCCATTGCCTGTGAATAAGACAGGAGTGGTGAAGTTGTAGCCGCCAACACCGGAACCGAAGTTGTTAACGCCACTTGTCGGGAAAGTACCGGGACTTGCAATTAAATCGACGATGCTACTAACGCTAGTAGTAGTACCAGCGGGAGAAGTACCAGCGGGAGAAGAACCAAGAGCACCTGTGAACACAAAGTCCGAGGTTCCCAAACTAACAGGAGCAGTACCAAAGTTAGCAACGGTAGTAGAACCATTCGGTGCAGTACCGTTGGAGTCAAACACTAACACTGTTTCATTTGCAGCATTCTTGAATGCGAAGAAACCAGGAGTGGTAGAACTTCCAGTTGCCTTAAGCTGGGCATCTTGTACACTGGCATAAGTACCGCCGGTGAAAATCACCAACTCTTTGCCAGTAATATCAGGAGCACTACCGCTCACACCATCAAAGTTCGTAGTGGTCAAATTGCCGAAAGCACCGCTAACGAACTGCAATTTGTCAACCCCAGAAGTAAAGTCGGTGATTTTATCATCACCTTCACCAGGATTCTTGTAAATAAACAGATCTGCACCGGAACCGCCAGTGAGAATATCAGCACCGCCACCGCCTTCGATCCTGTCAGCAAACGGGGTACCAATTACGGTGTTTGCACTGCCATTACCTGTAAATAGGACAGGAGTGCTGAAGTTGTAACCGCCTGCGCCGGAACCGAAGTTAATAATGCCAATTGTCGGGAAAGTACCCGGACTCGCGATTAAATCGACGATGCTACTAACCGCAGGTGGAGGAGTGACAGAACCAAGAGCACCTGTGAACACAAAGTCGGAGGTTCCCAAACTAACAGGAGCAGTACCCAAGTTAGCCACAGTGGTAGAACCGTCCGGTAAAGTACCGTTGGAGTCAAACACCAACAAAGTCTCGTTCGCAGCATTAGTGTATACGAAGAAACCAGGAGTGGTAGAACTTCCAGTTGCCTTAGCTTGTGCAGCCTGTAAACTGGCATAAGTACCGCCGGTGAAAATCACCAATTCTTTGCCAGTAATGTCAGGAGCACTACCACTAACACCATCAAAGTTCGTAGTGGTCAAATTGCCGAAAGCGCTGGTGACAAATTGGAATTTATCAGTTCCGGACTTAAAGTCAGAAATTTTATCGCCACCTTCTTGCGTTGTCCTGTAAGCAAAGATATCAGCGCCGGAACCGCCATTGAGAATATCAACACCGCCACTGCCAGTAATAGTATCGTCGCCATCACCGCCGTTGATGCGATCGGCATAATTGCTACCGACGATGTTGTCATTGCCTGCCAAACCATCGAATTTAATTCCCGCTGGAGAAGTGGCGAAATTCACATTGTCAGCGCCGGGAGTACCGACAGGAAGATTTAGCGGTGGGCCAGTGAACACAAAGTTACTGACTTTGAAGCTAAATTTCACCGAGAACGAGAAACTAGCTACAACTTCAAAGCTAATCCCAACGGCAAATACCAGCACCATACGGCCAGTAGCTTGATCTGTAAACTGACAGAAAGTAGGTCTTTCGCTATCGCCGCCCAAAGCTGTAAACCGCGCTTGCAAAGTTGCAATGCTGGTAACGCTGATATCGGCGCTGAAGTCAAGTAAATTACCGCTGCCGATGCTTCCAAAAGTAGAAGTAGCATTAATCTCAATTCGGGTCAAGCTTGCAGCGTTGATACCAAAAGCAGCGTTAGAGAAGTCTAAAAGATCGTCATCTTTAAAGTCAGTAATTAAGTCGGCGTCTTCAACTTTGATGCTACCTGCGCGGGATTTTTTGTAGAAATACTTGGTCTTCCCACCACCACCAGTCATAGTGTTTTTGCCTTCGCCACCTTCGATTTCGTCATCTCCCTCATTTCCGCTTAATGTGTCATCCCCAGCACCACCAATTAGCTTGTCGATGCCAGTGCCGCCTTCGATGTCGTCATTATCATCGCCACCTTCGATGTCGTCATCACCGCCATCGCCTTTGATTTTGTTGTTACCTTTGCCTCCTTTGATTTTGTCGTTGCCTAGACCGCCTTCGATATTGTCATCATCATCGCCACCGTCGATGTCGTCATCGCCATCATCGGCTTTAATTATGTCCTTGCCTTTGCCTCCGATGATGATGTCTTTGTTTTTACCACCAGTAATGGTATCGTCGCCGGAGCCACCTTTGATGTCGTTAGGCTGGGATGGATTACCGACAATAAGTTCAGGCGTTGTACTGGCAGTTTTGTCAATAGTGTTGACAGCAGGCGTTGGAGTAGGAACAGGCGTTGGAGTTGTAATGATCGGAACGAGTTTAACTGGGGTTGGAGTTGTTGCCTGGTTGAAGTTGGCAGGAACATCAATTCCCAAAAAGTTGCCAGCTTTCAAAATGCTCGCATTGACATTCAACAATAGCGCCAGTACAAAGTTACTACTGCCACGAATTTCGGTATTGATACCAACTTGGACAAAGGAGAAACTGCTGAAGTTCAAGCTACCGGATATCAGAAACTTGTCATTGACTGTGAAGTCAGTGATGACTGAGTTTGGGCCGGAATTGCGATCGCTGATCACAAAAATGTCATCTCCAGCACCGCCAGTACAGGTATGGTTGCCAGTACCGCCGACAATCGTATCATTGCCTCCACTGCCCATCAGAGTATCGTCACCGTCGCCGCCGCCGACAACGCTGTCGTCACCGTCGCCGCCGTCTACCATGTCTTTGCCGTCGCCAGCAATGAGCGTATCCTTTCCGGCACCACCCATTACTGTGTCGTCACCACCGCCACCAACAATGCTGTCGTCGCCGTCGTCACCCATGCAGGTGTCGTTGCCAGCACCGCCAATCAGGGTATCGTCGTCAGCGCCACCAACAACGCTGTCGTCGCCGTCACCGCCTATGCAAGTGTCTTTGCCGGCACCGCCGATGACGGTATCCTTGCCTTCGCCACCAACAACGCTGTCGTCGCCGTCGTCACCCATACAGGTGTCGTCGCCGCTGCCTCCTACAATGGTATCGTTGCCGATGCCACCGCTAATGCTGTCGTCGCCTTCGTCACCCATGCAGGTGTCGTTACCTTTGCCGCCGATGACGGTATCTTTGCCAGCGCCACCGCTAACGCTGTCGTCGCCTTCGTCACCCATGCAGGTGTCGTTGCCTTCGTCACCGCTAATGTTATCGTTGCCTTTACCGCCGCTGACCTGATCGTCATCTTTGCCGCCGTAGACGGTATCATTGCCTTTGCCGCCGTAGACTTTATCTTTGCCCTGATCGCCTCTGACTTCATCGTCGCCCTGATCGCCGTCGCAAATGTCGTCTTCTTTACCGCCGTAGATTTTATCTTTGCCAGGGCTACCTTTGATGTTGTCTTTGCCTTTTTTGCCGAATATCCGCTTGTTAGCAGTTGTGGCAAAAATTGCGTCATCGCGATCGGTGCCTACGATTGAGTCGCCACTGTCAACGATGCCACCTTCTTCGGGTCTGCCGTTAAATTGACTCGCAGATTTGCTATCTTCGGTTAGGATAAGTTCTTTCATGTTTGATGTTTTCCACAAAGTGTTAATTTTCAGTAACTCAACCTAATTAAACGTCAAATCCTGTTTCAATAGATCTCTAACTTGTTAAAAAAGTTGGCGATCTGAGTATTCTGTTTTTTTAGGTGGGTTTACTTGTTGGACTTATTGACTACGAAAGCGTGAGGCAGAAGAAACAACTTCTTACTTCATACTGACGGTATATTTAGTTAGATCTCTGCGTAATTTCCGCAGATCAACACCCTGATTTTAAGTATTCTGCGTAATTCTCGCAATGGAACTCGCTGAATTTATACTTTTAACCTACAACCCATAGCCCATAACTACCCTAAACACTCAGCCGCCCAAATTTATCTTGCTTTTATTGAGATTTAGCAGGGGTTCATTACAATTTTGCAACAAGCCCTCGATCGCAATCTCTTAGCCATAATGCCAGATCTTAAATAATTCCGGCTGGGGCTGAACTCTATTGACAGAGACTTGAGGGTCTTACTTTTAGTTCCCGAAAATTATTGCTCATTCGATCTGTTTTAATTTAGGCACAGATTTATTTTATTTTTAATCTAGTAAAATTACTCATTGTCGCTCTGCCCGATCGGATTATAATTCCTTTATTCACAATATAAAAGCGGATGGGGTCATTCGATTTTAGATTTTAGATTTTAGACTTTAGAAAAAATTCTTAAGAAGACGAGAAAGTAAAGTTAATCGTATTTTTTGATTTATCATAGGTTTTTAGAAGAAGAAAATCAAATATCTAGAACGTGATTTGTTGAATAAATCTGGGATCTGAAAAAAGCTCGGTGTAGGTTTAATTAGAGTGAACTATTTATCCGATAGCAAACTCCTGAATTCATATGTGGAGTCCATTATTCAATTTTGTAATCGAAAACAGGACTTACGCATGACGGCTCTAAAAGCCAAATTCGCTTGACCAATTAATTAATTGACACATCGTTGAGATGCCAGATGGGGGGCAGATGGTAGAGGATAGGCAGTTAGGGGCAAGAGAGCTGTCGCTACCTCAAAAAAAAATTACCTCGAGTTTGCGAGCATATTGCCCTGAAACAGGTGGTGGACAGTAGAAGTAATTCTAATAAGAACTAACAATCCGGCTGGTAAAGTGCTTCTAAGTTAACTTACACCATGCAATGAGAAACTTGAGTTCTCAGCAAATGTAAAGGGGTCTATGGTAGAGGTGCGAAATGTCAAAAACAGCAAAATTTAAGCTAAGTAAGGTTTCAAAGAGCCGCCAGGCAAGAAAAACTAATAAACTGTTATTTAAGTACAACTTTTATATCTTCAAAGTGTTTGAACAATTATTTCGTAACCAAGCGATCGCCCAATGGGGGGACACGCATTCAGAAACTTTGATTGAAAGAGTAAAAATAAGTTTGCCAATTGCTATTGCTAGTCGCAACAATCTAGGCAAATTCAGAATTGAGGGGGGGAGGGCATTAAATCAGTGAGCCAAGAATTTAGACTGTCTGTCACCCCTGTTGGGGATGACGAATATCTAGTGAGGACAGAAAAGGTTGCACCCGGTGTGCCTTTAGCAGAACAACAAGTTCGTTGGCCGATCGACCAATGGCTGGATCAGTCCGCCAAACTGATGAATGATCCTTTGATGGGTGTGTTTGAGGGGAAAGCCAGTCGTGTACTGTCGCGATCGGGCAAAAATCAACCGCCAAATTTAGTGGCCCTGGGCCAAGAGTTACACAGTGGGCTGTTTCAAGGGCGCTTGCGTGATAGCTGGACTTGTGCTCAAGGCATTGCCCAGCACCGCCGAGAAGTGCTGCAACTGCGTCTGGGACTCAAAGACAGACGGTTGCCACGGTTGCCGTGGGAAGTTCTGCACGCGGACGATCGCCCTTTGGCTACTGGCACTGATGTCGTGTTCTCGCGCTATCACACGGCTACAAATCTGTTAAAGCCCACTCGTATTATTCCCAGTAGTGGCCCATTGAGGATTTTAATGGCGATCGCCTCTCCGAGCGATCGAGACAGCTTGCAACTCAAGCGAGAAGTCCTCCACCTGCAACAAGAACTCCAAAACCGCACCGCCAACCCCCTCAAAAACAACCTGCACGCGCCCGAAATTGAACTGACAATTCTCGAACAGCCCGATCGAGAACAGTTGACCCAAGCCCTAGAACAAGGTCACTACCAAGTGCTGCACTACGCAGGACACAGCAATTTGGGTTCCAGAGGTGGCGAACTATACCTAGTCAGCAGCCGCACTGGCTTAACCGAAACTTTAAGTGGGGACGACTTAGCCGGCTTGCTCGTCAACAACGGCATTCAAATGGCCGTATTCAACTCTTGCCGAGGGGCCTACGGCGATCCATCAGACATCGGAGAAAACAGCCCGGAACAAAATTTAACCGAAGCTTTAGTCAAGCGGGGAATTCCGGCAGTGCTAGCAATGGCAGAAAGTATCCCCGACGATGTGGCTTTGACTCTGACGCGACTGTTTTACCGCAACCTCAAACAAGGCTATCCAGTAGATCTGAGCCTGAGTCGCGCTAGAGCCGGACTGATTACTGCCTACGGTTCTCATCAGTTATACTGGGCTTTGCCGATTCTCTACCAACACCCAGAATTTGACGGTTATCTGACTGCTACTCCTAGTCAAAATGCGACAGGAGACTTTCTGCTGACCAAAAAATCTATCGCGTTGGGAACACAGCCGCTGGTGGCAGGTGCAGAATTGAAGACTCGAAATTCGACAACTCTTGAGGAGGAACCAGACAGTGGTGATATTGAAGTCAAAAAGTATTTTCCAGGGCATTTAGGGGCTCAAAGGTATGAAAATCAGCAAAATTCTTCAGTATCGACTGTAAATTCGCCGTCCCAAGTTCCGAGTGCAACACCCCCCATTTCTACTGTTGGATCTTCAGTTATCACTACTCCCATAACTCGCAGCGCGGTAGTTATTCATAAACCAGTCAAAAAATCGGGATTGAAAAGATCTCTGACTGTGGCGCTTTGCTTATTGCCTATGGCTTTAGGCGCTGGTTTTTTTGGGTGGAGGCATTTGCAAAACAGCAATCCAAAACCTGAAGAGTTATTGCCCGCTGTACGAACTCCTATTTCGCAAGGCTATGTACCAATACAGTCGGTAAATCTGGAAGAAGCTCAGACTGCTAAAGTAATGGCGATCGCCCTGAACAACTTTCAGGTTGGCGAAATTTGGGCCGGTCTCAAAGCAACAGAAGCATTGCTCGATCGAGTAGCGCTATCACAGGCAGAAGGTGCTCTGCAAACTGTCCCAAAATATGCGATCGACAACCCGGAAGTTAATTTTCTCAAAGGTCGTTTGGCTTGGCAATTTCAACAAGTCGGCAACAAAAAATATAGTGTTGAGGACGCGAGACGTTCCTGGGAAATAGCTCTCAAGGGGCGTCCTGATTCGCTGAAGTATCGCAATGCTTTAGGTTTTGCTTATTACACTGAAGGCAATTTCGATCGCGCTTATCAAGTATGGGCAGAGGTGCTCAGTTTGATCGCACCGCAGTCAAACCCACCAACTTCTTCGCCCTCTGTCCGAGTGGGCAAGCATATTTTAACTGCGACGGCGGGTTTGGCAATGGTGATGGCAAAATCTATTCCCAACATGACGCCGCAACAACAAGCAGATCGTGTGACCAAAGCGATCGAATTTCGTGGGCAAGCGATCGCTAGCGATCCCCTGAGTTTTGAACCCAGTAGCCTTGCGAAAAACTGGCTGTGGTCGGAGGCGGCAATTCGCGATTGGCAATCAGTGCAAAAGTTGCAAAAAGTGCGGTAATCGATCAAAAGTATGGAGCAATATTCAGCTTTTCTGGTTCTCTCTATCCACTGTTGAAATGTACAATTTTTTGACCCGATCGGCAGGCCCGACCGCAAAAATGCGCTGGTGGGCTAGCCTCGATCCCGCTAGCGGATCGGGCTAATCGATTTCGGGTTTTGAGGTGATTGCAGGGGGGAAGAACGGGCTTTTCGAGTAGGTGACAGTGGCATTGACAACAAGTACCACCTCGCGAAGAGTCTAGGTGAAATTTCATCCCATGCCGATCGCCGCTTGAACCAGATTTGCTGCTATCGTACTCTAAGTATTTTCAGCGATCGGGCCTTGCTTTTGACTTTCATCACAGACCGGATCGGGGAATTGGTGAATGGAAAAGAATAGATTTTATTTTAAAAAAAGAAAGTATTTAATTTGCAGAAACCATCCCGGAGTCGATCGCCTTTAAGTCTCTAGCATCACGATAGAGCAGCAAATATATGATCGCAGATCCAGCATCCTTATTTTAAGACCGACCTTGAGACCACAAAAATTAATCCATAATTTTATATATTTAGAATTCTTAGTATTGACAGTCAAACAAAGTTCATCTAATGTGTTGTAATTGATATAAGTAAATTCCCAAAAGCGAGGTACGGTCAATGGCAGAAACAGCTACAGCACCCTTAACAGGAAAAGGTCTGCTTCAAAAAATCAAAGGCAGCGATTTGCCACGAAGAGAACTGGCAAAGCTCTGCGGCTACTTCACAGTGAGCAAGAGTGGAGAAACTCGGATTAACTTGGCTGAGTTTTACGATGCAGTGTTAGCTGCAAAGGGAATTGAGCTAGAGAAGTCGAAAGCTGACGGACGTGGACGAGAAGCTAGTTATCGAGCTAGCGTTCACAAGAATGGTTCGATCGTGATCGGGGCAAATTATACCCAAGAAATGGGATTAAAGCCTGGAGACGAGTTTGAAATTAAACTCGGATACAAGCACATTCGCTTGATTCAGATCGACATGGACAGAACTGATGTAGTAGAAGATTCTGAAGAGGATACAGAAGAATAGCGGCGAACGCGATGCAGTCAGCCGATGGCAAGGCGACTGGATTTAGCGTTCACTGTATAACTGTATAAATGTTTGCGCGCAACCCTTCGATTTAACTGATGAGCTGTCTTGACTATTTCTATTTTCTCTTGTCTCGCAAAGACTACAGTGCCTCTGAACTTCGCAAAAAGGGGCAAGAGAAAGGTTTTGGCGAAGTGGAAATGTTGGAGGCGATCGCGCAAATTCAAGACCGGGGCTATCAGTCGGATACTCGCTTGGTGGCAAACTCGATCGCTTCTGCCGCCGGCAAATACGGGAAGTCTGCCGTCAAGCGCAAGTGCTTGCAAAAAGGGATTTCCAGCGATTTATTCGAGGAAGTTTGGGAGTCAGAATCTGCCGAAAATGTAGACTCCGAAGCAGAAAAACTTGCCGAATTAAAAGCTAAAGTCATGCGGAAATACAAGATCGATGCTTGGGATAAGGTTGATCCAAAAACCAAGGGTAAAGTCTTGAATTACCTCCAATACAGAGGGTTTAATGGCTTTGAAATTTTGCGACAGTGGCAGATGGAAGAAGAAGACGACTAATTTCTAGGGCAAAGCTTGATCGATGCGGCCCCCAGATAGGCAAACGTGATTTTAGTGCCACTCTGGGGGCCGAATTGTCTATTGTAAGTTTTTCTAACTATAGGAATAGGACAAAAAATCCCTAACCCTAAGATAGGCAGATGGACAACTGACTTTTGGATATTGTGTCCTAGTCCCAAAGGGCAACCTTCAAAATTCGTACATCTGTTTGTGTCTGGCTAAAAACTGGAGATACTTCTGGTTATTTTTGGCCAGCATCCACTTCTCTTTAAAAATAGCAGCGGATTCCGCTTTCACCGGATCGGCTTCTAGGGGCAAAATATTTTTTCTGGCTGCGGTTTGCTCTGCAACAGAGGGCAGATTCTGAGGATTCTGCTGGTATTTTTTACCACTTTTGTGGTTCGCATAGCGCCGCGATCGAGTATAGCCCATCTGCAAAAATTTCCGAGCCATATCCGCTCCTACAAAATCTTCGCGATCGAGATACTCTAAAAACAGAGAGTAAATTTTGCTGCTGGACTCCTTGGCAATTTCAGGATTTTTAAATCTCCAAAAAGGCAGAATTTCTCCTTTATAGGGTTCCACCAACAGCACTCCCTGTTCTCCTTTCCCCACCCGATAAAGTTCTGGATGTTCTCGAAAGTCGATCGTCTTAAAATCCTCATGGTAGTCAAACTGCTTCATTGAGCGTTTTGTGTTCTATCTGGAACTATAGAAGCCAGGGGTTTCCCTTCGTCAGGTTTAGTATAAACCCAGGCCCAAGCAATTAAGACAGCTTGAAAAGGCAGCCTGAACCAATACAAAAGTGGGTTGTGGGGAATGCCTTCTATGGGAATGCTGTTGACGGCTTGATTGATGTTAGCTGGGAACACGGCAATAAACAGGGCAATTAATCCCCAAGCAGCCGCACGGCTAACAGGAGGAACTAATAGCCCAATTCCACCCAAAATCTCAAAAAAACCGCTGATATAAACCAGTGCTTCTGGGTAAGGAAGCTGGGGCGGCATAATTCTGAGAAAAGGTGCAGGAACTGCAAAGTGCAATACGCCTACAATACTAATAGCTACTGCGAGGATGACTCGCCAAATTTCTTTTTGAGTTTTCATGTAGATGATTAATGAACAATTGTAAATTTGCAGCAAAAACCATTGCAAAAATCCGCTGTTTGTGAATAGATTGGCAAATTCCTTCACAAGCTAAGGGCTGCGGATTGTTAGCAAAAAAGACTGTGCAGATGTTTCTAGGAAAATTTTAGTCTCTGGTTCGGTGGCATCGCCTCTGTCCTCCGGCAGTTTTGGTACAAACTGTAAGAATTTTTACCAGAGAAAATAATTGAATTTTCTCTGGTAAAAACTACTATCGAAATGGGTATTTTGTTAACTTCCAAACGATGTTAAAATATGTAATGTAATCAAAAAAATGTTACTTAGTTCCCAATCAGGCAGATAATTTTGGTCGATGCTGACCTACAAAATATGCCAAGCATCGATATATATAGCTGTTGAATCCAGATAAATGCGATCGGGATCGGAAAATCCCGAACCATCCTGCTTCAATAGAAGATTTTCTTCCCAGCAGGAACTTTTTTACCACCAATTTATTCAAAAAGATTGAGCCTCTCAGAGCTGTATCATTTTTATCTACACGCAAGCAATCACCGACGACCATGAACACCTCACTCAACACCTCTAAATTTAAATTTAACCAAATCCTGCGGCAATCCCTGCTTGCTAGCATTATTTCCGCAGCAGCCTTGGCTAGCGGATGGGTTCCCGGTTTGTATGCAAATTCCCCAATCCCGGTTTTTGGGGCCGCCGCCCAAGCTCAAGAGATTAGCAGCCTGGAAATTACTAACTACGCTCGTGCTGTCTTGGCAATCGAGCCCAGACGTGAGGCCGCTAGTAGAGAAATCAAAAGCATGGCGAGCGGACAAGCTCCGAGGGTATTGTTATGCAAAGCTGAGGGAATCAATAGCCTGTCTAGAAACATTCGTGGGGTGGCAGTAAATTACTGCGACGAAGCTAAAAAGATTATAGAAAGTAATAAATTGACAATTGTTCGTTTTAACCAAATCACGGTGCTTCAGCAAGGTAATCCGGCTGTTAAAGCGCAAATTCAAGCGGAGTTGATGCGGTTACAGCAAAGTGGTAATCAATAGTTGTTGGTTGTTGGTTATTGGTTATTGGTTATTGGTTGGTTACAGTTCCTGATTCCCATTACCAATTCCCAATTTCCCTATTAGCGCAGAAAGATGATAAGTTTCACAAAACATTTGCTTGCAAATCCTGATGTTGTTGTCAGTTTTATATTACCGATGACTGCGGACGATCGCACTCGCAGTCGTCACCGATTTGAAACGGATACCGGGGAAGTGGTAAACTTATGCTTGCCTAGAGGCAGTGTGTTGCGCGATCGAGATTTGTTGCAGTCGGAAGACGGTAGCTCTTTGGTACTGGTGATAGCAAAACCGGAATCGGTGCTGACGGTACGGGCTTCAACAGGGCTACTACTGATGCGGGCGGCGTATCATTTGGGGAACCGCCACGTAGCTTTAGAAGTTAGTGATAATTATTTAAGGTTTTCTCCTGATTCTGTTTTGCAGGGAATGCTCGAAAAAATGGGTTTGGAAGTAATAGCAGAAATTGTGCCATTTCAGCCGGAAACTGGGGCTTACGGGCACAGTCATTAGGAATGGGGAATGGGGAATGGGGAATTGGGCATTGGGAATTGGGAATTGGGAATTGGGAATTGGGCATTGGGAATTGGGCATTGGGCATTGGGCATTGGGAATTGAAACCAACAAATAACAAATAACAACAGTGAACAGTGAACAGTCAACTATTATGTTTATTGCAGCTAGCTTTTGCACCTGTGGGAGCTTATAGTTATTCTGAAGGGATCGAAAGTTTAGTCGAAACGGGTGCGATCGACAATGCAGCTAGTTTGAGAAATTGGTTGCAAGATTCGCTGGAATTCGGGGCGATTCGAGTAGAAGCTGCTGTGGCGGTACGGGCTTTTAGGGCGGCGAAGATTGGGGATTTAACAGCTTTGTGTTACTGGAATGGGTGGGCGACGGCGACTAAGGAAACTGAAGAATTGCGATCGCAAAGTTGGCAAATGGGACGAACTTTGATCCGGTTGTTACTAGATTTGCGATCCTCTTCGAGGGCTTCGCTAACGCCCATACCGACTCCATCAATGGCAATTGTACAGGAATTCGTGGAATCTGGCGGCAATCAGTGTAATTTTGCGATCGGCTTTGGCATTGCGGCTGCTTGCTGGCAAATTGAAGAGGAAGCGGCCGTGTTAGGATATTTGTACAGTTGGGCGACAAACTTAGCGAGTGCGGGCGTGAAACTGATTCCCCTCGGCCAAACAGCCGGCCAACAATTACTGCTAGATTTGCGATCGCAGATTAGCTGTACGTCCCAAGAAGTTTTAAAATTAGAAGATGATGAACTGGGTAGTTGTAGTTGGGGATTAGCCCTAGCTAGTATGGCCCACGAAACTCAGTATACTAGATTATTTCGCAGTTAAAAATAGCAAGAAGGAAGAAGGAAGAAGGAAGAAGGAAGAAGGGAAAAAAATAAACTATGCCCAATGCCCAATGCCCAATGCCCAATTACCAATTCCCCAAATAATTATGAGTGCTTTTCGTATAGGAATTGCTGGCCCGGTTGGTTCGGGAAAAACTGCTTTACTTGATGCTTTGTGCAAATCACTGCGTCAGCAGTACAAGATTGCGGTTGTGACGAATGATATCTATACTCAGGAAGATGCACAGTTTTTGGTGCGGAGTGAGGCTTTGGAGAGCGATCGCATTTTGGGCGTAGAAACCGGGGGATGTCCCCACACTGCTATCCGCGAAGATGCTTCGATCAATTTAGTAGCTATTGAACAACTGGAATACAAATTCACCGACTTAGATTTAATTTTTGTCGAAAGTGGCGGCGATAACTTAGCTGCAACTTTTAGCCCAGAGTTAGTAGATTTGACAATTTATGTAATTGATGTGGCCGCGGGTGACAAAATTCCTCGCAAAGGAGGGCCGGGAATTACTAAATCCGATTTGTTGGTAATTAATAAAACAGACCTCGCACCCTATGTGGGAGCAGATTTGGGTGTGATGGAACGGGATACGAAAAAAATGCGTGGGGAAAAACCTTTTGTGTTTACTAATTTGAAAACGCAGGCAGGATTAGAATCAGTAGTTGATTTTGTAAAGTTGAATATTGTTGATAATTAACTGGTTTCCAGGTAGATATTGTAGGTTGGGTTGAGGAACGAAACCCAACACATAATTAATTAGTATTGGGTTTCGCTTAATGTTGGGTTTCGCTATCGCTCAACCCAACCTACAAAATAAAAAGTATTGTATTTCCTTCTCTCTTCAGGAAATCTGATTAATTTCTCCGCATCATCAACAATTGAATTAACTGAAGTACCGAGTACAAAGCTGTTGCTACATAAGTCAGCGCTGCTGCATCCAGCACTTTTTTAGCAGCTCGATTTTCTTCACCTTGCAAAATTCCAAATTCATTGATTAACTTTAATGCTCTATTAGAAGCATCAAATTCAACTGGTAAAGTAACAACATGGAAAAGAATAACTGCCAGAAATAGGAAAATTCCGATATTGATAAAAATGCCTCCCGCACTTCCTAAAAAAACTCCTGCTACAACTAACATCGGCCCGATATTAGAACCCAAATTAGCTGCGGGAACTAGGGAAGCTCTCAGGTTCATTGCTTTGTAGCCTTGTACATCTTGTAGTACGTGTCCGCACTCATGGGCTGCGATAGCGGCTGCTGCTAAAGAGTCAGAACCATATACGCCTTCAGATAACCGCACTTTCTTAGCACTAGGGTCATAATGGTCAGTAAGTTGCCCCGCAACCTGTTCGATTTGGACATTACGTACACCCATGCGATTTAAGATTTCTTGGGCTACTTGCGCTCCTGTCATCCCCATAGTGGAGCGAACTTGGGAGTATTTTTGATAGGTGCTTTGCACGCGATTTTGCGCCCAAAACATTAAAATTATGCCAGGAATTAACAACAAATAAGATGAATGGAACATCATAAATTTTGCGCTTTTTTTAAATTGAGTGCCAAGGCTGGCTTGACAGGCCTTCCTTTACTTTCTATGTTATCCTAAACTACAGGGTGGTATCAAGATTGAATGAAGAACCCTGTTCGCGATGGCCCATTCCTAATACTAAAAATCCCAAAACTTTACCCAAATTGCTGAGCAAAGTTTCCCCTATTTGTGCTCTGTTATTTACTCTAATATAGCCTACTGGCGCAACAATTCCCTGACTAAATTTGCCAAACGTTCTGTACTGTCTGTCACTGCTAATTGATGGGCAGCTTTAGACATTTTTGTCAAATATTCAGCATCGCTCAATAAGTGCAAAACTTTGCTTTGCAACATATCAGCAGTCAATTCGCTTTGAGGAAATAGCAAGGCAGCCCCAGCTTTGGCAAATACTTCGGCATTAAAATGTTGATGGTTGTCGGCGGCGTAAGGGAAAGGAATTAAAATAGAAGGCATTCCGGTGACTGCTAATTCTGTCATAGCACTGGCGCCCGATCGACTAATTGTTAAATTTGCCCGCTGCAACAAACCCGCCACATTATCATAAAATGGCATCGATATATATTGTGTGTGCTTCAAACTTTCAGCATCGGGGTCATTATTGCCGGTGAGATGAACTACCCAAGCGCCCGCATCGAACCAAGCCGGTGCACATTCTCTGACTAACTTATTGACTGCGACAGCACCTTGAGAGCCGCCCATGACTAAAATTACGGGTACACTGTCAGGAATTGGTAGGTTTAGAGGTTCGTGAGTCAGGAATTGCGATCGCACTGGAGTACCCGCAACCACCGTTTTCGCACGAGGTAAATAGTCAGCCGTGGCCTCAAACCCGATCGCAACTTTAGTGCAAAAAGGACTCAACCAACGAGTCACCTTACCCGGAAAAACATTAGATTCGTGGAGAATCACCGGCAAACCCAAAGAGCGAGCCGCCAGAATTGCGGGTGCTGCGATGTAACCACCGGTAGTAAATACTCCCTGAAAATTTCCCGCTTTGAGCAATCGGCGTACCTGAAGAATTGCGCCGAGGAGTCCGCCCAAAATTCGCACCGTACCGAGTCCAAATCGCTGCTGAAAGCCTTCAACGGCGATCGTGTGGAGGGGGTAAAGGGCAGAAACTAACTGAGTCTCCATGCGGTCTGGAACACCCAGCCATTCGATATGACAGTCATTCAACTGCTGTGCGATGGCGATCGCCGGAAATAGATGTCCGCCAGTGCCACTAGCTGCAATCAACAACCGGAGGGGCGCTTTTGTCAAGGTATTTGTCTCTTTTACAAGTTCCACAGGTAGATCAATATTTATGTTTGAGGTTTTAGATTATTATGCTGATTATTACGGTTGTTTCAGCCAATTTCTAATTAGCCATCTAAAATTAGATGGCGCCATATTCCTCCTTCCGTTGTCAGTCTTCGTTGCAAGGAAACAATTGTCCGCGCTCGTGAACCCTGACAAATAACCAAAGTATCATCTAATGCGTAATTTTTTGAATTTAGTGCCAAGTGTATCTCAGTATTTGACCAGCCATCAGGACAAAAAAGCCGATCGCTGGCTACCTTTGCCATTGATCGCACCTTTCCTGCTATGTTTAACAGTTATCAGTGCTAGCGCGTTACATCCGGCTGCTGTGCGGGCTCAAGAAGTGCGGGCAAATCCCCAACTCCAAGCTCAAACCCCCGTCAATGCACCGGCCGAATTGACAAAACTGCTAACCGAAATTGACGCAGCAGCAAATCGTCGCGATGTCAAAGCAGTCATGGCATTTTATGGCCAAAATTTCACGCATTCTGACGGATTGAATAGTCAGAATATGGAAAAAGCATTAACTCAACTTTGGCAGCGCTATCCCAGTCTAAATTACCGCACAGAGATCAAATCTTGGAAAGCTGAAGGAAGTGCGATCGTTGCTGAAACCGTGACTACAATTGCCGGTACTCAGAAAAAAGACGGTACAGACTTAAATCTGAAAGCGACTATTCGTTCTCAGCAGCGATTTGAAGGTCAAAAAATAGTCAAACAAGAGATTTTAGCCGAACAAACTCAGCTCACTTCCGGCATCAATCCTCCCACAATTCAAGTGAATTTGCCAGAGCAAGTTAAAGTGGGTCAAGAATACCATTTTGATGCAATTGTTAAAGAACCGATCGGCGAGGACATTTTAATCGGAACTGTTTTGGAAGAACCAGTCACCGAAAAAACATTTTTCAAGCCTTCTGAAGTCGAGTTAGAATTACTCAATTCAGGGGGAATTTTTAAGGTAGGCAAAGCTCCAGCTACGCCGGAAAATCGTTGGATTTCCGCAGTTTTGATGCGGAAAGGTGGCATCACAACGGTGACAGTGCGGCTGCGAGTAGTCAAGTAATATTATGGGAATTGGGAATTGAGAATTGGGCATCGGGAATTGGGAATTGGAATTGGGAATTGGGCGAAAAGAGTGGATATACCCTTCGACTACGCTCAGGGAACGGACTCTTCGACTACGCTCAGATAACAGATAACAGTCAACTGACAACTGACAAAAAATGATTTCTCTCAAAAATCAGATTGTTTTAATTACAGGTGCGAGTAGCGGTATCGGAGCAGCCTGTGCCAAGATATTCGCCCAAGGTGGAGCCAAACTAATTTTAGCAGCCCGCCGCATCGACAAGCTCGATCGCCTGGGAAAGGAACTTGTCGAAACCGGGTCAATTGCCTCGGCGAACCAGATTCATTTGTTAGAGTTAGATGTGCGCGATCGCCTAAAAGTCGAATCAACCCTAAATACACTTCCAGAAGATTGGAAGGCGATCGATATTTTGATTAACAACGCCGGGTTGAGTCGTGGCTTAGACAAACTCCACGAAGGCAACTTTCAAGATTGGGAAGAAATGATCGATACCAATGTGAAAGGCTTGCTTTATATGACTCGCTACATAGTGCCGGGAATGGTAAATCGAGGTCGGGGTCATGTAGTCAATATTGGTTCCATTGCAGGCCGCCAAACCTATCCCAAAGGCAATGTTTATTGTGCTTCCAAAGCGGCGGTAAAAGTGATTTCTGAAGGGTTAAAACAAGACCTTTTAGGAACACCAGTGCGAGTGACGGAGATCGAACCAGGTTTGGTGGAAACAGAATTTAGCAGTGTCCGGTTTCACGGCGATGCAGAAAAAGCCAAAAATGTCTATGAAGGATTGACACCGCTAACACCGGATGATGTGGCTGATGTGGTGTATTTCTGTGCGACGCGATCGCCCCATGTCAATATTAGCGAAATTTTGTTAGTTCCGACAGACCAAGCTAGTGCAACTCTGGTGCACCGAAAATAGTTTTGAGGTTTGAAGTGTGGCTTTCCGGATTTTGATCGCATCCTCAGAAGACTAGATTGGTAGATGCACCCTGATTGATTGATAACTCCCGACCAATTTTGGTCGGGGTTTTTATTGGCAAATTTCTGACTGACTTTGGCAAACTTTCCATAACAGTCCGGATTTCAAGCAAATTCCCAGGAGACTTAATTGGTAGATGCACCCTGATTAATTAACTCCCGACCAATTTTTGGCCGGGTTTTTTATTGGGTGCGATCGCACTTTCACTACAAATTTTGGCAAATTCCCGAAACTGTCCTGAAAGAGATATGAAGATACCGGAGACTAATTTAGTAGATGCACCCTGATTAATTAACTCCCGACCAATTTTTGGCCGGGTTTTTTTTGTGCGATCGCGTTTTCGCCACAAATTTCACCAAATTTTGAGAAACTGTCCTGAAAGAGGGATGGATACACCGGAGACTAATTTAGTAGATGCACCCTGATTAATTAACTCCCGACCAATTTTTGGCCGGGTTTTTTTTGTGCGATCGCGCTTTCACCACAAATTTCACCAAATTTTGCAAAACTGTCCTGAAAGAGGCATGGATACACCGGAGACTAATTTAGTAGATGCACCCTGATTAATTAACTCCCGACCAATTTTTGGCCGGGTTTTTTTTGCCTCTTTCAGAAACCGGGTTTTTTACTAAAATACTGCACTAGACTTTTTAACTATTGAAAAACCCGGTTTCTTTGGCCTTGTTGATGCACCCCATCTGCATTATCTGCGGTGAAAAATTCAAACTGTCCTGAAAGAGGGATGAATACACCGGAGACTAACTTAGTAGATGCACCCTGATTTACAAATCCCGACCAATTTTGGCCGGGTTTTTTTTGCTCAAAAACAGCATTCACCAATTAAGCTAAATCGCCTCAAAAGATTGCACCTCAAGCACCGGCCCAATCATCGCAAAAGTCATAATATCCTTACGCACCAAACCTTTGACACTGACCTTCAAACCCTCTTTCTTCAACTCAGAAGGAGCATCTTTCAGTTCATAAGTCTCCCCATCATCCCCCACCAAAGCCCAAGTACCAGGCCCCAATCCTTGACGTTCAATCACACCCTTTACAGTAATACTCATACCGATCGCACCTCAGTTTTCATTGCTAAACGCGCCAATCCGAAACACAAACAAGCATTGACAATCAAGAAAGATTGTGCTAACAAACCAGATCCCAATCCCCAAACACCAGGAGACACAAAAGCATTCACAGCCAAACTGCTAGCAAATCCGATCGAAGTTGCGATCGCGATCCACTTCCACTCTCGATGTCCCAACAGCAAAACAATCAAAATTCCAGGAATCAACACACTAGCAAAAATCGGATTCAGTAAATTACTACCATTAATTGCCCCACCAAGTTCAGGAATAGAACTACCCATCACCCGCAGCGGCCATTGTGGTAAGTCAAATACAAACAGATTTCGCAGGAAAAATAACCCAGAACTACCAGCAATTAAACCACCAGAAAAACCCCAAGTCCATGCAAACGGGAAATAATTCCGCAACAAGAAAGCCAGCAAATAAGAACCGAGTACCATTCCAATCTTAGGTAACAGCGCCACAGCACCGCCATCAATCCAGAAACGAGGACTTAGATAGCCATTGTCGCGCAACCAGCGAAAGAAATCGCGGAAATTGATTTGTCCCCGTTGGGCTAGTTGAACCGCTGCGGCTGCGTCCAGATTTCCCGCGCCAAAATGGTTTAGCGGATCTTCGCTGACAACTCGCGCCGATTGCAAAAGTACGCTGCGAATTTCGTCTGGTTCCGTGATACCAGAAGCTTTCACCAACGCAGCAACAGCCGCAACGTGGGGAGATGCCATGCTAGTACCTTGATAGCCTTCAAAAATTTCTGCACCCGTGTCTGGATCGATCGTACTTTGGATAATTTTCCCACTTTCAGAACCACCGGGGGCGGCAATGTCAACCCCAGCGCCGAAGTTGGAATAACCAGCTTTTTCGTCATCCGGGCCGAGGGCAGAAACGCCGATGACGTGGGGATAGCGGGCTGGATAGGAAGCGGAACTATCGCCGGAATTGCCGGCTGCTGCGATGACGACAACGCCTTTACTGTGGGCATAATTGATCGCCTCTTCCATCAACTGACTTTCGCCACCGCCACCGAGACTCATGTTAATTACATCAGCGCCGTTGTCAGCAGCAAACTTAATCGCTTCGGCGATGTCAGAAACCGTACCGCCACCACTACCACTCAACACTTTCAGCGGCATTAAGGCTGCTTCGTAAGCGATACCAGCAACACCGTAATTGTTGTTAGTTGATTGGGCGACAGTACCACCGACGTGAGTACCGTGGCCATTGTCATCGAAGGCTTCGGCGCGATCGTTTACAAAGTCGTAGCCTGGTACAAATTTGGTTTCTTTTAAGTCAGCAACGGGAGTAATTCCCGTGTCAATTATCGCTACAGTTGTACCGCTACCTTTGGTTTCATTCCACGCAGATTCTACATTGATGCTACGGAGATTCCACTGCTTGTTATACATGGGATCGTTGGGAATCCCGAAAGCACTGTAAACGTAGTTGGGTTCAATGTATTCGGTATCTTTAGCCAACTTTGATTTTCTCAGGGCATCTAACAAAGTGCGATCGCCCTTGACAACATACACATTATCCCCTTTGGAAAACTCACTGTTGAGTTGGGGCGTAATTTTGTACTTTTGGGCGATCGACTCTACCTGTTTAGCAATCTCCGCACTACCCACATCTTCGCGGAAATCCAGCACAATCGAGTCATAGCTACCTTGAGTAGCCAATCCTGGGAAACTAGAAATCGCCCAGCCGAGACCGATTAAAAATAAGCACAGAAGGAAAAATTTTTTCATGGCCAATTATCCTGATAAGGAAGGCTTGTTCACCACCATAACCCAATTTTAATCCATTGAGCTCTTTCGCCAATATCAAAAACCTGCCCAACCCAACCATAAATCATCACATACATAATGCTGGTAGGGGCGGGTTCCACCAACCATAATTGCCTAAAACTCACAATCTCATAAACCCACCCTTCTTCACTCTTTGTGGAACAGGCAAGATGCCTGTTCTTGACATTAGTTCAAAACCTCCATTTCCCCAAACCTCGAATAATCAAAAGCCGCCAACAACGGATCAGACTTCCCATTTTCAATCAAATCAGCCAACAACTTCGCCGTCACCGGAGCCAACAAAATCCCATTCCGATAATGCCCCGTCGCCAACGTCAAATTCTCGCAAGCACTAGCACCCAAAATCGGCAACTCATCAGCAGTAGCAGGACGAAATCCCCACCAAAACTCCAGAATTGGATAATTTTGCAATTCAGGATATAACTGAATCGCTCCAGTCAGCAAACTGTTAATTCCCGTCGCCGTATTTCCAGGAGTAAAATCCACATTTTCGCTAGTTGCACCAATAATAATTCTCCCATCTTGACGCGGCACAATATAAATTTCAGTTCCGAATAAAACCGTTTGCAGCGGCTGAGTAACCTCATAACTTTCAGGTACACAAACAGACAACATTTGCCCTTTTCTAGGATAAACAGGAATATCCAATAATTTCTGTGTCCAAGCACCAGTCGCCAAAACATAACGATTAGCCTGCAACTTTCCCGCCGTTGTTTCAATCCCAAAAACTTGGTTTCCCTGCCGAATCACATCCGTAGCACAGCCTTGAATAATCTCAATCTTCAATTCTTTAATCGCAAATTGAAGCGTCCTAAACAAAGCCCGATTATCAACTTGAGCATCATCAGGATACCACCAACCGCCAATAACTTCTTCACCCAAGCCCAACTGGTGTTCGCGAATCGTATTTTTGTCTAACCATTCAGCATTAAGACTTGACAAACATGACTTTTCTTGAGAATCAACATGATAGACTGGTGCGAGAATGCCCGATCGCCAATATCCCGTTTTCAATCCAGTAATCTCTTCCAGCTTGTCAACCCAGCCAGCATACAGAGCGCGACTTTGCAAGCACAAATCCAACATCGGACTAGACGGAATTCTTTCAGCTTGGGGAGCCAACATTCCCGCAGCAGCCCTAGCAGTCGGCTGTTTAGAATCGACAGTGAGAACGGCGACAGATGCCCCTCGCAATTTCAGTTCAACTGCTAGGGAAAGACCGATAATTCCGCCGCCAATAATCAGAATATCTATAGATGAATTCATTGACTTTTATATAATTTCTTTTGCCCTTTGGCCTCATAAAACATAAAACGCTATTCTCTTATTCGTAGATCGAGAAACCGGGTTTTTTACGAAAATATTGCATTTAACTGTTTGACATTGATGAAAACCCGGTTTCTTTGATACTTATGGGTAAGTCCTATTAACAAAAAATCTCAGCTTAGGATTTCCAGACAGTTTCAGAACCCTGGCCCCAGAAACCATCATACTTTGTCACCTTAATATCGCCTAAAACCTTAGTCTGGCAAGAGAGGCGGCGTTTCGATGCTGGAGAATGGGGAGGAATCGAAAGTCTGGCATTTTCACGCCACTGGGGTTCAGAAACCTCACCCTCAATGGTGACGGCACAGGTGCCGCAAGTACCGAGGCCGTGGCAATTGATGATTTTAGCATTACCATTGTAAAGATCGATACCGTTTTTGAGCAGAACTTCACGGAGATTGGATCCGCGATCGCACTCAAATGTTTTTCCTTGTGCTTGTACCTTAACCACAGCAATTCACCCCAATTAGATTTATGTTAATTTTCCTATATATTATCGCACCTATTTCAAATAAATTCATTTAATATGATAAGTCATATATTACCAAATTTTAATTTCTAATTCCCATGACAAATCGGCTCTGGATCTACGATACCACACTGCGAGACGGTGCCCAATGCGAGGGACTCTCCCTATCTCTCGAAGACAAACTGCGAATTGCTCGTCAGTTAGATAGCCTAGGAATTCCCTTTATCGAAGGTGGCTGGCCAGGGGCTAATCCTAAAGACGTACAATTTTTCTGGCGACTGAAAGAACAGCCGCTAACTCAAGCAGAAGTTGTCGCTTTTTGTTCCACTCGGCGGCCCGGAATAACAGCGGCAAATGATGAAATGTTGCAGGCTATTTTGTCTGCTGGTACTCATTGGGTCACACTGTTTGGCAAGTCGTGGGATTTACACGTTATTGAAGGGTTGAAGACGACGCTAAATGAAAATTTGGCGATGATTCAAGATACTATTGAATATTTACGGAGTCAAGGAAGGCGAGTTATTTATGATGCTGAACATTGGTTTGATGGCTACAAACACAATCGAGATTATGCGATCAAAACTTTGGAAGCAGCCCTGAATGCTGGTGCTGAATGGTTGGTACTTTGCGATACGAACGGTGGCACTTTACCTCACGAAGTTAGTCAAGTTGTTCGCGATGTTTTAGAAGTTTTAGGGACTCATCGCGAAGTGCCTGTACAGTTAGGCATTCACACCCATAATGATTCAGGAGTTGCGGTTGCTAATGCTCTCGCGGCTGTGCAGGAAGGGGTGACAATGGTGCAGGGAACAATTAACGGTTATGGCGAACGCTGTGGCAATGCTAATCTGTGTTCTTTAATTCCTAATTTTCAGATCAAGTTGGGTTATGATTGCATTCAAGATCAGCAATTAATCAAATTAACTCAAGTTAGTCGATCGGTCAGTGAAATCGTCAATTTAGCTCCCGACGATCATGCTCCTTTTGTTGGTCTTTCGGCCTTTGCTCACAAGGGTGGAATTCACGTATCGGCTGTCGAGAAAAACCCCTTAACTTACGAACACTTGGAACCGCGAAAAGTCGGTAATAGCCGCCGAATTGTGATTTCAGATCAAGCAGGTTTGAGCAATGTTTTGGCAAAGGCTCGAACTTTTGGCATTGAGCTCGATCGCAAAAATCCTGCTTGTCGCCAAATTCTCGAAAAATTGAAAAATTTGGAAAGCCAGGGCTATCAATTTGAGGCAGCCGAGGCGAGTTTTGAATTGTTAATGCGGGAAGCTTTGGGTAAGCGCAAACGTTTATTTGAAATCAAAGGTTTTCAAGTTCACTGCGACAAAGGCAAAGAAGAAACTGTTAATTCTTTAGCCACAGTAAAGGTGACTGTTAACGGTCAAGATATTCTGGAATGTGCAGAAGGAAACGGACCTGTTTCAGCCCTTGATCTAGCTTTACGGAAGGCTTTACAGAATTTTTACCCAGCAATTTCTGATTTTCACCTAACAGATTACAAAGTGCGAATTCTGGACGGTGGTGCAGGAACTTCTGCTAAAACTCGCGTGTTAGTTGAGTTTAGTAATGGTCAAGATCGTTGGACTACGGTTGGGGTTTCTGGTAATATTTTGGATGCTTCTTATCTGGCGGTTGTTGAAGGTTTGGAGTATGGTTTACTGCTGGAAGATCGGGAGGCTATCGGTCTAGTTTGTAGGGTGCATTGAGCGATTAGAAAATAGCAAACAAAAACCGGGCGGGCAGGATGCCCACCCCACAATAACAATCACTCTTTGTGGAACAGGCATCTTGCCTGTTCTAGATCATAGCTTAAGATGTGAGATGAAATAGATGCGATCGTTCGGTTAAATATGTGAGAGTTGGTTTATGGCGAATAACTTATCAATCTAACTGATTTAAGGATGCAAAAATTCTAAATGATCTCCTGGGATCGATCGCAATCTTGCAGCCGATCCTTGCACCTTCAACCTGCCCCGTTCTAACATGATAATCCAATCCGCGCGATCGATCACCCTCGGCCTGTGACTGATGAAAATCGTCGTTTTCCCGTGCCGATACATCAACAACTGCTCTAAAACCTCCGCTTCACTGGCCGGATCTAAGCCTGCGGTAGATTCGTCTAAAATCAATATGGGTGGGTTGTTGACAATGGCACGCGCGATCGCCAATCTTTGTCTTTGTCCCCCAGAAATATTCGCTCCAAACTCCCCCAAAACAGTCTGATATTTATCAGGTAACTGACTGATAAATTCATCCGCACCAGAAATTCTACAAGCTTTCACAATTTGTTCAAAGCTAACTTCTGGATTGCCCAAGCGAAAATTATCCAGAATCGATCGACTCCAAAAATGAGCCTCTTGAGGAACCAAAACCACCTGCTGTCTGAGACTATCGAGAGACAAATCTTGTAAGTTATAATCACCAATTCTAATATTACCAGACTTCAGCGGATACAAACCAGCAATTACTTTCGCTAGCGTACTTTTACCACAGCCGGAATAACCGATTAAAGCAATAGCTTGACCGCCAGGAAAGGTGACAGAAAAATTATCCAGCAAATCAAGTCTACCCGGATAGTGAAAACTAGCACTCTTACAAACAATATCATCCCGGCTTTGAATTTGCACAAAAGGCTTATTCGCATCGTTTTTCGTTTCCGGTTCAGCATCAATCACTTCCGAGAGCCGCTGGGCTGCTGTTTGGACACGAGTCATTTCGTCAGAAAACCCGACCAAAGAATTCACAAAATTAGTCACATTTTGGCTCATACTAATAAACGCTAGTAATTGACCAATACTCAATACCTTCTCAATTACTAAACCGCTACCAAGCCACAGCAGAGTAATACTACCAGCCGAGCCAACAAAACCAGAAAATATATTGTTGAGAATCCCAATTTGTGTAGTCCGAAAAGTCAGATTTGCTAGGCGACCGAAACGGGTTTGCAATTCTTCCCAAAGTTGCTGGGTGCTGCTAGTAGTTTTGACCGTGAGCGCACCTTTAAAAGTTTCTACCAAAACGCCTTGTGTTTCCGATTCTAGTACAAGTAAACTTCGCGTTTTTTGTTGTAACGCAGGGAGAAAAATTATCGTAGAAACAGTCATCAATAAAGCGATTACTGTAGCAGCAAGTGTTAATTTAGTGCTATAAAATAGCATAAAACTAAAAGAAACTAGAGCTATAAAAAATTGACTGGGTAAGCTGATAGCGACTTGAGAAACTAATTGATTTATTTCTTGAATATCTCTTAATCTACTGATGATTTCGCCGCTGCGTCTGCTTTCGTAAAAGCTCAGAGGTAATCGCAGGAGTTTGCGCCCGAATTCCATCACAAACCCTAATTCTAGGCGCTGGGAAAACTGAGCGATTAAGTTGGACTGTACCAATCCTAAACTGCTGCTAAATAGGTTCATGACTATAACTGCGATCGCCACACTAGCCAAAAGTTGCGTATCGCCTCGTACCAGAATATCATCTGTGAGCAACTGCACTAAAAAAGGTGAAGAAATCGACAGCAAACCCAAAACCATGTTCAGCAAGAATGCTTCCATTAAAATCTTGTGGTAAATGCCAATTCGTCGCATCCATCTCTGTAGGGAACTTGCGGATGCTTGATCATCACCTTGAGCAAAAAACCGCTCTGGATCCGGTTCCACCAGCAAACACAACCAATCTGTCCAAGCTGCGGCTAATTCCTCTTTGGAAACATAGCGAATACCGACTCCTGGATCCGCAATTACATATTTTTTGCCTTGCTTTCCATACAAAACTACCCAGTGATAGCCTTGCCAGTGGATAATCGCAGGTAGAGGAGCATCATCCAGCTTATCTAAAATAGTAGACGCTGCTCGCACCGATCGCGCATTTAGCCCGATCGCCTCAGCACCTTGTTTCAAACCCAGTAAAGTCGTCCCTTGTTGTCCCGTACCAACAAATTCTCGCACGCGACTAATCGTCAAATTCTGACCATAAAATTTAGCAATCGTAGCCAGACAAGCAGCCCCGCAATCTTCTTCACTCTGCTGGAGAACCACTTGATATTTTTGAGAATTATTTATTTTTCCGTAGAACGGTATTCCTGGGGGAAACGCGATATTTTTTAGCATTTTATAAAATGGGTAGAGCCTAAAGAACAATACCCATCGCCCACTACCAAATCAGAACAAAGCACCCATAAAATTATGAGTGCTTCGGATTCACAGTTACAGAGCTGAATTGACCAACTCTACCAGTAACGAACTACTGCTCTGAAAGTACCGTCACAATTGCGGCGATACACAACGTGACGACGAGGACGGTAACAGCGGCGTCCCTGATAGTGACCACCGTTGACACTAGCAGATTCTTCAGCGGTGATTTCAGTGAACAGTGAGGTGTCTTTAATTGCTGACATGATTGACTCCGTTTTAGTTGATGAAATTGTTGGATAAAAACTAGAAGTTTTAGCAGATCTTTAGAGCATTATTTAAATTTGAATGGCTGAATTTACAGCACCCAAATTTATTGGTATCTCGATGCAACTTCTTAGTTTTAGTAGTAGTAGTAGCGACGATGCGATGTGTTGTGGACGTAGCCACTAACTGGGCGACCATCGAAGTAGGGGTTATAGCTGTAGTTATTGCAGCCACGAGGACGACGGCTCGCATGACGATAAGAATAGTGACCACCGTTGACGCTAGCAGATTCTTCGGCGGTGACTTCAGTAAACAGTGAGGTATCTTTAGTTTCTTGCATGATTGACTCCGTTTTAGTTAATGAAATTGGATAAGAATTAGAATCTTTAGAATGATTCTAGGGTCGATTAGCTACTAATATATGTTTCTCAAATGGCTGGAGTTCTCCGGAATATTACAGATAATTTTTCAAGGTTTATCCGATCGCACCATTTGACATGAATTGCTAAACCACTAGAGTTTTGTACGGACGAGCGCGACTCGGATCGTACATATATAATTGGGTAGAAGGTGGCACGAAAAATAACATATTGATGCCCTCGCTACTGCCGTTAATGTTGATATCACTGTTGATATCGCTGTTGCTATCACTGATACCGTTGATCGTACCGGCACCGTTGACAGTAGCAGACTCTGCATCAGTTAACTCTATAAACAGTGAGTCTTGGTGATTTTTCGTCATGACGAACTCCTTGATGTAATTTAGATATTCAATACTTACGTGTGACGTTAATAGAACCCGGTTTTTTAAGCCATATCAATATTCGAGGCAAGTTTATCGACTAATCCTGGAGATTTGTACGGATTGTTCGCTGTACCCTCCGAATTTTGATTGAAACTTCTTAACAAATCCCCGTTATCCAGAAAACCAACGATAAAATCGAACCTACTCCTTCCTAACATCCGTTAAATCCGTTACATAATCCGTTGCCGAACTTCCCGTTATCCCCCTTGCCGCCATGCCTCCTATTCCCGAACTCACACCCGCTGAAACTCTTCAGAACGACCAATTTTTGCCTCCTGTCAGCCGTTGGACGACTTTGGGGGGGATTTTGATGGTGGCGACCTTTGGGGGTGTGATCGCCCTCGCTAGCGTCACCAAATACAGTGCTATAGTCAAAGCCGATGCGATCGTCCGTCCCGCCGGAGATGTGCGTGTTGTCCAAGCTGCCACCGAAGGAACCGTCGAAAGCATTGCGGTGACTGAAAATCAGCAAGTAAAGGCCGGAGATGCGATCGCAATTGTGGACGCTTCCAGCTTAGGAAATCAGAAAAAGCAATTCAAAGAAACTCTTACCCAGTCTCAGATAGCAGCAAATCAAATCAATCAGCAACTGCGCGACTTAGAAAGTCAAATTTTAGCCAGTGCCCAAGTTCAGGGAATTCCAGGTGAAAGTTCTGCACAAAAAGCATTAGTCGAATCCGCTGTGGTAAAATTAGCAACGTCATTGCCAGATGTAGCTGAGCGACTAGGCAGAAGTCGGCGGATTTTGCTCGTGAAGCGATCGGCTATTCAACAACAATTAATTCAAGCTAAAAAAGAACTCAGTCAAGTTGAGTTTAAACTCAAAAATAGTGTGGTGCGATCGCCCGCAGATGGTACAATTCTCAGATTAGAAGTGCGAAATCCCGGTCAAACAGTGCAAGCAGGAAGTGCGATCGCTCAAATCGTCCCCAGCGGCGTACCTCTAGTCATCAAAGCCAAAGTCACATCTCAAGATATCGCTAGCATCCAAATCGGCCAACCCGTACAAATGAGAATTTCCGCTTTACCTTTCCCTGACTACGGCACATTGAAAGGAACAGTCAGCGAAATTGCTCCAGATGCGATCGCGCCTCAAAACCCCGCGAATAATTTAGGTGGATCTTATTACGAAGTTTCCATTAAGCCAGACCAAAATTATTTAACAAAACTCGAATCTGCTAGCGGTAACTTTTTCGGTTCTTCTCCAGCAAATGAGCCACGCCAATATGCGATTCAATCGGGAATGGATGGCAGGGCTGACATTATTACTGGAGAAGAAACTGTATTGACATTTATTTTGCGGAAGGCAAGGTTGATGACGGATATGTAATTAGTCATTAGTCGTAGGGTGCGTCAGTCTTAAGGTTAGCCCGAAAAATTTGGGTTTTACCGACTGACGCACCTTACTTTTATTTGTTCTTTGTTTGACATTTGGCGATCGTAGGTATATTGTAGATTGTAGTAGATGCCACTGTCAACTATCTCGATCCACCACTCCAAAAGTTAATCTAACGTCATAAGCTGGTAACTAACCACTAACCAACTGGCAGCAAATGGGGAAGTACAGGCGACCTAGAATTAATTTCGTTTTGGATGAGGACGTTAGAGACGACTTAACGGTATGGGCTAAGGAGGAAGGACGTACGATGAGCAATCTTGTAGAGCGAATTGTTACTGCCGCAGTTCAAGGAAAGCGGGACAGCCACCCAAACCAAAACCCGCTCATCCATAAACAGCAAGCGGGAAAAGGAGGCACTAGCAAATAGATAAACAGGTGTCTAGTATTAAAAAAAGTGACAAATCTAACAGAAGAAGAACCGTCCGAACCAGAAAACATACACAGCGCCACTGACCCAAATAAGTGCTGGGATATGGGGCGCAAGTACAGATGGAGGTTGAAGCGCATCGAACAAACAAGCAATTCCATTCTCAAGGTCAATTGCGTGTTTTATGGCGAACAAACCTCTTTTGAGGACAGTCGTTTTGGAGATACCGACGATGAATGAAACTTGGATAGTTTTTAAAGCAGAATCACTTTCAGCGCATGGCTGGGAAGAACGCAAGCTACTGCCGATCGGTGGTTTGACCGATATTCTAGCAACAGAGTGGGATTTTTCGGGGAAATTGCCTCAAATTGGCGATCGGGTGCGAGAATACGAAAATCTCGAAGATCCGGGTAACGGAGTCACCCACGGTCGAGATAGCAATTGGATTGTTAAGAGTATTCACGAGTTCTCTTCTAGCGACACAAACCTGTCCATCGCAGTATGTTATTGTGCTTATGAACCTGTTGAGTCTAAATGGGCTGAATTAAAACGAGGAAAGCCTGTGAATGAGATTTTGCAACCCGCTGAAATTGGGTAGAAATCTTAGCCTTTCTAATTAATCATCTTCAGTCCGCGCAGGCGGACTTTGTTTGTGTAGACGCGGTTTAAAGATACTGTGAATGCTCATAGTGCTTCTAAACCATCCATTTCTGCCACAATAAACTCTCGATCGATCGCAGCAATCTCAACTTGAATATCTGGATCGTTTGCCATCTCTGCTATCTCTGCTTCCAGGTATTTAGCATTAGCGAGTTTATTAGCTATGTAAGTTTTCTCCCGCACTCGGCAAGCGATACGTTCCAGCAGCCAAAGTTGTTCTTCTATCGACAGGGAACTAATAGAACGTTCAATTTCTACTAAAGTTTGTGAAATCATTTTAGTTTCCTCTTGTTTTTTGCCCCATCGCAAATCATCGAGATTTGTTTGAATGAGACCGGGCCCATTCCGAATAGATTCATTATTGCGATCGCTTACTTATCTTGTTTCTATATTATACGACATAGTGGCGTAGCAGCTTATGACGCACACTCCAACGACTCCAGACGATTCAGCAAGTCGGGTTTTCCCCTTGTTTTTCCCCGACAAAGAATGTAAAATTCTAAAAACATGGGTTGTAAGCAATGAACGAAGCGCGCCGCCAAGCCTATCTCAATCTGATTGATTCTCTCCTCACCTGTCCCACCGAAGAAGAAATCCTCATCCTGCAAGCTAACCTAGAATTAATAGATGATAATTTTGCCCAGTTTTTGCGAGAGTGGGCAACACAAACTCTGGCAAGCTTAGATACAGAACCAGCCTACAATCTTCCGAATATTTTATACGGCTTGAATATGAGCTTTTCTAACCTGCGACAAGGCAGTCGGGCAAGTAATTTGGATGTGGCGATTGCTTGTCTGGAGAGCGGATTAACTATTGTTACTCGCGAAGCTTACTCAGAAAAGTGGGCGATGTTTCAAAATAGTTTGGGAATTAAATATTCTGACAGAATCAGGGGAGAAAAAGCAGAGAATCTGGAACGGGCTATCGAGGCTTATCTGGCATCTTTAATAGTGTATACCCCATCGGCATTTCCCTTTGAATGGGCAAGGAGTCAAAATAATTTGGGAAGTGCCTACAGCAACAGAATCAGGGGAGAAAAAACAGAGAATTTGGAACGGGGTATCGAGGCTTTTCGGGCATCTTTAACAGTGCGTACTCGCGAGGCTTTTCCCGTTGAATGGGCAGCAACTCAAAATAATTTGGGGGCTGCCTACAAGAACAGAATCAGGGGAGAAAAAGCAGAGAATTTGGAAGGGACTATCGAGGCTTATCGGGCATCTTTAACAGTATATAGCCGATCGGCATTTCCCGTTGAATGGGCAGCAACTCAAAATAATTTGGGAAATGCCTACAGCGACAGAATCAGGGGAGAAAAAGCAGAGAATTTGGAACGGGCGATGGAGGTTTATCGGGCATCTTTAACAGTATATACCCGCGAAGCATTTCCCGTTGATTGGGCAATGACTCAAAATAATTTGGGGGCTGCCTACAAGAACAGAATCAGGGGAGAAAAAGCAAAGAATTTGGAACGGGCGATCGAGGCTTATCGGGCATCATTAGAAATTTACACCCGCGAGGCATTTCCGATCGACCATACTCGAAGCTTATATAATCTCGGACGTGCCTACCGAAAGAATTCCCAACTCCCAGAAGCTTACAATACCTTTAACTCTGCCATTGAAACCGTCGAATCAATGCGGAGTGAAATCATTATCGGCGGCGAAGCCGACAGGCAGAAATTAGCTGAAGAATACAATAGAATTTATCAGTCAATGGTAGAAGTTTGCCTAGAAATGGGACACAATACTGCCGCCCTAGAATACATCGAACGCAGCAAAACCCGCAATCTAGTAGAATTATTTCACAAATCCCGCAGCAGCCCGGAAAACCTACAGCGGATTAGTTTCGATAACATCCGCAATCTCTTAACTGAAAATGAGGCAATTTTAGAATGGTACATTACCCCAACTGGCTTTCAAACTTTCATCATTACCCCAGACTCCACGAAACCCGATGTTTGGCAATCTTCCTATGCAGACTTAGAAGAATTAGAAAAATTTCAGCACGAATATATCAACGACATCAAAGATGAAAAAAAATATGACAACTGGAAAAACCAATTAGAAACCCGCCTCGAAAAATTAGCCCAGATTCTGCACATCGATGAAATAATTGCCCGCCTCCCCGAAAACTGCCAAAAATTAATATTAGTTCCCTTCCGATATCTGCACCTATTCCCGCTGCACGCACTCCCCAGCAAAAGGCAGAAACCAAAAAGCAACAGCGAAGAAACTGGATGTCTTCTCGAACTTTTTCCCGGCGGCGTGAGATATACTCCCAGTTGCCAGCTATTGCAATTATCCCAACGGCTAAATCCCAGCAGCGAAGACGCATCACCCAGCAGATTTTTTGCCATCCAAAACCCCACAGAAGATTTAGACTTCACCGACATCGAAGTCGAAGCAATTGCCAAATCCTTCAATCCCGCCCAAATATTGAGCCGCCAACAAGCCAGCAAAACAGCATTACTGCAACAAATTGCCAGCTTGCAAAATGTCGATATCGCTCACTTTTCCTGTCACGGCTTTTTCGACTTCATCAATCCCCAAAAATCATCATTAATCTTAGCCGGTGCCAAAATTGCCACCGATGACGTTCCTTCCGAAGAAAAAAGTTATATCCGTTCCCGCCGGGGCGAAACCTTCGATATCGCAGAATGTTTGACACTGGAAGAAGTCTTCAATTTGCAGTTAAGCAAATGCAGTTTAGTAGTCCTTTCCGCCTGCGAAACCGGGTTGACCGATATCAAGAATACCACAGATGAATATATCGGATTGCCTAGCGGTTTTTTCTATGCCGGGGCGACGAATATAATTAGCACTTTGTGGCCAGTCAACGATGTATCTACCGCAATTTTGATGATTAAGTTTTACGAACTTTTGCTGTCGGAAACTCGCCCGCCTGTGGCGATTGCTTTGCGGGAGTCTCAGTTGTGGCTGCGGAGTTTGACTGTCAAAGGTTTGCTAGAATGGGTGGAAGCGTCGCAGTTGCTGAGTCGCGAACATAAAACCACGATTCAAGATAGCTTCGCCTACGGTTACGACGACGATTATCAGCCTTACGAAGCCCCTCACTTTTGGGCGGCTTTTTGTGCAGTAGGACAATAACAGGAGAAAATAACAATGACAAATGAAGAAGTGGTAATGACAAAAGACGAAAAATTCATTAACGGATTCCTGCAAGTCTTTGAAAATAAACCCGAATTATTTGAACTATGGAACGCGGTTGAGGCTTTAGATGATCTTGATAAGGCGATATCCAAAATGGCGGATAAATCCAATCAGGAAGTAGCGGTGGTTATTAGCGATTGGTGTAAAAAATATCCTAAGATCACGGATGAGATCAGAAACTTGCTTAAAGATAGAAAACTAAAACCCGAAGCCACCAAAAAAGAAGCACAAGAACCAAAACTATCAAACCGCTATCCAGAGTTGCCCGAAAACCTCAAAAAACGCCTCCCCAATTCCTAGCCACCGCCCCAATAACATGAGTGACAAAATTTCTGCCCCCAATGTCTATTTATACGCTTTCCAACTGCACAATGACAGTAAGGGCAGCAATAATCCTCTGTGGAAACACTGCGACAAAATCCTCGCCAACTTCACCGATCAAAAGCTAACACCCAATCTAGTTTTCCCCCAAGATTCCCGCAGCTACCGCGAGGATTTGTTGCCAAATGTCTTACTAGAATTCAACAGCAATCCACCCATAGAAGGTTTTGCCCAACCGCTACAAATTCAAGACACCTATGCTTTATGCTTAAATATAGGTTGCCCGGAAGACGGCACTGCTAATAATGTAGATGTCGATTTGATCGAGCAATTAAACCCAAATCGAGTCTTACTCATCAACGGCGATGACAACTTTTTAGGTCAAACTCTCCTGATTACCGCATGGCTTCCCGAAAACTCGCCCGATAATTTAGATTCCCTCAAACCCCTCGCCGATAAATGTCGCGATGCTTTATTCCAAGGCGACTCGCCACCTGTATTTTATCGATCGAGTAAACTGTTCGGTAGTCCGATTTTTGAGTATGGTTCAATTAGCGATATTGCCAATTACCGCCACCTGCTTGTCTGGCTGCTGGCTGACAAACAAACTGACGAAGATTTTAGCACTTGCCAAGCAGAAATACTCGACCTGCTATGTCACCGCCACAAAGTCATCAAAGCTTTTCAAGACAGCCGCCTAATTTACGACGAACTCGATCGCGAATACAGCATAATTGAGAAAAATATGGAGATATTGCAGGCTCAATTTTCCAGAGGAACTGTCTTAACTGCCCTCCAATTGCAGGAATTTCAGGAACAGCTAAAGCAACTCTTCAGCAAAGCTGTAACTTATACTTGCCTGCTGCGGAAACTTGAAGATTATGACAATACAATTGCCCTAAATCTTAACAATTACATTGACATTTTGCAAACAATTTGTGATATACTAGGAACTGATAAGGAAGAACTATCTATATTAAATCACTTCAGTAGAAAAAGTGCTCTTTATATGCGATCGCAAATAGCCGGAAACTTAGGATATTTCCGCCACGGAACCAACTTAATCGACCAGGCGATCGCCTCAATACGCGGCATAGTCGAAATAGAACAAGCCAGGAGCGATCGCACCAACCAACTCGCACTCCGCAACAGCGAGGACAAAGAGAAATATCGGGACGATCGCCTACAAAGCACAGTACAGGCGATCGGCGTCGGTTTAGCAGCCGGTGGTATCGCAGCCTCCAGCGGTACAGACAAAGTATTCCAGACAGTCCAAAACCATCAAATCCCAATTTTAATGCAGTGGCATCCCTTTGTATTTTCGTTTGCCTTGAGTTTTGCGATCGCCCTTTTCGCAGCCGCCATCACTTGGTGGCGCACTAAACCGAAAAACAATTGACATTTGAGAGTTCGGAATTTTGAAATATTGCACCGATATCAAAAACCTGTAGGGGCGGGTTCGCCAAGGAATTTAAAGATAGCAAATAACTTAAATAAACCCGCCCTCCCCCACCAATAACCCCCACTTTCCCCATGTTGTTATAAATTTTAATAAAAAGTATCTGAAATCAAAATAACGTGTCAATATAGAGGATGTGACTTCAATTTCCTTCTTTTCCCATGAGCAAACAGCGCGTTCTATCAGGAGTTCAGCCAACAGGCAATCTACACCTCGGCAATTATCTCGGTGCCATTCGCAACTGGGTAGAAGGTCAAAGTGAGTACGAAAACTACTTTTGCGTAGTCGATTTGCACGCCATTACCGCGCCCCACAATCCCGCCACCCTCGCCTCAGACACCTACAACATCGCCGCTCTTTATTTAGCTTGTGGCATCGATTTAGAATGTTCTACTATTTTTGTACAATCCCACGTCTCGGCGCATACAGAACTAGCATGGCTACTCAACTGTATTACACCGATTAACTGGCTCGAAGATATGATTCAGTTTAAAGAAAAAGCAGTTAAACAAGGCGAAAATGTCAATGCTGGCTTGCTAAATTATCCCGTGTTAATGGCAGCAGATATTTTGCTTTATGATGCCGATAAAGTGCCAGTGGGAGAAGACCAAAAACAGCATTTGGAACTCACTCGTGATTTGGTAAACAGAGTGAATCACCTATTTGGTACGCCCGAAAATCCAGTCTTAAAACTTCCCCAACCGTTAATTCGCACTGAGGGCGCGAGGGTGATGAGTTTGACAGACGGCACTCGCAAAATGTCGAAATCTGACCCTTCCGAACAAAGTCGAATTAATTTGTTAGATTCACCAGATGCGATCGCCAAAAAAATTAAGCGCTGCAAAACTGATGCGTTGCGTGGCTTAACTTTTGACGATCCAGATCGCCCCGAAGCCAAAAACTTGCTGACACTTTACCTGCTGCTTTCCGGCAAATCTAAGGAAGAAGTCGTGGCAGAGTGTGAAAATATGGGTTGGGGTGACTTTAAACCCCTGTTGACAGAGACGACAATCAATGCCCTGAAACCGATTCAGGATAAATATACAGACATTATGGGCGATCGGGGATATTTAGAATCTGTACTGCGTCGAGGAAAAGAACAAGCAGAAATAATTGCCAACCAAACTCTAACTAAGGTTAAGACAGCTTTCGGTTATTCTTTACCTAATTAGTCATTGATAATTGGGCATTGGGCATTGGGCATTGGGCATTGGACATTAGTAGCAACTAACAAATAATAAATAACTAATGAATAATCGCTAATGACTAATGACTGATATCCGTTAAATCCGTTACAGAATCCGTTGCCGAACTTCCTTCTTTAAAATAATCATGAACCGTTTTCGCACCGCCTGTACCACCCCCGGAGAATTTATAATTACCGCCGAAGTTGCCCCTCCTAAAGGTGGCGATATGACTCATACCCTAGCAATGGCTGAACTGCTGAAAAACCGAGTTCATGCCATTAATATCACCGATGGCAGTCGTGCAGTCTTGCGAATGTCTCCCCTAGCAGTATCAGTAATTTTATTGCAGCACGGCATTGAGCCGATTTGTCAAGTTGCTTGTCGCGATCGCAATCAAATCGGCCTCCAAGCTGATCTCATGGGAGCACACGCTTTAGGCATCTGCAACATATTAGCATTAACAGGCGATCCAGTCAAAGCAGGCGACCATCCAAAAGCTAAAAGCGTATTTGATTTTGAAGCAGTACGATTGCTGCAAGCTATTCAAAAAATGAACGGTGGCACCGATTGGAATGACAAACCTTTAACAGATGGAATTACTGATTTATTTCCAGGTGCTGCTGTTGACCCACAATCACCGAGTTGGTCGGGTTTGCAAAGTCGATTCGAGAAAAAAGTAGCAGCCGGAGCCCAGTTTTTTCAAAGTCAATTAATCACGGATTTTGAACTTTTTGATAAGTTTATGCACCACATTGCCGCTGGTTACAATAAACCAATTTTAGCAGGAATTTTCCTGTTTAAATCAGCTAAGAATGCAGAATTTATCAAAAAAAATGTGCCGGGAGTTAACATACCACAAGAGACAATTGACCGTTTAGCAAAATCGACCGAACCCTTGCAGGAGGGCATAAGAATTGCGGCAGAACAAGTTAAACTAGCGCGCCAGTTGTGTCAAGGAGTTCACATGATGGCAGTCAAGCGAGAAGATTTGATTCCTCAAATCTTGGATTTGGCCGGAATCGAGCCACTAAGCTCAAATTAACGGTAGGGGCGGGTTCACCGATAATAATTGCCTAAAACCTACTATCTCGTAAACCCCCCCTCTCCCTCAGAAATCCTTAATTCCGATACAACTAAAACACTAGATACCAGCATATCCGAATTGCTCCCAATTGCCAGCAAACTTTTAACATCATTGTTGCCATGATTGGATTTGAAGGGAGATTCTCTCGCTTTGGAGACGCTATAGCCGAGATGGCATCCGAACCAATAGAAGCTCAAACTACAATAGCAACAGTATCCAGGGAAGACGGTACTGTGTCATTTCAAGTAGGTGGAAATACCAATATTCCCAGCGATGGTACGCCGCACAAAGTCACGATTTTTAGCGAAAATTATGCGTTTAAACCTGAATATATTGCCATTCCGCGTTTAGTAAGTTTTGCATACTTGCAAGCAGTTGTACTGAATAAGCTGAATTTAGGAATTGATGAAGGGTTGAAAATCGATCGCGAATTAGTCGAAAGACAAGTAGAACCAGTCATCCAATACTTAGCTTTCAAAAATTTACCTGTAATTGGTAAATTGCAAAGCCATCGGATAATCTTCTTGCTTCAATCGTTGAATTACGAACTGCAACTCATCCTTATCCTTGGCCGAAACGCGCACTGCGTCACCTTGAATCGAGCCTTGAATTTTTTTAAATTCATCTCGAATTAATTTAGTGATTTTCTTGGCAATTTCCTGATCAATCCCTTTTTTTAGTTTGATTTCTTGGCGCACTCTAGTGCCACTAGCGGCTTCGATTTTGCCATAATCAAAAATTTTCAGAGACAAATTACGCTTGGCGGCTTTAGTTTGCAAAACAGTGTGAATTGCATCAAGAGTAAATTCACTGTCTGTATTGACAGTAATTGCTTCTGGGCCCAATTCTACAGTGGTTTTGGTATCTTTCAAGTCGTAGCGGCTTTGAATTTCTCGTGTTGTTTGGTCAACAGCATTGACTAATTCTTGCCGATCGAAATCGCTGACAATATCAAATGAATAACTAGCTGCCATAAATTAGTAATTGGGGAATTGGTAATGGGGAATCGGGAATGGGGAATTGGGAATTGGGAATTGATAATTGGGCATTAACTAATAACCAATAACCAATAACCAATAACCAATAACTATTAATTAATAGCCATCAAACTGAAATAGAATAAAGAAAAAGTGCAAGAAGAACCGATCGCAAACATGAGCGATCGCCCCAGTGGTACATTCAGGATATAGAAAACCGAAAACAATAACCGGGAGATCGGAAATGCGATCGCAGCCCAACCCGCAGCCTCCGAATCTACCCCAGTCACAAAAGCCATCAAAGCCGCCGCTGAAAACAGCATAAACGTCTCAAAGGAATTTTGGTGAGCCCAAGTAGCCCGTTGAGCATAAGCAGGTAATCTATCAAACATAGCGCGGGGTGCTGCTTGATCGTAGCCTAGCTGCAAGCGGGCCAACGCCACCACCAAAAACGGTGCGTAAACTAGCGCAGCAGCAGCAGCAATACAATCAAGCAGAATAACCGAAACAGACAATCCCAACACCATTATTCCCCTCGCATTTCAATCAAAATAGAATAGAGTAACCACCTTGCGTTGCTCTTCGGCATCTTGACAAGTTTTTAGCAAAGTGTGGCTTTCGTGAAAAGCAAAACACAGCAGTTGCTGACACCGAGAAATAATCTCCTGATTGCACAGGGCGCTTGCTTCTGGGAGAGACAAACTGTCATTTTTGGGATTTTCTACCAAATGTATCACTTGTTCGAGCTGCTCGCGAGACTCTCGCGGTTGGCGGCTCAGACTTTGTGGCAAAATCACTGTCAGCAGATTAGGATCTGCCCGCATCGCCCCCCGAATCGCGGCTGAATTGGTGCCTGTAGCGCCAGAAGTTATGAGCTGATTTCCAGACAAAACTAGGGCGTAGCTCAGCATTTCAATTAGCTGCTGGTGGGTAATGGGAACATGGCGAGAACCCAAAAGAGCAAGCCGTTTGGAGCTTGTTTGTTGGATTGCCGCTAGTTCTTGTAAAAAATCATCAACTCTGGGTAGCTCAATTGATTGACTCAAAGAATTTATTAAATTAAATAAAACTACGTTGTGGATTCTAGCAGACTAAATAGCCGTTGGGACTAAAAAGAAGTTAAGAATTCGAGATTTGCCCGATCAGACTGGAGGAGCGAGATATCTTCTCGTCACGAAGCAGAAGGCAGAAGGCAGAATTTTACCCTCGAAATCTATCCTTGGGCTTCTCTGAAGGCATAAGCATGGAGTCAAAATTTTTGATTCTTCCTTCTTCCTTCTTCCTTCTTCCTTCTTCCTTCAACAGAGACAGACTCAATCGCCCAGGCCCAAGGATGCCGTCACTCCGTCAATGTCAAAATGCTCTGCCATTAGCTGAGTAACACAATCCACCTTAATTGTCTCGTGCAGGCGCACGTTACCAAAGGTGCTGTCAATGATTTCTACCGTGGTTAAGGTATCCAAATCTACAGACAAAACTGGGATTTCCATTTCTTCGGCTCTACCAATGACTAGGGGAGAAGGGGGCAAGTGTCCTGTCAAAATTAAGCACTGAGTTGAGCTTTCGAGTGCTGCTAGTTGAATGTCGGTGCGATCGCCCCCCGTTACCACTGCCATATTTCTGGCTTTGCGGAAATATTTCAGAGCAGAACTAACATTCATTGCGCCAATTGTCAAGGTTTCTACCATCAAGTCCAAACGGTCTGGGCGGCAGAGCACCTCGGCTTTCAATTGGTGTACCAGTTCTTTGACGCTGACACTGCGTAACAAAGCGCTTCTGGGCAACATTCCCAGCACTGGAATCCCTTTTGTTTCGAGAAAAGGTCGTACAGTGGAGGTGATCGATTCGAGTTTGTCTGAGGGGACATCGTTGAGGACGACACCGAGCAAACGGGAACCCAAACGCTGTTGTGCTGAGAGTAAATCGTCTACATAAAGGTCGATCGGGCGTGTCACCAGCAGTACAGAAGCATCAATAGCTTCGGCTACTTGAGTCAAAGACAAGTCAAACAGACTGCCTTCTTCCAAATTAGCAGGGCCCTCTAGGAGAACTACATCTGTACTTTGGTTTTGTAAATATTGCGCTAGAGACTGGCGGTAGTCAGTCTGATCTTCCCCTCGCAGTCGCTTGTGAACTGTCTCTTCGTCCAGAGAAAGCAGAGTAGACGGCATTTGGCTTTCTGAGAGCTTCAGAGTCTCGATCGCAAATCGTACATCTTCCTCTTCAGCACCAGCTACATCAGAGCTGAAACAAGTTCCCAGGGGTTTGCCGTAGGCGACTGCAAATCCTTTTGCCCGGAGTCCAAGTGCCATCCCCAGGGCGATTGCGGACTTGCCGCTGTAAGCTTTTGTGGAACCAATCAGTAAATATTTAGTCAATTTCGGTACGCCTTTACTCCTCAATTTACACCTGTCTCTTCTATTGACACTCCCCGGCGTGAACGCACGGGGATTCTTAATTCATCGACTGACCTTTAAGCGCTGTGTCCTTGTGGCAATCCTTAAACTTTTCAACCGTGCAATTGCACCAATTGACGAGCTTAACTCACAACTACCCCAGAGAGCCTATCTCCAAAAGCGTACGCTTGATACGAACAAGCGAGTTCGGGTGTGCCCCACCCTACTTGACTGAAACAAATTATTGATTTTCTGGTGCGTGAGAATGCGTTGATTCCCCAGCTCTGTTTTACAAGGTTTTC
>JAYSVM010000085.1:0-19029 GCA_043718495.1 Oscillatoriales bacterium | reverse complement strand
TTTATTATTAACCTGGCACCGAGCTATTTTACCGGGCAGTGACCCGCCGAGTATCTTCGCCATAGCAACGTTTAACAACCGAGTTCGGGATGGATCGGAGTGGTTCCATTACATCATAAGCACCAGGAAAGCTTTGAAAAACTTTGAATCCTGTGTCTGCGTTAAATTTGATGCGCTGCATCTCTTTTGCTCGACATTTATTACATTACCAAACTACGCTAACTTTGTCAACCCTTTTTTGAAATATTTTTTTCCCCTTGGACGCATGGAAATCTAGAAACCGGGTTTCGACTTGGTTTCGACTTGGTTTCGACTACGCTCAACCACCGCACTACCCTGAGCATAGTCGAAGGGTCGAAGCGCGTAAGCCCGATCACAAATCCAAAAACGCCGCATCTACACCCTGCTCTCTGCGAATCTTCCCATCCTTTACAAACCACGCCACAACCTGCTTAACTGTTAATTGCTCGATCGCACCTCCCGATTCTGCCGCAATTTGCCTCAACGGCCGCAAAGACGCAACCACCAAATTTGTAAAAAAGTTTTCAAAACTAGCATCAACTTGAATTGACTGCTGAATACTCTCATCATTCCTAACCCAATCCATCACCTGCTGATTACTCACCTCAACCACCGACAAACCAGTCTCGCCAGCAATTTGCTTCAAAACCCTCAAAGCATAAATAGCCAGCCGCGCCGAAAACTTCTCCTTCGACGACAACAGCGCCATATCAACTTCCGCGCACTCTTCCGGCTTTAAAAAATCAGATTCCATAGTTATTAATTACTTGTTATTGGTTATTTGTTACTTGTTATTTATTATTGCTAATTCGTGACATCCGTTAAAAAATCCGTTGCCGAACTGCCATCCGTGACATCCGTTAAATCCGCTGCCGAACTTCCTTCTTTGCAACAATCAAATAACCGCAGCGGTGTTCCCCATCAATAATCCAGTGAGTCCGCTCGATCGTACAATCCGGCAACACAGCCGCAAACATCTCCAACTCATTACCACAAACACTCGGAAAAGTTTCAGCCACATTAGAAATAGCACAATTGTGTTCCATAAACACAAATCGATCGCCCTTATCAGCGCCACACGTCCCATCATCCACCGATTCCACAGGATACCACTCAGCCATATAACCCTCATCCCTGCGAAGCTCCATCAACCTAGCCACCCGCTCTTGAAGGGAACCCGCACCCATTAGCCTGCGGTACTCCATCGCCTTACGTTGCCACTGTTTTCGCAGAATAGAAATCACCTGCTCGCGGCCAACAGTCTCAGCCAAAGTATCCAGAAAAGAAATCGCAAAATCGCCATAACGATTCGGGAAGCGATCGCGCCCCAGACTGGTAAGCTCATAAATGTGTTGTGGCCGCCCCATCCCAGCCTGCACCGACTGATACTGAATCAGCCTCTCCCCCTCCAAATCCTTCAAATGACGGCGAATCGCCTGGGGGCTGATATCCAAAGACTCCGCCAACTGGAGAGCCGTCGCTTTATCCCCCTTGAGCAAAAACTGCAAGATATCTTGTTTAGTGGAAGTCTGCTGAGTCTGCATCATCTTCACAAAAAAATATTTCTGAGACTTTGACAATATCACTATTGTTAATGTAGCTTAAAATATAGTAAAGCAACAAACCAGTTGTTTAACTCAACCGAGCAGTCCAGCAGAACTCGCTCAAGCCCAGACAACCAAACGATTTTGGATTTACGATTTTGGATTTTAGATTTACTCCACCCGCTCAGTGTGAAGCTTAGAAATTTTAGATTTACTATTTACGATTTGTTCCGTCCTTAAAGGACAGGGCTTGCACCAAGATTCCCCAATCCAAAATCCAAAATCTAAAATCTAAAATCCCGTTGATTGACCCGTCTGCCATCTTTGAGAGCATTATCTAGAACACGGAACACGCAAAATAATGAGTTCTACCACAGCCCAAACCCTAGTCAACCAGCCCTACAAATACGGTTTCGTCACCGACATCGAGTCAGACACCATCCCCCGCGGCTTGAGCGAAGATGTAGTGCGGCTAATTTCCTCCAAGAAAAACGAACCAGAATTCTTGCTGCAATTCCGCCTCAAAGCATACCGCAAGTGGCTGACCATGACCGAGCCGAGCTGGCCTCATGTCAACTATCCCGCGATCAACTACCAAAACATTATCTACTATTCCGCGCCAAAACAAAAGCCCAAAAAGCTCAACAGTTTGGACGAAGTTGATCCGACACTATTAGAAACCTTCGAGAAATTGGGAATTCCCCTCTCCGAACAAAGACGGCTGGGAAATGTCGCCGTCGATGTTGTTTTCGACAGCGTTTCAATTGCCACAACCTTTAGAGAAAAGCTAGCCAAAGACGGCGTTATCTTCTGTTCAATTACAGAAGCCGTCAAAGACTATCCCGAACTAATCGAAAAATATCTTGGCACCGTCGTACCAGTCGGCGACAACTTTTTCGCAGCCCTCAACTCCGCCGTATTCACCGACGGTTCCTTCGTTTTCATTCCCAAAGGCGTCAAATGCCCGATGGAATTGTCAACCTATTTCCGCATCAACAACGAAGATTCCGGCCAGTTCGAGCGCACTCTAATTATCGCAGAAGAAAACAGTTCTGTATCTTACTTGGAAGGCTGCACCGCACCGATGTTTGACACCAACCAACTGCACGCCGCCGTCGTGGAATTGGTAACAATGGATAATGCCGACATCAAATATTCAACAGTGCAAAACTGGTACGCCGGCGATGCAAATGGTAAAGGCGGAATTTACAACTTTGTGACAAAGCGCGGCTTGTGTCAAGGAGTCAATTCCAAGATTTCTTGGACGCAAGTAGAAACAGGTTCCGCGATTACTTGGAAATATCCCAGTTGCGTATTAGTTGGCGACAACTCAGTAGGCGAATTCTACTCAGTAGCGCTGACAAACCACAAACAGCAAGCTGACACTGGAACTAAAATGATCCACGTCGGGAAAAACACTCGCAGCACGATTATTTCCAAGGGAATTTCAGCGGGGAATTCTTCCAACAGTTATCGCGGCTTAGTAAAAATGGGGCCTAGTGCTAAAGGTGCTCGGAATTATTCTCAGTGCGATTCGATGCTGATTGGGGATAACGCTCAAGCGAATACTTTCCCATATATTCAAGTGCAGAACCATACTGCTAAAGTGGAACACGAAGCATCGACTTCCAAAATTGGGGAAGAGCAATTGTTCTTCTTCGCCCAACGGGGAATTTCCGCAGAAAATGCAATTTCAATGATGATTAGCGGTTTCTGTAAAGATGTGTTCAATCAGTTACCAATGGAATTTGCGGCGGAAGCTGATAAATTGTTGAGTTTGAAATTGGAAGGAAGTGTCGGATAACTTTTGTGGGCGAGAAACCCTTCCAGATTCTGCCAATTGATGATAACTTAAGCGCATAGTTGTAGGTTGGGTTGATGAACGAAACCCAACGAAAGATTCCCCCAAGAAACCTCAAAGAGTTGGGTTTCGCTATCGCTCAACCCAACTTACGAAAGATTAGATAATTTGTAGGTTGGGTTGAGCAACGAAACCCAACGAAAGAGGCCCCAAGAAACCTCAAAGAGTTGGGTTTCGTTATCGCTCAACCCAACTTACGAAAGATTAGATAATTTGTAGGTTGGGTTGAGCAACGAAACCCAACGAAAGAGGCCCAAAGAAGCCCCAAAAGTTGGGTTTCGCTATCGCTCAACCCAACCTACGAACTGTCACCAATGAGTAGAGTCCAGAAACAAGAAAAACAAACAAGTAAACTGCATTGAGGCAAAGGAAAAAAAGAGATGATTGTAGAAAATAGTCAAGTGGTATTATCAGTCCGCAACTTAACTGCGAATGTCGAAGATACCCAAATCCTCAAGGGTTTGAACCTGGAAATTAAATCAGGTGAAATCCACGCCATCATGGGCCCCAACGGTTCAGGAAAAAGCACCTTATCCAAAATATTAGCCGGCCATCCCGCTTATACGGTAACGGGCGGAGAAGTTACATTCCTAGGTCAAAACTTACTAGAATTACCACCAGAAGAACGCTCTTTAGCTGGCGTGTTTCTAGCTTTCCAATATCCTTTAGAAATTCCCGGCGTTAGCAATGTCGATTTCTTGCGCGTGGCTTACAATGCTCACCGCAAACATCAAGGCTTAGAAGAACTAGATGCTTTTGATTTCCAAGATTTTGTAGAGCAAAAACTGGATATTGTCAAGATGAATGACTCCTTCTTGAACCGCAGCGTCAATGAGGGTTTTTCCGGCGGCGAGAAAAAGCGGAATGAGATTTTGCAAATGGCTATATTAGAACCTAAATTAGCTATTTTGGATGAGACTGATTCGGGTTTGGATATCGATGCTCTCAAGATTGTCGCCGGCGGTGTGAATCAGTTGTCAACTGCTGAAAATTGTATGTTGGTAATTACTCACTATCAGCGCTTGTTGAATTACATTGTCCCTGATTTCATTCACGTCATGGAAGCTGGTAGAATTATCTTGACTGGCCCGAAAGAGTTGGCACTGGAATTGGAAGAACGCGGCTATGACTGGGTTGTGGAAGAAGAAGCAGCAGGAGTTGGCGCGCGATGATTAATACTCAGGTTGCTACTAGAGAAATGTTTTTGGCTGGTTTGGTGAATCAGTGCGAAAAATTGGGTGAATCTAATGCCAAAAGTTCTGCTTTCGGGTTGGATGATTTGCGCGACACTGCGACTCAATACGTTCTTTCTGCGAACTTCCCAACTGTGAGGGATGAAGAATGGCGGTTTACTGATTTGTCGCCACTGTCGCAAGTTCAGTTTAATGTGCCCCAGAGTAATCAGTCAGCAATTAAATTGTCTGATATTACTATGCCTGTGAAAAACAAGGATGATTTACCTTTAAGATTGGTATTCGTCAACGGTGTTTATGCACCGGATTTGTCAGCGGTGAATTTGCCAGACTTTTATGTAGGTAATCTATCTAACGTACCCGAAAAATATCAGGTGCGGATCACCGATGTTTTGAGCAAGCACAGACAACAAACTGAAGTATTTACTGCTTTAAATGTCGCGGGTTTGGTGGATTCAGCGGTGGTGTTCGTACCTGCTAATATGTCCCTTGATACTCCGATTCATTTACTATTCCTGACCGCACCAGGGGCATCTCCGACCATGTGTCAGCCACACTGTGTGGTTATAGCAGAGCCTGGAAGCAACGTCACGCTGGTTGAGGATTACGCAACTATTGGCAATGTCGCTGCATTTACGAATGCTGTCACCGATGTTGTTGTCGGCGAAAATGCTACTGTGAATCATGTTCGACTCCAGCGGGAAGGTTTAAACGTTGTGCATATTGGCAGAAGTTCGATCGCACAATCCCGCAATAGTCGCTATACTTGTCATGCTATCAGCTTGGGCGGCAAAATATCGCGCCACAATTTAGAAGTATTCCAGCACGGCGAAGCGACTGAAACAACTCTCAACGGCTTAACCGTAGCCTTTGGCGAACAGTTATCCGACACTCACAGCTTGATTAATTTCAATCATCCCCACGGTACAAGTCGCCAACTGCACAAGTGCATCATTGGTAACAAAGCCCGCGCTGTATTTAACGGCAAAGTTTTCGTTCCCAAAGCCGCACAATTGACAGATGCGGGACAATTGAGCAGGAATTTGTTGCTGTCATCAAGAGCTCGCGTAGACACTAAACCGCAATTAGAAATTGTCGCCGACAATGTTAAATGTTCCCACGGTGCAACTGTCAGCCAATTAGAAGATGATGAACTCTTCTACTTGCAAAGTCGCGGTTTGGATTTAGAGAGAAGCCGCTATTTGCTGATTGATGCTTTTGCAGCAGAGATTCTGGATAAATTGCCAATTGTTGGGGTAGCAAAAATGCTTTCTACCTGCATGGCTATCCAAGGATAGAGGAATCAGGAACAGGCTAGAAGCCTGTTTCACAAATATCAATGTTTTGTGGGGTGGGCTTCTAGCCCGCCCAGAATCAGGAACAGGCTAGAAGCCTGTTCCACAAATATCAATGTTTTGTGGGGTGGGCTTCTAGCCCGCCCAAAATCAATACTAACTTCAAAAAATATGACACTTATTCAAGAAAAAACATTAGCCTCAAAAGTTCGCGGTGACTTCCCAATTCTCAAGGAAAAAGTCAACGGTAAACCCCTAGTTTATCTCGACAATGCAGCGACATCTCAAAAACCTCTAGTTGTCCTTAATGCTTGGCGCGATTACTACGAACAATATAATTCTAACGTCCACCGCGGTGCCCACACTCTCAGTGGGAAAGCCACAGATGCTTACGAAGGCGCTAGAGATAAAGTTGCTGCTTTTATCAATGCGGCTTCGCGACAAGAAATTGTCTACACTCGGAATGCTACCGAAGCGATTAATTTAGTTGCTTATTCTTGGGGTTTGAACAATTTGCAAGCCGGAGATGAAATCATCCTGTCAGTAATGGAACATCACAGCAATCTGGTTCCTTGGCAAATGATTGCTCAAAAAACTGGCGCAGTGCTGAAGTTTGTCGAGTTAACGGAGACTCAGGAGTTTGATTTAGAGCAGTTCAAAACGCTGATTTCCGATAAAACTAAGCTAGTCTCAATCGTTCACGTTTCAAACACTTTGGGCTGCATCAATCCAGTTAACGAAATCTGCCAAATCGCCCATAGTTTCGGCGCAAAAGTTTTAATTGATGCTTGCCAAAGTGTGCCGCATATGGTAATAGATGTGCAGGCAATGGATTGCGATTGGCTAGTTGCTTCCGGGCACAAAATGTGTGCTCCAACTGGCATCGGTTTTTTGTATGGAAAGTTGGATTTGCTGAGAGAAATGCCTCCGTTTTTCGGCGGTGGTGAAATGATTGCTGACGTGTTTCTCGAATATTCCACCTATGCCGATTTGCCACACAAGTTTGAGGCGGGCACACCTGCGATTGGAGAGGCGATCGCCCTTGGTGCAGCAATCGATTATCTTACTAACATTGGCATGGATCAGATTCACGCTTGCGAAGCAGAATTGACGGCTTATCTGTTCCAACAATTGCGTCAAATTCCCGAAATTAAAATCTACGGCCCACAGCCAGACAGCAACGGCGAAGGTAGGGCGGCGTTAGCGGCATTTACAGCGGGAGAAATTCACCCTCAAGACTTGGCTACGATGTTGGATGAGGAGGGAGTCGCAATTCGATCGGGACATCACTGCACGCAAGCTTTGCACCGCTATTTGAACGTTTCATCTACCGCTAGAGCAAGTTTGTATTTTTACAATACCTATGAGGAGATTGATGTGTTTGTGAAATCGTTGAAAGAGACGATCGCCTTTTTTGGTGAGATTATGGGGTAATTTGTTAGAGGGCGGGCATTTGCCCACCCTCTACTTAGTAAATAGAAAAGGTTTCATATCATGAAAAAATTACTAACTACTACAATTGCTTTTCTGTCCACAGCAAATCCTTGTTTCGCTATGACTTCCTCTGAGCTAGCAATATTTGCAACTAACTATAAATACAATGAGAAAGCTCCGGTAGCTTATTCTTATTATAACAAAGCTTGTCTAACGAATGTCTCTGTTTCTTTAGTAAAAATTATGAATTTAGGCAATGGAAGAATCGGAGGAATTACCAATGAATTCCTGTGCTGGGGAGCCACCTACACTTATTTTGAAATGGCTCGCGGTAACTTGCAATCTATTCGAGCCTTTGCGGCAATACGTGCAGGCAGAACCACTCAATATACAAACTGGGGCCCAGTTGCCAATCCAGAGGATGATTTAACTCCGGCTCAGCTTATATCTGTGGCAAAAACGATGACAGCAAATACAAAATGATTTGTATTTAAAACTCCGTAATCTCAGGATGAAGAAATTGACAATGCTGGAAGATTTCAAATTCATTCGATATTTTGCAAGAAACTTTCTAATTTTTGTGCGTATTGCTGATTGGCGATCGCACTTGGATGCAAATCATGCGGTAAATTATTATTAGCGGGTATTTTCAAATCAACAGAAATATTGACCGTCGCAATACCCTCCTGATTCAACTCCGCCAACATTTTAGCAGCACCAGGGTTAATTCCCGCAACCACCAGCTTCACCCCATGCGCCTCAGCCAAACGGTTAAACGCTGCAATAATTGCCAGAGAAACTTCGTGGCTTCTGTAAAACTCCTCCTCAAATTGATTGTAACTAACCTCCAGAAAATTCACTAACGCCGAAACCCGCATCAACGGCAACTCCTGATACTCAAGTTTTACCATATTGTAAGTAAAACTATTTTGTTTATTCAGCCTAGCATCAGGCTGGAAAAGAACGCCGAGTTTATTCCAAGCAGCCATTTGCTTTCTTCTCGCCCTGGAAAAAGTATTGCGTCTGTCGTGAAATCCCGCATAGGAAATTACAACAACCTTGGGTTTATTTCCTTGTTTCAGTGCTTGTTTAAACTGAATAAGTGAATGTATATTCCCGTAGCCATTAACACCAAAATTTACTATTTCATATTTGGGTAATTTTTCTTGTAGCAACCAAGCATAAGTTTCACTGTCATTCAATGACCAACCGTAGGTAAAAGAACAGCCAAATATCCAAATTTCAGGCTTTTTTGACTGTAAATTGTAAGTATTTAGAGGATGTGTAATTCTTAAACTATTATTGAGATGAGTAGCGTTAAACGAGTAATTGCCGTTAAGTGTTACTTTGAATTTCCCCGGCAAATGCTTGTAGCCTAGTTCAGAATCCTTAGTGAAAAAGTTACCTTTGGGTTGAATAGCAACATCAACATTTTCTATTTGTAATGGTTTGTATCCCGCAACCCGTAAGATAATTTCGGCACTAGAGACAGATAGAAATATGGGAAAGATTAGATAAGTTATTAATCTGAAAGCAAGGTTCTTTGCAATATCTTTGTTCATACTTTTGAACGAACCGCGAAGACATAAAGAGCGCGAAGGAATAACTATATCTCCTTCTTTTTCTTCCTTCGTGTCCTTAGCGTCTTCGCGGTTCATTTAATCTTACTCCATAACTCCTAAAAAGACACGATCAAATAACTATTTAGGAACTTAGCGCCCGTAACAGATTTTCCAGTTAGCTGCGGAGGTAACAAAATATTACGCCGCTGATCGCCTGCTTCGATCGTCACTTCTGGCCCCGATTGAATCAATTTAATTTCTTTTTTGTCAAATCCAGGCAAAAATAAACTAACTTGACGCTGGGCAATATTGATATCGATCGGCTTAGGAGCACTTATCGCCTCAGAAAAATCGGGTAAAGCATCAATTAGCGGTTGCCAATTATTCTCACTATGGGCCGGCACCGAAACTGCTGTTAAAGGATTGAAATCAGTCGCAATAGTTTCTGTTACTGGTACTTGATTGAGAATCACGCCGCCTACAGTCAAACCAATCTGTTGAGAACTTCCCCAAAGATAGCGGGCGGTTGCGATCGCACTTGCATCCCCATTCGTCACCAAATAAGCAGCAGTACGGTTCGGATTTGCCAACGCTTCCTTACCCTTATCCAAAAAATTATCGACTTGCTGAGTAGACTTAGTAGCATTATCCCCCGACAAATCCACAGTCAACACCGTACTAATCACCGGTTGAATAAACGGCGATAAAGCTTTACCCAAATCGGAATCTACCAAAGCTTGGCGAAAGCGCCGGATGTACCAACTCAAAATTTCCGGCATTCCCAGCATCCGCAGCGTATCCATGCCGCCGGTGCCATCATAAACGATCGCATCATATTGTTTGCTATCGTCATATTCCCGAAGTTCATTCAGGGCCAACGCGCTGTCCATTCCCGGTAACACCCCCAATTCTTGACCGTAAATCTGCTTAAAAAAGGGTGTGCGGACATATTGAGCTTCTAGTTGTTTAACTTCGTCCCATCTACGTTCCAGCAGCGGCGCGCTTTGCACCTGAACTGCTTTGAAATTGGGGGCGATTTCTTGCGGGCTCGAAGTCAGGGGAGTTCCCAGGAGAATGCCTAATCCAGGCCCTGGATCTTGGCTCAGCAGCAGAACTCGCTTGCCTTGAGCCGCATATTTCTTCGCAGTTGCGATCGCGATCGTACTACGGCCAGTGCCGCCTTTGCCCAAAAATGTTAAAATCAAAGCCATTTTCTGTTCTCACTGCCAAAGCTTAATACTTAACATTTAAACGCAATCTTCAGCCAGAGTGGGGAGGGGAGAGTCGAGGAAGAGGAGAGGGGGAGAGGGGGAGAGTGGGAGAGGGGAAGAGTTGGGAAAATTTTCCCTCTTCCCTCTTCCTTCTTCCTTCTTCCTTCTTCCTTCTTCCTTCAGCATCTGCTAAACGGCTTCCAGTTCGTCTTCAAAAAACCAAGTTGCAAAACCGTCAAACTTAACAACCACACCTACTCCACTGCCGTCAACCATTCTGAAACTGTCAACAGTGCCTACTGGATTCGTTTTCAACTTACTCACGATATTTGCAGGCATCCGATCTCTGAGACGGCGCACCTTAACTCTCTGACCTACTTCTATTGCCACTGAAAATGTTCTCCTGCTCTATATAACCTAGATTCAACAGTCCATTTTACCTTTTGCCGTCTACATCGGAACAGGTCTTTTCTATTAGATATCTTTAATAATTATTGTGGAACAGGCATCCTGCCTGTTCAAGACAGGCTTTTTGGGAGATGTCTTATGCAAAAATACTCAGTTCCAAAGATTTCGCTATTTGTTCCAACAAAAATAAGCCACCTACAGAATTTCCCTCTTTGTCCAGGGGCGGACTATAACAGCCGATCGCACCTTGACCCGGAATCACCGACAGTACAGCCCCGCTAACTCCCGACTTGGTAGGTAATCCCACCCGCAGGGCAAAGCGTCCCGATGCCTCATACAAACCACAAGTTGCCATCAATGCTTTGACAGTGCGGCCATGTTCTGAAATTTTGCGATCGCCCCTATTGACCAATAGCATTCCCAGCCTAGTCAAATCCTCCACAGTTCCAGACAAACAACAGACCCGATTGTAGGTTTCCAAAGCAATTTCGCGATCGGGAATTACACCAGATTTTACCATTTCTAAGGCAAGATTCCGATTATTTTGATTAGGATTTGCATTCACCGAATCCAACATTAACTCATCAACAAAGAACTCACTCTCTGCCTGTTGATTCAGCCAATTGAGGAAGTTTTGACAGCGAATGACCGCATTTTTACCAGGGATCAGAGATGCCAGGGCGATCGCCCCGCTATTAATCATCGGATTTCTCGGCTTTCCCTGGTCTATTTGGAGTTGAGTCAGAGAATTAAAAGGCAGTTCCGAAGGTTTCCAACCAACCTTCTCAAATACCGCTGTTTCCCCCAATTCACACAGTAGATAAAGCAGCAAAAAAGGCTTAACTACGCTCATCAACGGGAATATTTGATCGGCGTTACCTAAGCTGAATTTTTCACCATCAATTGACCGAATTTGCACGGCAAACTTTTGGCGATCGGCTTGAGCAAGCAGGGGTATGTATGCGGGCATTTGACCCGACAGGCTGCGATTAATTGCCTCTGTTGCCCAAGCTTCCAATTGTTCTGCTTGCAGACGAGATATAGCGGGCATAGGGCATAGGGCATTGAGCATCGGGCATCGGGCATCGGTCATCGGTCATTGAGCGTAGTCGAAGGGCTCAGCGCGACGCAGTTAACAGTCAACAGCCCGATCGAGATCACAAATCTTTTTAAATCCAATTTTAGAATAAATTCAAGAAAAAAAATTGCTTTGCATAAAAACCTGCTCTTAACCCAGATAAATAAATAGCAGCTTTAAACGCAAAGTTGTTAACCAAACAACCAGGAATAACAGGGCCAATCGCGATCGTGATTTTCAAACCCCAACAAGGGGGCAGGGTGCTTCTACTACTTAATTTTTTCAGAGAAATCGGTAATCCTTCCGGAAAACCCCCCGAACCTCTGAGAATTTACTATTCAACAGAATTCACCACAATCAGGACACCAAAATGACAGATGCAGCGAAAACAGAAGACAAAAAACCAGAAGAAGCGGCAAAACCTGCTCCGATGATTTTTAAGGGTGTATGCAGCGACGGAGTTCTCAAAGGCAAAGAAATTGAAGGCAAACTAGACATCAAAGTCAACGTCGAGTCAGTCAAAGCCGCAGAGCAACCGAAAAAACCGGCCCCTGCATGGGAAACAAATATCTTTTGGGCGGTGTTTTTATTGATAGTCAACCTGGCTGTCGGCGACCCCGCCGGAATCAGAAAATACCACTACAACTCCCCACAAAGGTCTCCTTCATCTAGTGAGATGTTAAACCAATCTGGGGAGCAGTTTGCATTGCCTAACAACACTTCGAGACTTCGGCGGAGTTGATCCTGAGCATAGCCGTTCGCTTCGATTTAAAGGGCTCAGTGCGACGCTTCGCTCAGTAGCTGTTAGGCGGGATTTTAGGCATCTCGACCCTGCCAGTAATACAAATAGTCATAAAACTGCCTGAAGTATTCATCAAATACTTCAGTCGTCCTTAGCAAAGCTCTTGCAGTGGGCAGAAAATCTGCGGCATTTATATGCAGCCTAGACCTCCCTCCTGATGTGGCTTGAAAAGTGTAGGAATCGGTAGCTCTAGGAATCACCTCGATTCCCGCATTAGCAAAAGCACGGGTGGCACGGCGCATCTGAATCGCAGAAGTAACAAGGAGTACCTTGCGATCGATGCCCCGGCTATCCAAAATCTTTCTCACTTCCTTAGCGCTGGTGCGAATGTTCTTGCCGTTCTCATCAAGAACAATGTTGCTGCGAGGAACACCCATGTTGCTAGCAAGCAAAGTCTGGATATCCTTAGCTTCGCTATCATAACTCTCCAACTCCTGTCTGGGCCCAGCAGTCACAATCACCAAAGGTGCTAATTGTTTTCTGTAAAGCACAGCAGCATAGGGCAAACGATTGCCTGTATCTGTTAGTTGAATCGACACCTGGTTGGGGATGTGAGGCTGAGTGGTCCCCTTGCCCAACAGGACAATTGCCGCAGCAGTTTGGTCACAGCAAGCTGTCTGAGCATTGGCTGCGGTTTCCCGTCCTGCTTGATCGACGAACCAGTGGGACACAACAGGCATACTCGAAAGTATCAAAACTAGCAGGGATGCCAGGATTAATTTGGGTGCTGGGTTCTTGATACCACCGTTTGTGATCAAGGCTGATGCAATCACCAGCGACGTAATCGAAAAACCTAGCGGCTGAAAGAAGAAAGCTAGTAGACCACCAATCGCATCTCCGACGGGGGTATCGGAGGCAAAAAATGCCAGCAGCAAAAAGCTGATCAGCAATAAGACACGCAGCCGATCTAATAATGGATTGTCTTTGCCTCCTGATTGATCCCACCAAGATCTGATTAGTGAGAACAACAGGAATAGAAATAGAACGCGAGCTAGTAGTACAAACATCTTGCAATATTGTCTGTATTTAAGTTACTGGATTTAGTTACTGGGTAATTGATAACTGGCAATAGTTGATTGGTAATTGGTAATCGGTCGAATACAGGCAGGTGGAATTGACTATTTTGCCTGATTCCTGCTGTCTGCTATTTTTCCCCATTACCTGTTACCCATTCACTGCTACCAATTTATCGGCGTTTCAGTTGATTCCGAATTGCCTGCGTTACCGTTTGAATTACTTTAACACGAGCATAATACTTGTCATCGGCCGCAATTGGTGTCCAGGGAGCAGTCGGTGTACTGGTGCGCTGAATCATTTGATTCACTGCGACTTCATAAAAATTCCACTTTTGGCGATTCCGCCAATCTTCGTCGGTGAGTTTGTATTGTTTGAAGGGATTATTTTGTCGTTCTGTAAACCGTTTTAGTTGCTCATCAGGACTGATATGCAGCCAGAATTTAACTAAGACACAACCGAAACTGGTGAGTTGCTCCTCGAATTCGTTGATTTCTTGGTAAGCTCTGCGCCATTCTGGTTCGATCGCAAATCCTTCGACTCGCTCGACCAAAACTCTACCATACCAACTCCGATCGCAAATACTAATTTTCCCAGCAGTTGGCAACTTCCGCCAGAATCGCCACAGGTATTGATGGGCTTTTTCTTCATCTGTCGGGGCCCCAAAGGGATTAACTGTGTAACTGCGGGGGTCTAGGATGTCCGTCAAGCGTTTGATTGCTCCTCCTTTGCCGGCCGCATCCCAGCCTTCAAACAGCACTAACACAGGTATTTGATCTTCGTCGATGCTTTGTTGCAATTTGCCAAAACGGGTTTGTTCTTCACGCAGTTGCTGTTTGTACTCTTCGGGCGACAGCGATTGAGTTAAATCGACTTGGGCAAGTAAATCTGGTTCGGTAGGTTGTAAGTGTTCTTGATGCGGCAATTGTATCGGTACTGATTGCATCATTTGTCTGTCTAAGGCTTCTGTAATTGTGGCTGCCATTTGTGTGAGAACCTTGACTCTCGCCCACCGTTGACAATCACCTTCTACTAATGTCCAGGGTGCTGGTCCAGTCCCAGTTTGAGCTACCATTTCCTCGGCAAAAGTTTTGTATTCTGTGTATTTTTTGGCTTGTTTCCAGTCTTCGGGGCGCACTCGCCAAGCTTGTAGGCTGTCCTCTTCGAGTTTTTTGAGTCGGTGTTTGAGTTCTTTTTTGCTGAGGTGAATCCAGAATTTGGCGATTGCTGCGCCGTCATCTACCATCTGGCGCTCGAAGGAGTTGATTTGTCTGATGGCTGTGGGTACTTGGGCATCGGATACGCGATCGAACAATCGGTCTTCTAGCACATGAGTGTACCAAGAATGATAGAAAAAACCAATGCGACCGCGGGCTGGAAGTTTCTGCCAAAACCGCCACAAAAAAGGATAGCCCATTTCTGCATCTGACGGTGGCCAAATCGGGTGTACCGTAAATCCTCGTGGATCCATGTAACCCACCATTTTTTTAACCAAAGCACCTTTGCCCGCAGCAGCCCAACCTTCGAGGACAATGATGATGGGCAGTTTTTTTTCCCAGCAGGTTAGTTGGAGCGATCGCAACTGTTGCATTAAAACTTCGATCTTGGCATCATAGGTTTCCTTATCCAGGGAAATATCTAAATCCAGGTTGTCCAACATAAATTTAACCTTCTATCAATCAGAAATTTTAGTTTAACGTTAGTTTAAAATTAGTCTAAATTTCACCCTCCCTGATATAACGTTTATTAAATAGATTAAATACACCAGACGGCTGTAGGGACACGGCAGTGCCGTGTCCCTACCGGACTAGCAAGATTGGCTTCATCTCAAACTTGCCAAAAACAACCGCTGCGGTTATAATTTAATCAGATAGCAAAAGTAAAAATCAACTACCCAATAGAGGTGATAACTTCTTTACTTAGCTTAATAAACCTTATTCAAATGATAGTTACTCAAGCACCAAGCTCGGTAACGAAAGAGAGCGCGGCTCATCGACATCCAGCCATAAATTCACACACAAAACCAGCCCAAAAGGGCAAACTAATTTTTATGATTGCGCCATGAGATAAAGCCTGAAAGCCTGGGTGATATAAACAGGTTTCTGAGTTTTATCAACACCATTATCAAAGGACACGGCAATGCCATTCTCAAAGGACACGGCAATGCCGTTTCCCTACTAAAAGCAGTTTAGGCGCGGACATCGAAACCCGCCACACAAGAACATTTACTTCTTGTGGAATAGGCATCTTGCCTGTTACTGACATTTGTGCAAAATGTCTGAATTACTGTACTCATTTGTCAATATCCACTAATAGGAACAATCCGAAATTACGGATTGTAAGTTTTTTATGACTACCTTGAAAATGCGCTCTTACGGGGGCGAAACTGACTGGTGTGCGATCGCAAATTTGATCGACATCTGCGAAGCAATCGATAAACTCGGCGAAGAAGTCTCAGCAACTGAACTCAAGCTAATCCTAGATGCACCCAAACTAGACAAAGCCCGCGACGTGCAATTATGGGAAGATGGCAACTATAAACTCATCGGTTTAGCACTGTTAGATATGCCCGATTCCCAGGATGAAATAGATGCTTGCCTCTGGTTTTATGTGCATCCAAATGTCCGTGGCGAAGACTTAGAAAAAGACATAATTAAATGGGGAGAAACACGGCTGAGTGAAGTAGGAAAAGCACAGAATTTACCCGCGAAATTGCGAACCTACAGCCGGGAAGATAAAACCGATGAAATCAGGCTACTTGAGAAACAGGGTTTTGAAGTCGATCGCTATTTTTGGACAATGGCCCGATCGCTTTGTGATCCCATACCCACACCCCAATTCCCCGCAGACTTTGCATTAACCCACGTATCGGGCGAAAAAGACATCCAACCTTGGGTAGAGATGTTCAACCAGTCATTCATCGATCATTGGAATCACCACGATTTAACGGCTGAAACTGTGCGATACTGGATGCAAGACCCGAATTATCAGCCAGAATTGGACTTAATTGCTGTTTCGGGCGATCGGCAATTTGCAGCTTTCTGCGACTGTCAAATCAAACCCCAAAAAAATACCAATAGCAGTACAAAAGACGGCTGGATTGAATTATTGGGTACGCGGCGCGACTATCGGAAAATGGGTTTAGGAAAAGCGATGCTGCTGGCTGGCTTGCACCGGTTAAAAGCCGCCGGTGCAAATACGGCTAAACTCAGCGTCGATGCTGACAGTTTGACAGGTGCGACAAAGCTTTACCAATCAGTCGGTTTCCGCCCGATGGAAACTTGGATTGAGTGGGCTAAGACAGTGTAAATTCCTAATGGTAGCCAGAAACCGGGTTTTTGCCACAGACTTAGTGAAAAATCACAAATTCGGGGAAAAACCCGGTTTCTTAGATTGTGCGAGTGGGTAGGTGGCCAGAAACCGGGTTTTTGCGACAGACTTAGTGACAACTCCCAAATTCGGGGAAAAACCCGGTTTCTTTGATTGTGATGAAGAATTAAGAGGGAGGTAGACTTTCGGGACTAGGTGAAATTGCCTCCCCAGATAATGATTTACTCTTGAGGTGGCGTTGAGTCCAAAACCAAGCCAACCATCCCAAACCTCCACCGCACAAACAACTAACTACAACGGCGACAATGAAGGGATGCGGCGGTAACACAGGATGCTGGGGAGAGGGAAAATCCCAAGGTTTTTCGTCGATTAAAGGGTAGCCGGCGGCTAAGATTCCCGCAAAGCCGACTCCGACGCCGATACCGGTACCGACGGCTTGAATCGTATTTTCTAAATCCCGATCGCGCTTCTTGTCACCTTTCTCATTCTCCTGTAAAGTTTCTTGTAATTGGCGATCGCATTCAGCTTGGTCAATTTCCACCAAACCGCGAATACTAGAAATCGCTTGATCCAGCAACTGAGAGCCCGGTTTAGAATAATTCAAATCAGCTTCAATTTGCAATCGAAAAGTTTCGCTTTCTCGTTCCGCAAACCGACTGAATAAATCCAACTCATCATTTACTTGACCTTGCAAACGCTTCAATTTTAGTTGATAATTTCTGGCATGAATATTCAGAGTATTCAAACAATCTTCAAGATCCCGCAGTTTCAAAGTATATTTCGGAACAGTTGTCAATAGTTCCTTGAGTTGAATTTTTAACGAATTCAAATCCAAAGCATCTGGCAACTTCGACTTACTTTCAATCTCTTGTAAGATTAATCGATCAAGTTCCGCCGCATATTTGCGACTATTTTGGAAAACATTCGTGATTTTATGATAGTATAAAAATAGTTCCGGCAAATCCCAATATATTTCGTTGAGTTGTTCCGAAGTCGCCTCAGCAAAATAGAACAGCACAAGATAGCGAATTTTGGATGTTTTCGGCCGACTAAATTCCAGAATGCAACCATCTAAGAAATTATCCGCTTGATAAAAATCAGGACAAACATCACCGAATAATTGCTTTAGCAAATTTTCGGCATTAGTTTTTAAGTCTTCCGGTTTAGTTGGCTGGGATTCAGACAAATAAGCCGTGATTAAAAAAGTTTGTCCGATAAAATGCGGGTCATTTTTGAGAGTCAAGCATTGATTCGGATTGAATTCACCAACCTTACTTAATTTTACACCATCAAAACCCTCATCTTGCGGACGAAAAATATTGATTGACAAAGCGTAGGTATCGCTGAGTTTCTGTGGATACACCAACAGACGGTATAAAGATTTAGGCTGAATCGGATTTTGGTTTGTGTCTTTACTTAACAGCCGCAAAAACTGTCGCGTCCCTTTTGTGCGGTAATCCAGTAATTCGTAGTTGTCTGAATCGGGCAAATCTTGCCGAACCTGTGGGAATGAATCGGGAAACTTCAGCTTGTCACTAAAATTATCTTTTAAGATTTTCTCATACTTGTGCAGAAAAGTTTGGGGAGATTCGTTGATTAGTTCTTGGGAATCTAAATACGAACCAGATTGCAGGGTGAATGCAAACAACCTAACATTTAAAGCGTAATAAATCGGATCGGATTCGTTGGACATTGCGGTTAATCTGGTTCGGAATTATTGGGTAAATCCTGGTTGGGCGGTTCCTGATTTTCCTGAATTACCTTTTGGATTCTGTCTCGATTCCGAATAATCTCCGCCTCATTATCTCCGGGTGTAATAGGAATATCTAGGTCGTCATCACCCACTATATCACCGCGAAGTTTTGACCAATCTTCACTCTTAAATAGCTGATAGATTTCTGTATGTTTTTCGCACCAACGTAGAATCGCTAAAGCAATTTTTTTCGGGTTGCTAATTACATTTAAGTCTAAATTGAGTTGATTCAGGTCTTGCCAAATCGCAGTATTGAATAGTTCGCTTGTTTCTTTGGCTTGTTCCACTTCCAGCAAGGTGAGGAAGTCGAGAATCGTTGTTGAAGCAGCAGAAAAGTCGTTCATTTTTCTAGGTTTAGGGTGTGTTAATAAATCGTGATTAATATCAAATTTGGTAGCATTGGAGATGATTTTCGGGTAGGGAATGTAGAATGTAGGTTGGGTTGAGGCTTTGGGAAACCCAACACATTATTTGGGAAGAGTTGGGTTTCCCAAAGCCTCATGGCGCACTCGGATCGACGCCC